>CAYJPZ010000044.1:0-22474 GCA_964372185.1 uncultured candidatus Brocadiaceae bacterium
GGCTGAAAGGATATAGCCAGGGGTGAAGCCCCTGGTAAATGTAATAACATAACCAGCCCCGAAGGGGTGACAGAAAAGGACACACAACATAGCAGGGATACCCGTTTATTCTAAAATTTATTATTGTTTTAATCTTGAATAAAAAACATCCTGCCGCCCCTTCGGGGCTTATATTATTTTATTGTCTGTAACAGGGGGCACGCCACCCCCCGCTATGTCCTACCGGCCTTTCAGGCCTAACTTTCAATTTCCTATACCATTAAAAGCCTTCGCCTGCCGGAAATTTGTGCAATCACATACTATTTAACCTTCAACCTTCAGTCTTCAGTCTTCAGCCTATCTATCTAAGCAGTTACAATTTCTTAACAAACTCCGCAATCCTTACCGCCGAAATCCCAAAGTGTTCCCGCATGGCGTCCGAATCCTTGATTGCGTGGATAAATCCATCGGTTATACCGAGTGTAAACAGTTTCCAGTCCGGCCTCATTTTAACATATTCACGTGACAACATCGAACCGAAACCGCTATTCAGGAAATGCTCCTCAACGGTAACAACGCATTTTACCCCTTTAAGCAAGGAGAGCAACTTTTCAATATTTACCGGCATAACCAGAGGAACGGAGATGAGCCTGGGGAAGACGCCATCCCCTGCTAAAAGCCCCCGTGCCTTCAAGACCTCCAGCCCAATTGAGCCGTGAAAGAGGATGGCCACGTCCTCGCCGTCCGCTATGAGCTGCGGTTCGGTTATGTCAAAATCCTCGTTTTTATGGATATTCGGTTCGCCTCTCTTCGCCAGCCTGACGTATACCGGCAACTTGCTGCTGAGTGAATACCGCGCCGCAAGCCTTGCCTCAATGGGGTCAATCGGTGAGAACACCTTGAGATTAGGCAGCGTCTGCGCCATTCCCAGGTCTTCGACCGAATAATGGGTCATTCCCTGAGGGGCGTAGGTGACCCCGCTTCCAATGCCAACCAGCGTAACCGGCAATTCCTGGTAGCAGATATCATTTCGCACCTGTTCGTAGCACCGGTACAGCACAAACGGGATGATATTATACAGATAAACCTTAAAACCCGTCATGGAGAGTCCCGCCGCAAAGCTCACCATATTCTGCTCGGCGACTCCGAGATTAAGAAACCGATCGTGATACTCATTTTGAAAATCATCAAACACCCCAAGCCCGGCATCGCCGCTAATAATAAAGACGCCGGGATTTGTTTTGCAGGCGTCGATGATGGTATTAATAAAAGTGTTTCTCATAGGAATTCCTTTTTTATCTTCTTGAGTCTGTTTGCGGGTTTGCAACTTGAACCCTACCTTAGTTTTTTAAGCAATTCTGGCAGCGGATGCCCGTGCGGAGGAAGTGCAGGGCGTAGCTCTGGTTTTTGCAGGCCGGGCAGGCCAATGGCTCGAAACGCCTGAAGAGCGGGTTCCAGATGACGTCGTACCCGGAGGGTTGCAGGACTGAGGGGACGCTCGCCTTTGAGATGTAGCAGGGGTAGTTCGTTACCAGCACGGATACCAGGGACATACCGGCGCTCATTTTGTAGCGGAATTCTATGTCGTCCAGGGACGATTGCCTCTGTGCGAGTACGGCCTTTTGTTTTGACTGGATTGCTGCCATGGCCTCGCGGTCTCCTGTCTTTTTTTCCAGGGCATCTTCCATCTCTTCGTTAAGGGTGTCGTAGTATTTTTTGATGCGCTCCGTTTCTTTTCGCTTCAGGTCCGTTGCCTCCTGTCTTTTTCGGGTAATCAGGTCGAAGTCCTCTTGTTTAATTGCATCCGCATGGGGCGACTTCTTGGCGGTGTGGATTGACGCGATGATACGGTCAGACTTCCCCCACGCGGCGCCGCCGTGTGCTTTAAAGTCCTTGTCGTCGGAGGTAATAAACTCAAGGTTGAATTTAAAAAACGTCTCTTCTTTCCATTGCTCAATTAATGACGGCGGCACAAGGATGAGGATTTTCTTGATCAGCCCCCTGGTAATAAGTTCGAGCATGGCCAGGGACGCCTCGATGGTCTTGCCGAGGCCAACCTCGTCGCAAAGCATTCCCCTGCCCCTGAACCTGCCCAGGAGTTTTTTTACGGAATTTATCTGGTGTTCAAAGGGAACGATCCCGCGTGAGAGGTTGAGGGCAAGCAGGGTGTCGAATGCCGGGAGGAGCAATAATTTATGCGCATCGAGATTTAGTCTGAAGAGTTGGTAGGTATCAAACGCGCAGGAGAAAAAAACAGGTATTCCGGCTATTTGTAATACTTCCACGTGTATATCCTTTGTTCGCATCTATGCTTTCACTCCATCTTTTATTGCGAACTCACTTAGTTCTCCCTTGTAGAAAGGGTTACTGGAACCTTCAGTTCGATATCCGGACGCATTCCGATACTAGCGGAGAAGGCGGTCCACGTTAAAGCCGTTGTTAGCTTTCGATGCTCTTTTTGATTTCATTTAAATGCTGCTCCGTAAAGTTCAGGATGTTTTCGGATTTCCTTTCTTCGATCAGTTCCAGGGCATAATGGCCGACAACATAGCATAAAGCAAAGGCCATGATCGAATGCTCCAGCGTATCGCCGTGTACGTGCTCATTGGCAACGTAAGAACTCATCGCCGCTTCTGTTACTATTTTAAGATTCTTTGTCGTCCGCTCAATCCCCCTGAATTTTATACACACTATCGGCGCAAGATGAAACAACTCTCGGGCGGTAATTTCTACGCCAGCAGCAGGTCCAAAAGGAATCGTTTCTGCTGCATCTGTATACGCATTAATTATTTCATTCATCCATTCCTGCATTGATTGTGGCATGTTATTTGACGTTTTCATGGTTGACTTCCGGGCACGGATGGACAGGGTTTGCCCATGCCTGCACAAGCGGTGGGAAAGCTTTTGAGCGCCTTATTAACGGCACAACGCTTTTATACTATCAAAATCAGTATTCAGGTCGCAAACCTGAACCCACCGGAATTTTCCCTTCTCCTTCAATTCTCTGCGTCCTCCGCGTCCTCTGCGGTGAACTGCTACCGTTATTACACGTGCAACGCCGGTATATGTTTCTTGTCTATACAACCGCTGTGCCGCTTTAATAGAGGTGCTACGACCTGGGACACAAATTCCTCCACCTGCTGCGGCGCACGGCCGACAAGCCTGCCGGGGTTTGAGATATCTTTCAGCTTTGGCTTGATTTTGGAAAATAAGGGGTCTTGCGCAATCCGTTCCAGCAGGTCGTTTTTGCTGCCTTCTTCCTTCACGATACGTGCGGCCTCCATGGAGTGCCTGCGAATGCCTTCGTGGAGTTCCTGCCGGTCGCCCCCGGCGTTTACGGCCTCCATCAGGATGTTTTCCGTTACCATAAACGGCAACTCGTCTGCAAGGCGGCGGTTGATGATGGAGGGATAGACCTTCATGCCGGAAACGACGTTGAGGACGATGTTCAATATGCTGTCAACGGCCAGGAATGCCTCTGAAATGGCGATTCTCTTGTTGGCAGAATCGTCAAGCGTCCTTTCAAACCACTGAGAGGCGGCGGTAAACGCGGGGTTCAGGCTGTTGCACAATACGTAACGCGCGATGGCGGCTATGCGCTCGCAACGCATGGGATTCCGCTTGTAGGCCATGGCCGAAGAGCCTATCTGTTCTTCCCCGAAGGGTTCTTCCATTTCCTTCATGTGCTGAAGCAGCCGCATGTCGTTGGAAAATTTATAGGCGGATTGCGCGATGCCCGCCAGGCTGAATGCGATCTGGCTGTCGATTTTTCTGCTGTAGGTTTGCCCGGTAACGGCATAATGACTGTCGAACCCCATCTTCCGGGCAACCAGTTCTTCCAGCTTTTTTACCTTGCCGGTGTCATTGTTGAAAAGCGTCATGAAGCTGGCCTGGGTGCCCGTAGTTCCCTTTACCCCGTGGAACCGGAGTCCCTTGATGCGCATCTCTAGTTCCTCGACGTCGAATACCCAATCCTGCGTCCACAGACATATCCTCTTGCCTACCGTGGTAGGCTGGGCAGACTGGAAATGGGTGAAGCTCAGGGTGGGCTGGTCTTTGTAGGCCATCGCGTGGGTTGAAAGTATGCTTACGGCGTTCACCAGCTTTGTGAATATAATGTGCATGCCCTCTCTCATTTGAATGAGTTCGGTGTTGTCCTGCACGTACGCGCTGGTTGCGCCCAGGTGGATGATGGGCCGCGCCTTCGGACACTGTTCCCCGTAGGCGTGGACGTGCGACATGACGTCGTGCCTGAACTTCTTCTCGAACTCGCGCGCCCGGTCGAAGTTTATCGTATCCTGAAAACGGCGCATTTCTTCAATCTGCTCCGTGGTAATCGTTTTCAGCCCAAGCTCCATTTCGGCTTCGGCAAGGACAATCCAGAGCTTGCGCCAGACGCTGAATTTGTATTGGTCGGAAAAGAGCCGGCACATTTCCTTGCTTGCATAACGTTCGGAGAAGGGCGATTGGTAGTTGCTATAATGGTCATTTGTCTGCATAGTAGTATTTTTTCCGTTTAATTATAATAAATATTCAAGGAAGATGATTGCAAGTTTTTAAAAATGCTTTCCATGTTTAATAACTCAAACATAAATTAAAATATCTGTCAACAAAAAAGGCGTTGACCGTTTAAGGTCTAACGCCTTTTTTTATTATCCTGGATTGCAAATTACGCCTTCAATGTCTCATGTAATACCGGCAACGCTGTTTTGCCGAAATCAATGCCTGTGCGCACATGGAGCAGATACGGCCTTCTCTTTCTCCTCCGGAACGTCTCCTATAACGGCAGTTGTCGTAAGGAGCAGTGCCGCAATACTGGCGCCGTTCTGAAGCGCTACTTTCACCACCTTTGTCGCATCGATAATACCGGCTTCCACCATGTCGGTATACTTTTCGCCGAATGCGTCGTAGCCAAAGTTGCCCGTGCCTTCTTTTACCTTTTGCAGTATGACGGCGCCTTCCAGCCCGGCATTCTGAGCAATTTGCTGAATAGGCTTTTCGATGGCTATTTTGACGAGGTTTATGCCAACCTTATCATCCCCTTTAGACTGTAAAGCGTCCAGCGCCTTTGAAGCCCGTATCAATGCGACGCCACCGCCCGGCAGAACACCTTCCGCCACGGCAGCTCTGGTGGCATGTACGGCATCCTCAACGCGCGCCTTCTTTTCCTTCATTTCCACCTCGGTGGCGGCGCCTACGTTAATCCGCGCAATCCCGCCCGACAGCTTGGCAAGTCTTTCCTGTAATTTTTCACGATCGTAGTCAGACGTGGTTGTATCCATTTCACTCTTGATCTGCGCGATCCTTCCCTGAATTTCTTTGGAATCCCCGGCGCCCTCAACAATCGTCGTCGTATCCTTCGTAATAACAACCTTTTTTGCGCTGCCAAGGTCCGTCAACTCGATGCCGGCAAGCTGTATCCCCAAATCTTCAAATATTGCCTTTGCGTTGGTAAGGGCTGCGATGTCGCCCAGCATGGCCTTCCTTCTGTCTCCAAAGCCCGGTGATTTGACGGCAACGCATTGCAGGGTGCCGCGCAGTTTATTAACAACGAGCGTGCTCAGGGCTTCCCCTTCCACGTCCTCAGCGAGAATAAACAACGCCCTGCCTGACTTGGCGATCTTTTCCAGCAAAGGAACGAGTTCCTTAACGGCAGACAATTTTTTCTCGTAAACCAGGATGTATGGATTTTCAAATACTGCCTCCATCGTGTCCGTTGAGGTCATGAAATAAGGTGATAGGTAACCCCGGTCAAATTGCATCCCTTCAACCAAATCAACCGTTGTCTTGAAGCTCTTTCCCTCTTCCACCGTAATGACGCCGTCCTTGCCGACCTTTTCCATGGCGTCTGCTATCTGATTGCCGATCTCCTGATCGTTGTTTGCTGCAATCGTAGCAATTTGAGAAATCTCCTTTTTCCCGGACAATTTAATGCTCATACGGGTGAGTTCTTTTATTAATGCGTCTACCGCCTTCTCAATGCCGTGTTTAATATCCACGGGATTGGCCCCGGCGGTGATATTTTTGAGTCCTTCCTCATAAATAGCTTCGGCCAGCAACGTTGCCGTAGAGGTGCCGTCGCCTACCATATCGTTTGTTTTCGAGGCGGCCTCTCTGACCATCTTTGCGCCCATATCCTCGAATGGGTCTTCAAGGTCTATCTCCTTAGCGACGGTAACGCCATCGTTAATCACCATCGGAGAACCAAAGCTTTTTTCAATAATGACGTTGCGGCCTTTCGGCCCCAACGTAACCTTTACTGCCTGCGCCAGTTTTCTGATACCGTTTCTTATGGCTTCACTGGCATCGTGTCCATAAATAATCTTTTTCGCGGCCATTGCCACCTCCTAAAAATATCAATCAATTACCGCCAGAATATCTTCTTCAGACATCAGGAGGAACTCTTCGCCATCAATCTTTACCTCGGTGCCACCGTAGGAAGTAAATAACACCCTGTCTCCCTTTTTGACCTGAAATTTAGCCCGGTCGCCGTTCTTTAACAATTTGCCGTCTCCCAGGGCAATAACCTTGCCCTCTTTGGGTTTTTCCTTGGCCGAATCAGGCAACACAATGCCTCCTGCCGTTTTGGATTCCGCCTCAACCCTTTTTATCATGATCTTCTCACCTAATGGTTTTACATTCATAGCTCAAACTGCTCCTTTCTTTGAAATTTAACGTTTATGGAATTCAAGGTTTGTTGTAACTGCCGATGGTACGTTACGGGATTATGAACACTACAACCTATTTCCAATAATATTTCTCTATTACCCGTTCGACAGAATCCCGCAATATGTTGATGTTAATTGGTTTTGGGATAATGGTGTAGGCATTTGCGCTGATCAGGTCTATTTGCAACCCCCTGGTTATTTCACCGGAGATAAAGATACACGGGAGGCCAAGCCTTATTTCCTGCTTGATAATCTGAAAGGTCTCAAGACCACTGTAATCAGGAAGATGGACGTCCAGAATAAGCAAATCAACCTCTACCATTCTGGCAATCTTGACGGCCTCTTTTCCACAGCTTGCCAGATACGTGGTATAACCTTCCGGCTCGAAAACCCTCTTTAAACTATCACGACACGCCTCATCATCATCCGTGATAAGAAGTGTATATTGCCCACCTCGCGGATCTAATAATGTCATCATAGACAGAACCTTTAACTAACTTTTAATAAAAGACGTAACAGACCGCCGCAGAGGGCGTATTGAACGCGGAGAAAATAAAGGGAATTGGGGAATCAGGGTATACTTTTCCGTAATATTCTCTTTCAAAATACTCAGCAATTTCAGCGTTTTTTAACGGCGGAATGAACTGTTTCATAAAAAGACTAATACCCTCTAAGCAAATAGCAGACCATAACATCGACAACCTTTTATTAAAACGATAAAAGTAAAATGTCTTATCGTAATCGGAAAACCAATCGTTTTATAAATAGTTACATTGCTTTATAATACCACAAGTTATGACAAAATCAATATTGAAGGTTTTTTCATTCAACAGATAAGATATACGCTTTGACAAAGTGGTATCGCATTGTCATTTTGACATCTTTTAAGCTGCTGCCGGATTATTGCTGTCACTATGGCAGGGATTTTAATCAGCCGCCGATGATGCATAGATAACGTAGAAATACAGGCATCCTGACATTGGGGAAATTATTTTGACGCCAGTATGCAATAAATTTGTTGGGAAGTTATTGTTTTCAAAGAAACGAATAGGTATGATATAATCTTGATATGATTTATGTATCACAGTAATTTATGGTGGCATGACATAAAAGCGATTTTAGGGGAATACGATGACTACAGCCGTTATAGAAAAGAAAAAATATACCTACGCGGATTATATAAAGACCCCGGATGATAAGCAATACGAACTTATCGAAGGAGATTTGCTTATGACGCCTTCCCCAGCGCCAAACCATCAAAGAATTTCAAGAAAGCTTGGGTTCGTACTTGAGGAATTTGTAACACAAAATAGTCTTGGAGAGATATTCTACGCTCCATGTGACGTATATCTTGATGAGGAAAATGTGGTACAGCCAGATATCCTGTTCATTTCACAGGGCAGACTCGCAATTATAGGCGAAAAGAACATACAGGGCGCGCCTGACCTGGCGATAGAAATTGTTTCGGAGAGCAGCGCTTATAGAGATATGGTACGGAAGAAGCGGCTTTATGCCGGATTTGGCGTCAAGGAATATTGGATAGTGATTCCAGACGGTAAAGTAATAGAGATTTATACCTTGAAAGGCAACGCCTACCAACTTCACAAATCATACAATGAGGAAGACATCCTCAAGTCACCGGCACTAAAAGGTTTGAATATTGCGTTGCAGAGGATGTTTTAATGTAATTCTTTTTTCCCCAAAACAACTATCCCACCCCCCGCATTTATTGCCCCCACGGAATAAAGCCCGCACCCCGCTAATCCGTAGGGCAAGGCTTCAGCCTTGCCGCTGGAATCCCACGTTGAGAGAAAACCGCCACAAAATGCTTTAAATCCGATTTAAAAAAGGGTAGAATGTTTTTTTAACTCTCAATGGTAGATGTATGGTAATAGGTTCAGGCGGTGACGCTTCGGTGTGTCCGCACAGAGAAACCCACATTGGTGGCGCACTGTGCCGGTGAAAAGACTCGCTGAAACATCCGGTTTGCCGCCAGTCTCAATTTAAGAAAGGAGTAAACTATGTCTCCACATAAATTAAAGGTATTCTGCACGCCTTTTTGCCCCAAATGCAATCAACTGTTGGCGTATTTAAATGAACGAAAAGCAAACTATGTTTCATACAATGTTGATAAAGATGAAAATGCCCGAAAAGAGGCGGTTAACCTGATAGGAAGCAAGGACGTCGAATTGCTTGATAAACTGCCCATCGTTATTGCCGGCAGCAAGGTTTTATATGGTTTTGACAAGAAGGAAATTGATAAACACATTCACTAAATTTGCACTTGACTTTTGTTCCCGAAATGTTTAGCCTTTAACAAATTTTACGTATCAGCGTCTGAGTATCATCCCTGTGGCAAAACGGAACCCTTAATAACTTTATCCGTTTTCGAAAAAAAACTACCGGAACCACAGATTGCACAGATAAAACCGTAATAACCCAAAAATCTGTGTAATTTGTGGTTTCAAACGTTTTTATGCAGTTGGTAATACTCAAGGTATTTTGACTACCAATGGTGGCTTTTGAGACTACCTTCAAGGAATGTCCACCATAAAATAAATGTATACTATTTATGGCAGAACAAGATAATTTAAAAGAATTTTCGAAGGGGATTTTTAAATATAATCCCCTGTTCGTACTGGTGCTGGGCATCTGCCCAAGCCTGGCAGTCACCACCTCGGTAAAAAACGGGCTGGCAATGGGCGGCGCGGCCACCTTTGTGCTGGTCTGTTCCAATATGATCATTTCCCTGGTGCGGGCGTCTATTCCCCGTGAAATCCGTATTCCCTGCTTCATCGTCGTTATTGCCGCGTTTGTGACGATGGTAGAACTGCTTATGAAGGCCTATCTGCCGCAGGAATTGAACGCCTCGCTGGGCATATTCATCCCGCTTATCGTGGTCAATTGCATTATTATGTACCGTGCGGAATCTTTTGCTTATAAGAACAAACCGCTTGCCTCCGTCCTCGACGGCGCAGGGATAGGGCTTGGTTGGACGCTGTCGCTCTGCCTTGTCTCATCCATTCGCGAGGTAATCGGGGCGGGGACGTTTTTTGGTGTAAAGATATCCAAGTCGTATAACCCGGCCTCCGTCATGATTATGGCACCCGGGGCCTTTATTGTATTGGGGCTTTTGCTGGGGTTTTTCAACTGGAGAAAGCTCAGGAAAGGCGAGACAGCTATGAAGGAATATATGAAAAATGATTAAAGAAATCGTCGTTATTATCATAAGCATGGTCTTTGTCAATAACTTTGTTTTGTCAAAATTCCTTGGATTATGCCCGTTTCTCGGCGTTTCACAAAAGACGTCGTCCGCTATGGGCATGGGCATTGCGGTAACGTTTGTTATGACGATTACCTCGGTAATCACCTGGATTGTTTACAATTATGTCTTGCTACCCGGTGACGTAAACATCGTCGCAAAAATATTCCCTTCCGTACGGGAAACCGGGCTTATCGAGGTTTTGAAGACGACAAGCTACATCCTGGTCATCGCCACGCTGGTACAGTTGGTTGAGATGATGTTGAAGAAAATGGTTCCCGCACTGTATGACAGCCTGGGTATTTACCTGCCTCTTATAACCACCAACTGCTGTGTGTTGGGGGTGGCGCTGTTAAACACCACCGATTCAGCCAAACACCTGGGTTTTTTAGAGGCGACCGTCCAGGGGTTTGGGGCCGGACTCGGCTTTACCATTGCGATGCTTTTGATGTCCGGCATCAGGGAGCGTTTGGCGCTGGTTAACATTCCGCAGCCATTGCGGGGCGTGCCTATCGCTTTTATTTGCACGGGACTTATGGCGTTGGCCTTCTTTGGATTTTCTGGAATGGTGCAATAATCATGAGACACGTTATATCACTTCTGGTAGAAAACAAGGTAGGCGTTCTAGCGCGTATTACAAGCCTTATCAGCGGGCGCGGCTTTAACATCGACAGCCTTGCCGTTGGAGAAACGGAGAACCCGGCGCTCTCGCAGATGACGATTGTGGTGAAGGGCGACGACGCCGTTGTGGAACAGGTGCGAAAACAGCTTGGGAAGATCATCGACGTTATTAAAGTGGTCGATTTTTCCAATGATGAGTTTGTTGAACGGGATTTGATGTTGTTGAAGGTATACGTGCCGCCGGGGAAACGCAGTGAAATCATCGAAATTGTAGAAATCTTCCGGGGGAAAATTGTTGACGTCGGACAAAAAGACCTCGTCATCGAACTCGCCGGTATGGAAGAAAAACTTGAAGCGATGATACAACTTTTGAGACCTTACGGCATCAAAGAACTCGTGAGAACCGGCAGCATTGCTATTGGGCGGGGCGTTAAATAATTAGCGTAAATTTGCGTTCATTCGGGGTTTATTAAATTAGTTACTTTTATAATGGGTTGTGGCATGGCGCGCCTTGCCACTACCGTTAGTTAGTATTTCCTTAACACCAATTAGAAAGAAAAAAGGGAAAAACATGTTAAAAATGTATTATGAAAAAGACGCCGATATGAGCGTCTTAAAGGGAAAAAAGATTGCAGTTATCGGGTACGGCAGCCAGGGTCACGCACAGGCTCAAAACTTGAGAGAATCAGGCGTTGACGTGATTGTTTCGACAAGAACCGGCACCCCCAACCATCAGTTGGCGGTAAAGCACGGGTTCAAGCCCGTTTCCGTGGACGAGGCTGCCCGTCAGGGCGACTTCATCCAGATACTCTTGCCTGATGAAACACAAAAATCGGTGTACGAATCACAGATCAAGCCGCACCTCAAAGAAGGCAAGACGTTATGTTTTTCACATGGATTCAACATCCACTTCGGGCAGGTCGTTCCGCCCGATAACATCGACGTTATCATGATAGCCCCGAAAGGGCCGGGACACCTCGTCCGCAGCGAATTTGAAAAAGGCGGCGGCGTACCATGCCTCATGGCGATCCACCAGGACCCCACCGGAAAAGGGAAGCAGAAGGCCATGGCCTACGCGCACGGGATCGGCGGCACACGCGCCGGCGTTATGGAAACCACCTTCGCCGAGGAAACGGAAACCGATCTTTTCGGCGAGCAGGCCGTCCTCTGCGGAGGCGCAGCCGCGCTTGTGAAGGCCGGATTTGAAACACTCGTCGAGGCAGGCTACCAGCCGGAACTAGCCTATTTCGAGTGCATGCACGAGCTGAAACTCATCGTAGACCTCTTCTACCAGGGCGGCCTAAGCTACATGCGGTATTCCGTCAGCAACACCGCCGAATACGGCGACCTGACGCGCGGCCCCCGCATCGTCACCGAAGAGACCAAGAAAGAGATGAAAAGGATACTCAGCGAGATACAAAGCGGCCAGTTTGCCAAGGAATGGATACTGGAAAACCAGGCAGGCCGCCCCGTATTCAACGCCCTGGAAAAGAAAGACAGAGGCCACCTCCTCGAAAAAGTCGGTAAGGAACTCCGCAAGATGATGAAGTGGATTAACGCAAAAGAGATTTAAAATACCTGATAACAGTTTATCGCGAACCATGACGTAAATAACACGTAAAGAGTACTGTGGAAAACAAGACAAGATATGCCCCCCTTAGTAAGCTTTTCTAAGGGGGGTTATGTCATCCTCCAGATACCCATGTGAACTGCTACTAGACCTATTTCAAAACCAGTCGCACAATCGTCATCGGTTGTGGAATAAAAGCTTAATTTAATGCTAGTACACAACTTGTCCTTACCCGTATATCCCACTTTAGCTGGACGTACAGGTCTGTGTAATAACTTGTCACCCTGTTCGCAAGAAGGCATATATGTCAACAAAGATTAATATTACGGTATCAGAACTCCAATCCTTCTTAAATCATCTTTCCCTACCATCAGAAACACGGTTAAGCATCGTTTTTGACGACAATGACACTTCTGTAGAAATACTGAAACGCAAAAGAGCAATTGATGCAATGAAAAAACTCAAAGGTTCGGGAAATGGCAATCTTACTAATGCTCTTCTGAAAGAGCGGGAAAAAGACAAGTTAAAATGAGTGAATATGTTTTCGACACATCTGCCCTTCTGGCATTGATTGAAAACGAAGAAGGGATTGAGACCATTGAACGGTTACTTATAAATGCTCTCAATGAAGAAGACGTGATTTTCATCTCAAGTGTTACCGCTATAGAACTTTTCTATATTTCCATACAGGAACAGGGCCGAACAATTGCTGAAGAACGTCTCAATCTGATCGAAACCCTACCCTTGAAACAACAATCTCTAACTCCAAATCTCAGTAAAATAATTGGAGATATTAAAGCGGCGAAGGCTATGTCTTTTGCTGATTGCTGCATAGCAGGATTGGCTAAAAACAAAAAGGCAGTATTGGTTCATAAAGATCCTGAATTTGAACAGATTGAAGATGGAATAACGCAACTGAAACTTCCCTATAAGAAAAAAATAATAAAGTGACGGAAGACAGAAATAGGGGGCAGACCCCGGTTATCGCTTTATTCAACCCAACCTACACACTTCCGACAAGTCAGGTTTTCGATGCTCAAACCAGGAAATACAAGGGATTCGCCCTGTATTTCCCCCAAACGGAAGCTCTTGGCTACCTTGTACCTACACGACATCTGAGAATTTACAAGACGCAAGTTCCGTTAGGAACGAAATATTGGTAGAAAACAAACAGAAAAACCGTGTTAGTTCCGTAGGAACGATATATTGGTGGAAAAGCTGGATTTTAAATATATCATGCCTACGGCATTAATGTTTGTGTACCCTGGCTGTTTCTACCGATATTTTGTCCCTACGGGACAGAAAAAAAACAGATACAGATTGAATTTTAAATATATTAGCCGGGTAGGTTGATTGAGGTACAAAACCCAATAAAACCCTTTGCGTCCTTTGCGGTGCAATACTTACCCAAAAACCAAGTCACCGCAAAGGCGCAAAGAGCGCAAAGGAAAACCGTAATCCGTGTGGCACGGACAATCTCCGCTTATCTCTGCCTGTTCAAACTCAAATACAATCCGAACGCATTGATTTACTTCCAGTTATAAAACACACTGGCTTTATCTAAAACGCTATATTGTTGGTGGGCGTGGGTGTAAAGAGGCGACAAGAAAAGGGGAGAGGGATTACGTAAAATAATTTGCAAAAAGACCTGATTATGTATCATGGAAAGGGGGGTGTTTTCAAAAAAAGTGTCCCATGAGACAAAATGTCTCATGGGACTTTTGTGTTTGAGGCAATTTTTGTAAAACAACCATCTGTATCTTTTGGTATGCCTTCCAATTCCTCCAGTTTGCCGTCGACAATCTCCCCTTCCAGCTTGACTACTTCGTGGAAGGTAATACCTTCTTTCCAGAGAAAGAAAAACCCCATAATCGTAATGGGAAAAACACTAATAACCCACAACACAATGGCATAACTTTGAGCCGCAGGGGTATGTATTCCAAAGATATCCAGGGATTTTAGGATTGCGATGTGGAAGACGCCGATGAATCCCGGCGCCTGGGGCAATGCAATTGCCAATGCCAGACAAATAGCAACAAGGCAGGCGCCTAAAAATGGGAGTTGCAGGTGAAAAGAGAACCCCAGAAAATATATTTCTGCGCCACAAATGATCCAGATTAAGAGTGTATATCCCAGTATCCAGAAGGTTTCTGTCCTGTTTTCCAGAATTTTTAAGCCATGCACAAATGAATCGTAAAACGCAAAAACCTTGTCTTTGAGTGTGTGGGAAAGAAAGAACGTGAGTTTCGCGAGTATTTTTTTGAAGAAATCGGGCTTCGTAACGATAAGAAAGAGCGCTATAATCATCAATACTCCAACCACGGCAAATACCTCGGTCCACTTCTTCAGGGATAGGATAACTGATTCCCCGAAGTCGGTTGTCTCCTGTACTGATACCGGGGAAATGGAATTATGTATATGTCCGGAATAGTCAGGCAATAGTGCTATGGTCACTGCCGCGAAGATGATGAGTCCAAGCATATCGAAAATACGCTCAACAATTACGGTAGCCACTGACGTTGAAAATTTGACCGATTCTTTTTTGTAGAGCAGAAACGGCCTCAAAACCTCTCCTACCCGTGCAGGAAGGATATTATTTGCCATAAAACCGATACTGGTGATAGACAGCAGTTTTATTGCCGGTATCATTTTTATGTGTGATAACAACCCCTTCCAGCGAATCGCCCTTATAAGGTAAACCACCAAATTCAATATGGTTGTAGGAATAACAAACCAATAGTTTGCTTCCATCAGGGCTTTTTTCAGTAAAGCCCACTCGATGTGCCGCATGAACAGCCACAGGCAGACGATACTGATGACAATGCTAAAGAGAAACGTGATGTTTTTTTTATTGAATGTTATCATGATAAAGAATAGGATTTCAGATACCTTCCCGTGTGGCTTGTTGCAATCTGCGCTATCTGTTCAGGTGTGCCGCATCCGACAATGTCTCCGCCCCCATTGCCTCCCTCAGGGCCGAGATCTATGAGGTAATCGGCTGATTTAATAACGTCCAGATTATGTTCCACTACGATTAAAGAATGGCCGGCCTCTATTAACTTTTGGAAGCAGACCAGTAACTTTTGAATATCATCCATGTGCAGTCCTACCGTTGGCTCGTCAAAAATAAAGAGCTCCGGGAAACCATTCTCCGTGGCCATATAAGAAGATATTTTAAGCCTTTGCGCCTCACCACCGGATAAGGTGGTTGCCGGCTGCCCCAGCCTTAAGTATCCCAATCCGGTATCCTGGAGAAATGTTAATTTTCTCATAATAACAGGGAAATTATGGAAAAAGACAACGGCCTGATCAACCGTCATCTCAAGCACCTCATGAATATTCTTGTTATGGTATTTTACTTCGAGCACCTTTTTATTGAATCGTTTGCCGTTGCACTTATCACAGGTAATATAAATGTCGGCTAGAAATTGCATGTCAACCTTTGTGAAGCCGGCGCCTTCGCAGATATCACATCTTCCCCCTACCACGTTGAATGAAAACGCGCTCCGTTTCAAATTTCGTATTTTTGCGTCTCTGCCTGAAGAAAAGATTTCACGGATATCATCAAATATCCTTATATACGTGGCAGGATTGGAACGGGGGGTACGACCTATCGGGGATTGATCCACCAGGGTAACGTCACTGATAAAGCGTACACCGGAAATGCTTTTGTATTTCCCAATAAACTCCCCGTATACACCCAAATTCTCTTTGATCGCCCCGTAAAGGGTATCATGCACAAGTGTGCTTTTTCCCGACCCCGATACCCCCGTTACGCACACCAGCATGTTAAGAGGAAAGGCAACGTCTATGCCCTTCAGATTGTTGTGTGATGCGCCTTTCAAAACAATGGCCTTGTTGACGGGAATTCTTTGGAGCCTGGAGGCCGGGGTTATTGCCTTGCAACCTTTCAGATACTGTCCCGTAAGCGAACCGTTCTGAGTGATTATATTTTCAAATGAACCCTGATATACAACGCTGCCGCCATTTTCACCGGCGCCCGGCCCGATGTCGATTATCTCATCTGCCGCCCTGATAATCTCTTTATCATGTTCAACGACGATCACGGTATTCCCTATATTTCTCAGCCGGTCGAGTATTCGTATTAATTTATCGGTGTCTCGCGGATGAAGGCCGATGCTGGGCTCATCCAGCACGTAGAGGGTGTTTACCAGCGAAGAGCCAAGCGAGGTCGTAAGGCTGACCCTTTGCGCCTCTCCTCCGGAAAGGGTGCGGGTCATACGGTCAAGGGTGAGGTATTCAAGCCCGACCTTAATCAGATAGTCCAGCCGTTTTGTTATTTCCTGTAAGAGCAAATGGGCAAAAGTCTTTTCGTAGTCGGTAAGCGGAAGATTTTCAAAGAATTGATATGCGCCACCGATGGTCATCATACAAACGTCCGACATGTTTTTCCCGTTTATCAAAACATTGAGCGATTGATCCTTTAAGCGGTTTCCCTTGCAGAGGGCGCAGGGCGTGTATTGCCGGTATTTGCTTAAAAGCACACGGACGTGCATCTTGTATTTTCGTTGATCAAGCCACTGAAAGAAGTCGTGAATGCCGCAAAACCCCTCCCTCCCTTCAAGGATTATTTTTACCTGTTCCTTCGTCAGTTTGCGAAAAGGAACATCCAGGGGGATGCCATAACGAGGGGCTGCCTCCAGAAGCGATTCAAGCATAGACGAATAGGTGGGTGTATTCCACGGCGCAATGACGCCCTCCTGCAGGGTCTTCTCTTTATTGGGTATAACGGCGTCCATATTAATATCGATTGTATGCCCAAAGCCCTGGCATTTTGTGCATGCGCCCACCGGATTGTTAAATGAAAAGAGGGCAGGGATAGGTTCAGGATATTCGATGTGGCAATAACTACAAAAGAATTGCTTGCTGTATTTCAGTTCCGTCCAGGAGGCGCCTTCAATGTCAACCTGCCGTCCCTGATGGTGAGTGTCCGTTGTCACGGACGTACCGGTGTAGATAATGCTCAGATGGTCTCCGCCAAGCCGGTATGCCGTTTCTAAGGCGTCTGCGAGACGTTCTTTTATGCCATTCCTGACGATCAACCGGTCAATAATCCCGCAAAGGAACTTTGCAGAACGGATATCCAGGTCTTTTACCTCAGAAGTGATATCGAAGATAGCATTATCGGCAAGTATCCTTACCAATCCCCGCTCTTTCAGGAGATTGATATGCCCGGCGTTTGAGACTTTCTGGCTGATGGTAATGGGAAAGGCAACGAGAAATTTTGTGCCTTCATGCAGGGACAAGACGGTTTCGACGATGTGAGAAACGCTGTCCCGCTGCACGGGTCTTTTACAGGAACTACAATGGGTCTTGCCAATTCGCGCAAACAGCAATCTCAGGTAATCGTTGATTTCCGTCGTTGTGCCAACGGTTGAACGCCGGTTTTTAACCGGATTCTTTTGTTGGATGGCAATGGCAGGGGGAATTCCCTCGATGTGGTCTACGTCAGGCTTGTCCATCTTCTCCAGGAATTGACGGGCATACGCCGAGAACGATTCCACGTATCGCCTTTGCCCTTCCGCAAAGAGGGTATCAAACGCGAGGCTGGATTTGCCGGACCCGCTAACGCCCGTGATTACCACGAGTTTTTTGTGAGGGATTTCCACGTCAATATTTTTTAAATTATTTACTCGTATGCCGCGGGCAATAATGGATGTTTTCACGATAGTCCCGGTACGCGCTTCAAATTCGGGTTCAGCAAGGTAGAAAGCCCCCGAATATCACCCTTGAAAAGACAGGCAGGCTCAAATCAAAATTTCCAGCATCTATGATGTGCCACGTTATTGAACATGGTAACTTATTAAAGATGGTAATTCAAGCTTTTATCTGCACCCTGTTTATTCTATTTACGCCATACAGGTTACAAGCCTGAACCGGCGGACAGCAAGAAGTTGGGCGGGGCTTTGGCCTTGCCTTTGGAACGCGTGATTGGGTGCAAGCCCGCTTAAATAAGCGAATATTCCTATGCGGTTACATTAGGCCTGGGATACAATTTGGCCTGTTGGACGATTTCCGGCACCGCCTCTTCCCATTCAACGGCCATGATATGCACGCCCGCTACGCCCTTTATCCCCCTCACCTGCTCAATAACCTCAAGGCAGATTTTTGTGCCTTCTTCTTTCCCTTTTTTTACGGCGGCTGCGGCCGTCATGCGGTTCATAACCTCATCCGGCACGTCCATACCGGGGACGTTATGCTTCATGTGCTTCGCCATACCGGCGGATTTCAACGGCGCGACTCCAGCCAGGATAAACGCCTTTTCGTGAAGACCCATGTCGGTAACCATGTTCATCCAGTTTTTAAATTTCTCAACGTTATAAATAATCTGGGTTTGAATGAAATCAGCCCCTGCCGCAATCTTCTTGGCAAGCCTGATTGCGCGATATTTAAAGGGATCGGCAAATGGATTTTCAGCCGCGCCAATAAAGAATCTAGGTTCTGACGACTTCAATTCCTGTCCCGATTGAAATTTCTTTTCGTCCCTGAGCATCTTTGCCATCTGGATAAGTTGGACGGAATCAACGTCGAAAACTCCTTTTGCCATAGGGTGGTCGCCGAACTTCTGGTGGTCTCCCGTAAGGCAGAGCAGGTTTTTTGCGCCTAAAGCGGCCGCGCCCAGCAGGTCGCTCTGTATGGCGATGCGATTCCTGTCACGGCAGGTCATTTGAATAATCGGTTCCAATCCCGCTTCAAGCACGATACGTCCGGCGGCAATGCTGGACATACGCACTACGGCTGTCTGACAATCGGTGATGTTAAAGGCATCCCCGTAACCTTTTAAAATCCCCGCCTTTTTTTCTATCACCGAACGGTCGGCGCCCCGTGGTGGGCCAAGTTCTGCCGTAACGGCAAACTGTCCGCTTCTAAGTAATTTCTCTAAATTGCTGCCACATTTCATGTCTGACATATTTTTTACCATTCTATATCATGCCCGTAGTAAATAAAGTATATTGGTTATCTCTTTACATTCTCCGTTGTAAATAGGATATTCTCCAGATCAGGCAAAGAGTGATAGCGGCTTAAGCCATTCAAACCGTTTAAGCGGTTTAAACTGTTTAAACTGTTTAAACTGCCTTTGCCAATACCATACAAATTATTGCGACAAAAATTATACCAGCAACCATTTATTTTATACAAGTATCTTTTCGAAATGACGGGGTGGTATAGGCAAGCCTTGTTTGTCCGTGCCTGTTTGTGACTTACAATGAAATTTTCTTATCCGCGTCCATCCGCGTAAATCAGCGGAGAATCAGTTGTTTTTTAGCCGCGGATTTACGTGCCTTCTATGCCGCTCCTCCGGAGCTTTATTATCGTGATTGGTGTTTCAGAGAAATTAAGCCATTTCCACCCGGTTCCTGCCATTTCTCTTTGCCTTATACAGGGCGCTGTCCGCAGCGTCTACCAGGGTATCATATTCAGTCCCGTTCTCTGGAAAAAATGCAACCCCGATGCTTATCGTTATCCCCAGAGATTTTCCCGGAGTCATCGTGTCAAAATGGGCAGATTCCACATACTGCCGAATCTTTTCTGCCTTTTCAAGGGCGCCGGTTATATCGGTCTTTGACATGATTATGGCAAACTCCTCCCCGCCATACCTGCACAGGACGTCTGACTCCCTTATGGAATCCTTCAAAATCATGCTCACCTGTTGTAACGCACGGTCGCCCGCTGTGTGCCCATAGGCATCGTTAAGTTTTTTGAAGTAGTCCAGATCGGCAATGAGAAGGCTCAGTGACTCCTTATGCCGCTTTGCAAGAGACATCTGCTTCTCCAGTGTCTCGACAAAGAATCTCCTGTTGTATATCCCCGTAAGGGCATCCGTTATGGATGCTTGTTTGGTAATGCTTATAAGTCTTACATTGTCCAGCGCCGATGATGCCAGTCCTATATAGGTTGACAGAAGTTTGCTCGTTTCTTCATTATCCCAGTAGCCCTTTTCTTTTTTTATCGTGAGTACCGTTCCGACGGCGGCTCCGCCGGTAAACAGAGGAAGGCACGCATACCCACCCTCGTTCATATCGTAACAGAGACACTCGCAGGCGGGCTCTTTGGTGATGTCTTTAATAACAACACCATGCCCTGTCCTCATAACACGGCATAGTGAAGGGTCAAGGACCGTCTCGCACCTGATAAATCTGTCTAAGGGCATTGGGGGATCTATAACAGGCGCAACGATCTCATTCTTCTCCTTGTCCACCATTAATACCGTCATAAAATCGGGATGGAAGCGTTCTTTCAGGACCGTAGCCATGTGTTTAATCAACGCCCCCTCTTGTCTTTCATCCCTCATCAGATCGGAGAATTCCATCAGATGCCTCAATTCCTCTATCTTTCTGCCCCTTTCTTCCATAGCCCATTTCAGCTCTTTTTCCATGTGCTTGCGCTCAGTGATATCTTCCTTAACAGCGACGAAATGGGTGATGATTCCCGCCGGGTTTTTGATAGGTGAAACAGATGCCGCCTCCCAGTAAAGTTCTCCGTTCTTTTTCTTATTACAAAATTCGCCCCGCCACTCCCCGCCAGAGGCAATGGTTTTCCATAACTGTTTATATTCCTCCGGTGGTGTCTGGCCTGACTTTAAGATACCGATATTTTTCCCTACAACCTCTGGTAAACTATAGCCTGTTAGCTGGGTAAACTTGGGGTTTGCGTATTCAATATTGCCTTTCGTGTCGGTGATTATCACTACACTCGGGCTTTGTTCAACTGCGCGGGATAATATGCGAATCTCCTCCTCTATCCGCTTTCGCTCGGTAATGTCCTGAATCGTGCCTCTCACTTGAATCACCCTGCCTGTACTGTCTGAAACAACTTCGCCCTGGGTGTAGACTACCCGTACTGAGCCATCCGGCCGAACGATACGATATTCTTTGTCGCGAAGTATTTTTTCCTGAAATGCCACATTAATGGATTTTTTAACAAATTCTCTATCATCCGGATGTACGGAATTCAAGAACGATTCGTAGGTAGCCTCAAAATTCTGTCGAGTTAAACCAAAGATGCGATAAACCTCATCAGACCAATGCACTTCATTTTCTATTACGTCCCACTCCCAATTTCCCAGGTGTGCAATACGTTGCGCATTTGCGAGACTCGCTTCGCTTTTCCGCAATTTCTTTTTTGCCTGTATATGCCCGTCAATTTCCTTTGAAAGCTTGTCGGCCATACTATCAAAACTGTCTGCCAGTGAGCCTATCTCGTCCTTACGGGCTATCTCAACCCGGTAAGACAGGTCTCCATCTGCGAGTCTTTTCGTTGCATCCGTTAATTTTCTGATGGGTCTTGATGTTGAAGTGGCGAAGGCAATCCCCGCACCGGCAGCCGCTGCAATACTGACGAGACCGGTAATCAACGCAACGACACCCAACGTCTTTAATCGGGCAAAGACCTCTGCCTCATCTATCTCCGTCAATAGTGTCCAGCCATATTCTGGTAGGTATGCAGAGGCGCCAACAACAGATACACCCCTGTAATCGCGATAAATACCAATCATTTCTTTGCCTTCTTCAGCAATCTTACGAACCGGTTCGGTATCAACCACCTGTTTGAAAGGCGCATCATCTATAAATCGTGACCTGGTTAACATTATTTTGTCTCTGTTGACCAGATAGACCTCCCACATCTCGCACTTGCCGGTGCAATCAAAGGTGACTTCATTGAGAATAGCGGGATTATATGCATTGATAATAACGCCTATTGGCTCATTACTGTTTCTGGAGATAATGGGCGCAGCGATAAACATGCAATTTGCATCCAGGTAGGGATCGTAGCAAGGCTGGCTGATGTAGGCTTGATTTGGGCTTTTTTTCCTGGCTTCCAGGAATGGCTCCCGGCCGGATACATCCACCCCAATGATTGTTTCTTCGGTGGAGGCAACCACCTTGCCATCTTTGTCCACAACGGCCATTGCCACAATGTAGGGGTCTAACGGCTTCTTGTTTGTGGCGAGGTGTCTGCTCAGCGCAAGAATAGCTTCGTCTTTATGAACCACCCCTCCACGGGTGACCGTCTCAAGGCTGTCTTTTATAAACCCGTCAGAGCTGAAGTCTATAACCCTACCGCTTCTTGCTTCCAGAAAACACAGGACGCGACGTTTTTTTAACTCCACAATCGATGCCATCTCGTCCAGTTCGTGGCGCGTTAGAATACGCTTGGCATTGAAGTAATACGTCGTTGTAATTACGGCAATAGGTATAAGGGAGATGCAGAGCGAGAAAAAGATTAGCCTGCCCTTGATTGACTGGAATAATTTTATCATGGAAGATTTCCTGTAAACATTACACGGGTATTGTGTCGTAAGTGTTGAGCAATACAGGACTTACGGAATAATTCTGGGGGGGGGGGGGGGGG
>CAYJPZ010000045.1:0-22356 GCA_964372185.1 uncultured candidatus Brocadiaceae bacterium
TTCTGAAAAAAATAAACAAACATTTAAATGTTATTATTTTACAGCCCCATAGTTAAAATCACTCGATTACCAAAGAAAAAGTCGTTGAAGGAGAGCGTAGTACCTACGTAATTGAGCTTATTTTAGAAATGCGTAAACAGGCAGCAGACTTCAAAACTGCTAAAAAAACAATGAAAAACGAACGCCTAGCAAATTGTTCAAGCGCATGGCAAAAAACGCCGCCGCTTAATTTGCAGTTAATCTCTCTATGATTGACGACGCCCGATTCAATGTCAACGATGAAGCCCAGGCTTAGAGCCGGGCGTTTTATGGAACGAGTGTGTTTTAAGGAGATATTCCATGACAACACCAGACGTCCGCTGGATTCAGCGCTCCAAGCATTTTTCTAAAGCGCTCAGCCAATTAACGAAATTCATCGAAAAAGGAGCATTGAATGAATTTGAACAACAAGGGCTGATTCAATCTTTTGAGTACACCTACGAATTAGCCTGGAATACCTTAAAAGATTATTTCGAAGCCCAGGGGGAAGCCAGCATACACGGCAGCCGCGACGCCTTTCGCCTGGCGTTCAAACGGGGTTTGATCGAGGACGGCGAAACCTGGATGGACATGATCACGAGCAGAATCCTAACCAGTCACACATACAATGAAGACATTGCCGAAAAAATTGCCGCCGGGATTGTCAACAGGTATTTCCCAGCATTTGTGGCCCTCCAAACCAAATTGAAATCTTTAAAGGAAGAGACCGTATGACGCTTCGCTATGGCCTGAAAGAGTCCACCATCCAAAAAATCCACTCCGTCTTTGCCCGCTACCCACAAGTAGAAAAGGCGGTTTTATACGGCTCGCGCGCCAAAGGAAACTACAAGAATGGCTCGGATATAGACCTGACCCTGTGCGGCGGCACGGATTTGATGCTGGACGTACAGTACAAAATCATGGAAGAACTGGATGACTTGCTCCTGCCTTATACGATTGACTTATCCATTTTACCGAACATCAGCGATCCCGACGTGATTGAGCATATCCGGCGCGTGGGCGTCACGTTTTATGAGAAAGAAGGACAGGAATTCCAAGCTCATTATCCACCTCATGTCCGGTCCGGTAGCGCCAGAAATAAAGCGGTTGATTACAAAAAATAAAACACTCCGTAAGCTCTTTTCACGAGATTAAATCGCTTCGGGGATTTGTTAGGTTTTGAAACCGATATTTCAATGATGAAATATGATATTGGTTGTTAAGGATGAAACATTACATGGTGATGCCAAATGTTTATATGTTAACTGTTTTGTGTTTCAATAGTTATGTAGAGTTTGAATTTTTTTTATTTTTTTTGCAAAACGGGAATAAATATTGTGATGTGTTGAAGTCTTTCGTGGGTTTTGTGATATACCGGCATGAATTATTTTACGGGAAGAAAATTTACGATTGACAAATTTCTCTCACAAATATAATATTAGTGACCAGTTTTTGTATTTTTTTTGAAAACGTAACGTAGTGTTTTTTAAGTTAATGATATTTTATTTTTTAAAATAATCAATACGATGGAGGAAATAGATTGTGAAAAGTTTGCGATATGCGGCGATTGTCGGTGGTTTAGCGCTTGGAGTGATAAACGGGGCATGGGTCAGTTGCGGCACGGCGGCGGATGCCTATAAAGAGATTGAGGTTAAGGATGGCGGGTCAATCAGCGGCGTTGTGAAGTATGATGGTGATGTTCCTGCCGCGAAGATATTGAAGGTCGATAAAGATGAGCAGACGTGCGGCCATGACAATAGGCAGTCGGAAGAGCTGATTGTGAATGGGGAATCAAAGGGAATTAAGAACGCAGTTGTTTCCCTGGTCGGAATTGCCGCCGGCAAGAAGGCTGAGGTGTTGACGGGTGTGGTAGACCAGAAGGAATGCCTGTTTACTCCCCACGTGACCGCTGTATCGGCTGGAGCCAGCGTTGATTTGCTTAATAGCGACAATGTAATGCACAATCTCCATTCCTGGTCTATCAAAAATGCCGGTTTTAATGAGGGTGTGTCGGGCGGCGGGAAGCTGACAAAGAAGTTTGAACTTCCGGAGGTTGTAAAGATTACGTGTGACGTCCACAAGTGGATGAGCTCATTCGTTGTCGTGAAGGCCAATCCCTATTTCGCGGTTACCGATGAAGCGGGGCATTTTAAGATTGATAATGTGCCTGCCGGTTCATACAAGTTAGAGGCGTGGCAGGAGAAGCTCGGCAAGAGGACGGTTGACGTGGTTGTGAAGCCAAAGGAAGAAACGTCGGTCGACTTGGTTTTTGCCAAAAAGTAAATAACGGTAATCAAGTTTTTCTTTTAAGGATGTGTAACTTACTTTGTTTTGAAAAGGCGTACAGCTAATGAATAATTTGAAGATATTACTGCATATCACCAAGAAAAGAAGTGTGTTTGTTGTTGCCACATTGTTTTTCCTCTCAATTGTTTTATCCAGTCTATCCGTATTTTCCTCCAATAGTTTCTTCGCGCCCGTTGTGTCAGCGCAAGCAGTGAAAGAAGCGCCTGCACCCGGTGTTGAGTTGCCTCAATTTGATCCGGCGCAAGCGCCTGCTGCGGTGCAAGGCGCCGAGGGCGCAACAGGGACGACGACTGCCGCGGTTGAGGAGGAAGAGGTTGGACCGGTTCAGTACCGCACGTTTTTTGGGTTGGATTCCCGCGTTGTCGTTTGGATTGTATCGGAACTCCATCTTATGTTTGCGGCTTTCGTGCTGGGTGTGCCTATATTTGCCGTAATTGTGGAGATTGTAGGGTACAAGGGCGGAGATATCAAATTTGACAAGATGGCGAAGGAGTTTACCAAGCTGCTTTCCGCTGCGTTTGCCACAACGGCGTCGCTTGGCGGCCTGCTGGGTTTTTGCCTGTATGGTTTGTATCCTGAGTTTATGGGTCACATGACAAACGTCTTTGCCCCTACGATGTACGTCTACGCGCTGATGTTTTTTGGTGAGGCGTTTTCGCTCTATGGATACTACTATTCCTGGGATATCCTGAAGGGTACGCCAGCTAAGAAATGGTCACACATAACTTTGGGCATGATGCTGAACCTGTTTGGAACGGGGCTGATGTTCCTGACCAATTCCTGGGCGACGTACATGATGAGTCCCGCCGGAATTGTGCCTGCCACGGGCAAGGTGGTAAGTTTGTATGCCGCAGTATATAACCTGTTGTGGATGCCGGTGAACCTCCATCGTTTGATTGCAAACGTCTGCTTCGGCGGGTTTGTGGTGGGCGCGTATGCCGCCGTAAAGTTCCTTGGTTCGAAGACGGAAGAGGAACGGGCGCACTATGACTGGATGGGCTACGTAGGTAACTTTATCGGTATCGGGGCGCTTATCCCCCTGCCGTTTGCCGGTTACTGGCTGGGACGTGAGGTGTATAGCGCTAGCCCGGTTATGGGAAACATCATGATGGGCGGCGCTTTCTCATGGACGTTCATTATCCAGGCTATATTGATCGGTATGCTCTTTATCGGGGCAAACTATTATCTGTGGCTCGGCATGGGCAGGATTAAGGGTTCGGAGCGCTACACCGGCTATATCAAGTTTCTTGTCCTTATCATATTTATGTGTTTCGCCGTATGGCTTACGCCGCATAACTTGCCGCTCAGCGGTGAGGAAAGGGCAATGATAGGTGAGCAGTACCATCCTTTCTCAAAATACTTCGGTGTCATGGCTGCGAAAAACGCCGTTGTTAATTTGATTATTCTTGCCACATTCTTTTCATTCCTTATCTACCGAAGGTGCAATAAGGGTGAAACGGTGCCATTTTCCGAGCAAGGCAAGTCCGGTAAGATTGGCGTGATGTCTGCCGTGATATTCTGCCTGCTGATGTTGGTTTCTTACGCAGTTTCACTGAGTTTTGTGGAGTTGGAAGCCGATATGAAGGTCTTTGTGAAGCCGCTTATTAGATGCTTGTATATCCAGTCGGGCATGATTTGCTTTGCTGCCTTCCTGACGTTTAAGAGCAAGGGGAAGCTCGCTCAGTCGCTGCTGTTTGCGGTCACGGCCTTAATGGCGGTACTCTACTTCTGGTATTACGGCTTCCAGGTCATGCAGAAGGCGAATGTGGTGCTGCGCTACCTGTCGGTTACCCAGGTTTCGATGGTTATGAGTTGCCTGATTATGAACGCGTTCATTGATATCTTTACGTTCAGAAAGGCAAAGCTGGTCGGTGGGATTGTGTGGGGAAAGATGCCGGTAAGGTCGCAATACGCGCTGATTATGCTGTGCGTGGTTATCGTAATATTGATGGGGCTTATGGGCTTTATCCGTTCGGGTTTGAGGATGGATTGGCACATTTATGGCGTCTTGCAGGACACTTCCCCATGGGCGTATACCCCTACCTTGGCGTATATGGGTAGGATTGTCGGCTTGATTGTTGCGCTCTTCCTGGGTCTGGTTGCATTTGTATTCTGGTTAGCGGGTTTGGGGGATAAGAAGGAGAAGTTGAAGGATAGCAATTTTAGCTATGACGATGCGATGTCCGGTGGCGACCACTAGACATTTGTTCTCGGCTAACCGAGTAATTTGTTGTGAGAAGCTGTGGAATGATTGGTAATCAGTGAAAATTCTATAAGATGTTAGAGTGAAGGCATGGAAAAAATTTATGAATAAGAGCATGTTGAAAATTACCGCTTTTGCAGTTGCTATAATAGGGTTTTACATTTACATCACCGTGTATGTAGCTGGGCTTTCGGGCACTGGTGGCGGTGAATCTGCGGGTGGAGTGAACCCGGAGGCTGGGGAAAAGGTTTTCTGGGGTGACGGTCAGTGCAGTACCTGCCACAAGATAGGCACCAGTGGTAGCGCATCAAGAGGCCCTGACCAGGATGGTTTAGCGTCGAGGGCTGAGGATCGCGCGAAAGAATTGGGGATGCCTACCGGTTTGGACTATCTCGTTGAGTCGATGGTTGAGCCGGAGAAATACATCGTTAAGGGGTATGATAAAATTATGCCGAGGGTGTATGATCCGCCCATCATGTTGTCACGTGAGAAAATCCTGGCGGTTATAGCGTATCTTCAGTCGCTGGGTGGTGAACCGGACATAGGCGCCATCATGAAATATAAGGACAAGATACCGGAGGCGTCCAAGAAGAAGGTGAAGCCGTGGGTGCCGCCGGTTGTGGTTGATGCAAAGGAAGGCGAGAAGGTGTTCTTTGATGAGACACGTCCCGTTACCTGTGGCAAGTGTCATGTCGTGAACGGTAAGGGCAAAAAGGTTGGCCCTGAACTTACCGGTATTGGGGCGATACAGACCGCGGAGTATTTCTTAGAATCGATTCTTAAGCCAAGCGCAAAGATTGTGAAGGGCTATGAAACGATGTTTGTGATAACCACCGACGGTATACCTTACAACGGGTTGATAAAGAGTGAAACGGAGCAGGAGCTTGTGTTGCTTCAGGAAGAGAGCGGTGCGATGGAAGAGGTTGTCATACCGAAGAGCGACATAGCGGAAATGAAGAAGCAGGATGTCTCCATTATGCCCGGGAATATTGGTGAACTGATGAGTGTCAGAGATTTTTACGGAATTGTGTCATTTTTGCAAAGCTTGAAGTAAAACCATGACGTTGTGGTGTATGCGACTGAATTACTAGTTAGGAGTTAACGAATGTCTAAAAAACGCAGTACCTTTTTGATGATATGGGTAATTTTGGCTGTCATCTGTCTCTTTTGTTTCCTGAAATATGTTTCTCCAAAGGTTTTTCAGGTGTTGATGGCAAAAGACCACCCCATGCCGACGCCAAGTACCTTGATGATGTGGTATATTATTATGGGTGTGCTGGCTGGTTTGGTGTATGCCACGACGAGCAACCAAAAGCTGGTTGATTTCCTGAGTTTCCTGTTGCCTGACAGGGGGCCGGCGTTAAAGTTTGTGTTGCAAAAGCTATTGCTCATAGCGTTTCCTTTGGTTGTCGGATGGTTTGTGTATTCATGGTCTATTCCGGGGGTGGCCTCGCCGGTTGAGTTGCGTATTCAGCATCCAACCTTGCCGCAGGAATATGAGAAACAGAACAACCCGTACCGTGAGAAAGACCCTGAAACGCAGCGGAGGTGTATTGAGGAGGGCAAGATACTTTTCCAGACGTATTGTCGTCCCTGTCACGGTTCAAAGGCGGATGGTAACGGGCCGTTTGCTAATTCTTTCCGCTTAAGACCGATTAACTTCCAGGATCCAGGCACAATTGGAACGGTTGTGGAAAATTATGCCTTTTGGCGGATAAAAGAAGGCGCTCCTGGCCTTCCATCAGAGTCGACGCCATGGGATTCTGCTATGCCTTCCTGGAAAGATGATCTGAAAGATGATGAGGTTTGGAAGATTATTATGGGTGAGTATGATACGGCAGGTGTTGTTCCCCGTCAGCGTGAAAAGGCGGAATAGTGTTGTGCGGCGTGCACAACAGTGTGGGTGTAAATTTTTTGACGTTACATTTATAAACGGCAATGGATAGAAGAGCAAATAAATACTATGATAAAAGCATGTAAGAGTAACTTAGTTGTTTTTGCCTTTATTGGGACGTGTATCGGTTTTTCTGCCGGAAGCGCCGAGCTTTCCGCGCAGACGTCTCAACTGTTTCGAACGTATAAACACGAAGTACCGCAGAAACCTGCGGAGACGCCGGAGGCCGTAGCGGACGGCAAGAAGGTTTACGAGAAGAGGTGCTGGTACTGCCACGGTATTGAAGGTGGCGGCGACGGCCCTGCTGCAAAGACCATGTTCCCGAAACCGAGGAATTTCACCAGAAACGAGTACAAGGTGCGTTCTACCACCATCGGATCCGTTCCTACCGATGAAGACTTGTTCAGGATTATTACAAGCGGTATCGAAGGTACGGCTATGCCCTTCTGGAGTACGATTTCCGAAGCGGAGCGGTGGCAGGTGCTTTACTACATTAAGACCTTTAATGAACAGTTTAAGAAGGATAGTTCTCCAAAGGTAGTCAGCGTTGGAAGTGTGTTATCTACACCCGATAGCGTAAAGCGGGGAGAAGAACTGTTCAAAGAGGTTAAGTGTTATGAATGCCACGGAGAAGACGGCAGGGGTAATGGTCCGTTAACGGTAGCACTGCAAACCGAGTGGAACTTGCCGTACAGGGCAAGGGATTTGTCCAAGTCGTGGATATTTAAAGGTGGCAATACGGCAGAGGATGTCTACCGGACAATTTCTACGGGATTTAATGAGACCCCGATGGGTTCATACCTGGAAAAATTGCCGGATGAAGACCGTTGGCACTTAGCTCATTACGTGAAAAGTATAAGCAAGCCTATGGCGTCGGACGTTGTTGTTAAGGCCAGGCTGTCTGAGGGTGGAGAATTGCCTTCTGAGCCTACAGACGAGGCATGGGAAAAACTGGTAGGTGTTGAGGTGCCGCTGGGCGGGCAAATCATTGCCAGTCCGAGACTGTGGACGCCAACTGCTGACGCAGTGATGGTCAAGGCATTGTATACGGGCAGCGAGATCGCGTTTTTGGTTGAGTGGGATGATGCTACGAATAGACAAGAAGAGTTGTTTAGGGATTCGGTAGCATTACAATTTCCGACAAAAATACCGGAATCGTTGAAGAAACCCTACTTTGCGATGGGTGATTCATCCGGAGCAGTAAATCTGTGGCGTTGGAAGGCGCATTGGCAGGAAGGCTTTGGGGCAATGGCGGCGGCGCCGGAGACCGAGTCTGGGGTTGTTTCAGAGATGAATGCCAAGGGGTTCAAAAATATAACAACCCAACCGGTTGAAAGCCAGGGCGTTACGGGAAAAGGCGTTTTCAAGAACGGACGCTGGAAGGTTCTTATGAAGAGGGCGCTGAAAACAGAGGATGCCAAGAACGATATTCAGTTTGAGATCGGTAAACTGATTCCTCTGGCATTTGCGGTTTGGGATGGATCTAATAGTGATTTTGGCGGTCAAAAATCAATTTCTTCCTGGTATTATGTTGTGCTGGAGAAGCCTGTACCGAAGACGGTTTTTGCATACGTATTGATAGCTATTGTCATTGGCGCGAGTGTTCAGATGTGGTTTGTGGCAAGGTTACGCAGATTCCCACCAACACTTGACGAAGAACAGGAATAGAAAATTATAACTAGTTAAGGAGTTGTTATGAGGTTAAGGCCTGGCATACTTTTATATGCAATAAGTATTTTAACGATGGTGACGTGTCTGCCATGTAAGCTCCCGTCGGGCGTTGTTTTCGCTCAGGAGCGGAAGATTGATGCGCTTTTTCTGGAGTTGGATAAGAAGTATCGTCTTCCTGAGCAGTGGTCGCAGCTTCCCATTGATCTTGAAGACCCTTACAAGAGGATTAAAAACGGTCCACCGCTAACCAACGTTATCAATAAGGCAAAGGTTGAATGGATATCGAGATGGATTGCTGACCCCAAAAAGGTGGTGCCGAATGCAAAGATGCCGAATCTCGGTCTTGATTTTGAAGAGATAAAGGCCGTGATAGCCTATTTGGGCAGCATCAAAGAAAAAGAATTGCCGCAAGTTGCGTGGGACGCCTATCTCCTGAAAAAAGAGGACGACCTTTCCGAAGACGAGTATGACAAGATGGACAAGGTTTTCAATAGTGGCAAGGGTGTGTGGGGACGCGCGCGCTGTACGATTTGCCATCCGATAAAGGGTCTTGGCGGAAACGTGGGTGTTGGCCCTGATTTAGGTGCGATTACCACCAAGATTAATAGAAATTGGTTATATGACTGGCTTCGTGACACTAAGGGACATTTCCCGGATACCATGATGGCCCAGTTCCGGTTCAGTGATAGCGACCTGCGCGGGGTAGTTGAGTTTGTCATGCGCGACACACAATTTATACCTGAAGAAGCCGATGAGGATGAAGGTGACGAGGGCGCTAAGAGTGCGGAACCGGAAGCTAGCGTGCTGTCGGAGAAAGAATTTGAAACGATAAGAAAAGATACCGCACTCATTGAAAAGGGGAAAGATGTAATCGAAAGGGCGAGGTGTTTTGTTTGCCATGACATCAAGGGCATACAGGAGTTGATGCCGGTGGTAAGCAGAAACCGCCAGGGTCTGGCCGGTTTTGATAAATTACTTTATGAAGTACGATGCCTGACCTGTCATCGCATACAGGATAAGGGCGGCTCGTACGCCCCAAACCTGACCATGGTTGGCAGCAAGATTCGGATGGATTGGGAGCGTGACTTTTTGCAGGCGCCTGATATTATTCGTCCTCTAAGCCAGCAGATGCCTAAGTTTAATCTGACAGCCGATGAAGCTAAGTCGGCGACCGATTTTATGGAAAAAAGCTTAATTACGAAGGAGCCTCTGTCATCCTCCGGTATTACGGGAGAGCCTTCGCAGGAAGTTGTTGCTGCCGGTGAGAAGGTCTTTTATGAAAAAGGCTGCAATACCTGCCATGCTGAAGGCATGAAAGGGGGCGGTGTCGTTGGGCCTAATCTTGGAACGGTGGGGGATAGACTTCAGGAACCTTACATACTCTACCACCTGAAAAACCCACAGCAAGCAAATCCTCAGGCCGTGGAACCGAACTTTGGTTTATCTGATGACGAGTTGAAGTCTTTGGTAGGTTTTTTGGTAGACCATGTGCAGAAGAAAGCGAGTAAGAAATAATGAGATATTTTTTGTTTGATAAAAGGACGATAATCTCTGTTTTTGTGGCGACACTTGGAGGTGTTTGGTTATGCGGCAGTGCGAAGGCATTGGATGTGTCCCCGCGCGAGCAGGCATATCTGCTTACGCCAAAGGCATCGTATGAATACTATTGTTCACCGTGCCACGGACCAAAAGGCAAAGGTGACGGAACGTTTTTTACCATTGACCTGAAACCGAAACCTCGTAATTTTTGTGATGCTGAATACATGAAAAAGAGGACGGACGACCAGCTTGTCAAGTCCATTACCGACGGTTCGAAGTCCGTCGAAAAATCCAATCTTTGCCCGCCGTGGGGAAAGACAATCCCTGAAAAAAGGATTAAAGAAATAGTGTCACACATTCGCTCGTTTTCCGCAGAAGCTGCAGCCACTCAGGTTGCTGAAAAGAAGGCCGCTGTTATAGAAGAGGTCAAGGAAAGCGGATTCAAATCGATAATGCGGTGGGCATTTGTAATTGTGATTACCGTGGCTTTGGCGGGTGGCGCGATTAGCGAGTGGAAAAAGCTGGGGCGTGAGTCAAAGTAGTCTATTAGCATTCTCGTTCCCAAGCTCCAGCTTGGGAACGAGTTGGTGTAGGGACACGGCGCCCGTGTCCCCACGCGTGAACACAAAAAAGTCGCCAAATGCCTATTTTAACGTATAGGAATTTCAAAACAACAGTAGGGCGACCCTTTAGGGTTGCAATCTTTGGTACGTATTCAGACTGTTGCAAGGCTAAAGCCTTGCCCTACGTACAAAAACAAACAAAAGCCGCTATAGGCCATTTACGTTTAGACCTTCAAACTGCGCCGTCATAAGCAATTCATGAATTTCCGCTGCACGATTAAAAGTCTCCTAACACACAATCTTTGAAGTGAGATTCCACTCTATGTACAAAAAAATATTAGTTGCGATTGACAATTCACTCCATTCAAACGCCTGTATTGACATCGGTATAGCCTTCTCCAAAAAATTTGGTTCCAGGCTGGTGGGATGCCATGTATACGACGCATCCCTCCATCAGAAGAGATTCCGTGATATGGAAAAGGGGCTTCCACCGCAATATCAGGACGAAAAAGAACTTCAACGGCAGCGCGACCTGCATGGCTCACTCATCAATCTCGGTCTGAAGTTGATTTCAGATTCTTATCTTGACGTGTTTAAGAAAAAGTGCCAGGAAGCAAACGTGCCGCACGAGGGTTTATTGATTGAAGGTAAAAATTACCACGAGCTTATCAACGAAGTGCGGAAGAATGGCTATGATCTGGTAATAGTGGGCATTGTTGGGCTGGGCGCGGTAAAAGGAAGCGTGATCGGCAGCGTCTGTGAGCGGGTTGTTCGCAGGATAAACACGGACGTCCTAATCGTCAAAAGTAACAAGATGGATGGCGAAGTCGTTGTTGGCGTTGATGGGAGCTCACTTTCTTTGTCCGGCGCAAAATCTGCAATTGAATTTTCCAGGCGCTTTGATATGCCGATGTCGGCTGTTTCGGTGTTTGACCCGCATTACCATCGTGTCGCATTTGAGAGCATTGCGACCGTCTTATCTAAAGAGGCGGGGCAGGTCTTCAAATTTAAGGAGCAGGAGACGCTCCATGAGGAGATCATAGATAAGGGGTTGGCAAAGATTTATCAGAATCACCTCGACAAGGTAAGTGGATTGGCGGAAAGCGCTGGAATCAAGTTGAATACAACGCTTATGGATGGCAAGCCTTATAGTAAGATATTGCAGTACGTTGATAATGCAAAACCGTCGTTGCTGATTTTGGGTAGAACGGGCGTTCATAGTACAAACGGGCTGGACATAGGCAGTAATGCTGAAAATCTATTGAGATTAGCGCCGTGTAATATATTGCTTACCGGTGAAGGCTCGTTGTATGGTACCAGCGAGGTATCTCCTGAGTCGAGAGGCGTGTCCATTTCCCATGGAGCGACAGGCGTTGGTGCGCCTAAAGAAGCAAGGATCGGCAAAGAATTCCTAAACCATCTTGCGAACAAACGTGAAGTGTGGCAAGAAACCCCTGTGGCGGCTGGCATTACCGTTGGTTGGACGCGCGAGGCGCAAGAGCAAACGGAAAAGATACCCTCATTCGTCAGAGAAGTGGTCAGAAAACGAATCGAAAAATACGCCATAGAAAAAGGGTATGTTGAGATCACAAAAGAAGTGGTTGGCGAGGCAAAAAACGCAATCGCAAGCGGTAGCGCTTTTCATAGGGATTGAAAAGCATGGGTTATTTATAAGTTAATTTTACCATAAGGAGGTGATTTATGAGGCGGACGAAATTGTTGATTATAAGTTTGTCTGTTTTTGCCGTGACAGGGGTAACAAATATTTCCAAACCCCCTTTAATTAGGGCAGCCGATGAAAAAGTAACGGAACATACAGATGTCATCGAACCAACAAAGGTATTGATGCGGGAAATTGAGTTGCGGTTGGGAAATATGCTGAATGGAATCCTGGCGGGTAATTTGAAATACGTTGCAAATGAGGCTGGTTCTTTAGTGGATCAAAGTTATAAAATAAACGAAATCTTCTTTCCTTTCGATCCAAGACAAAATAAATGGTTTAAACGAGCTGGTATTAATCCGGAAGATTCGGAAAAAATAACTAACCTGAAAGAAGAATTTGATGTATATAAAAATGGGATAATATACAATGCTTTAAAAGTTCGAAAGTCAGCATTGGCAGGTGACCGGGAAGCAACCTTCAAGGTGTTTACCGGTATGATAGAACAAACCTGTTTTGATTGCCACAGAACAAACAGGGATGGCAGTGGGATTCCTGCCCAGCCAGGTGACCATGGGCCTGGGAAGTGATTGTTTGCAACGTAAAATATGTCAATTAGCCGGAACAACTTCCCTGAAATTTCTCTTTACCCGACATCAAGGCGTTGTTAAAATGGTATGGCTATAAGACATTTAAGAAAAAAACTCATAGAAGATGTACAAACAAAAATCAAGGCGATGCCTTCTGTTGGTGCAGTTAGTGCCGATTGAACCACCTAAACATCACCCCCAATTTGGGGGTGACAAAGGTTTGGTGTCCATGTCTGAGGATTTTGACGCCCCAATCGAGGATTTCAGCGAGTACACGCCGTGAGATTGCTCCTGGACACTCATAGCTTTTTGTGGTGATTCGAATGTCTTGTCACACTGGGTGAATGTCTTATGCAGATGCCTCTTAGGGTTGAATTGGTTATTTGTCAGGAATGGTTTCTTGATTGCACTAGGCATTTCATTTGAGAAATAATGGGTTGGTGTGTTGTCCCGTTGCTACAGTGTCTGTAGTTTGTGCAATAGGCTGGGAACAAAGGACTAAGGCGTATTGTTTGATAATGTAGATATTTTTAAAACTGGGAATCTTATTTGCTACTGCTAAGTTAGGGATGTGGCATGCTGGTGTTTGTGTGTGAAACGACATTTGCTTTGTAACATTGAGTTTTAATAAGTCGTGAGATTTGAGATTGTTGGCGAGTTTTTGGTTGAAACGGATTTTTTGAGAGGAAGGGGGTCGTATGCGTAAGTGTTTATCAGTGTTTAAGTATGGTACAGCCCTGCTAGGAGCAGTTTTTCTTAGCACTGCGTTGTATGCCGCAGAAGAGGCCGCTCCCGGGGCAAAGGGAATGTCGGATGAGGAATTTACCCCTGTAAAAGAAGTTATGTCGGTGAAGTTTGTGCAGATGGAAAAGCCTTATCACCTATCTGTTCACGAGGTGGGCAGTACGTTCAAAGAAGTAAAGGGTGTTATGGTTAATCTACAGATGCAGGATAAGGCATTTCCCAATGGTGGTGGCTCTGTTAAAACCGCCGAGGTAAAAGGCATTCATGATGGCACGAATATTTTTTTTCAGGTTTCTTGGGATGATGCAACTAAGGACAGCAGGGTGATTGCACCGCAGCAATTTAGAGATGGGGTTGCACTGATGTTTCCATTGGGCAAGGTGACAATTAGCACGGAAGAAAAGTTTAGTCCGAGGATGGGTGATAGGCAAAAACCGGTGAATTTGTGGCATTGGAAGGCAGACTGGGAGGTGGATTTGGTTGCCGCTAGCGGTATAGATGAGGTCTCCGCTCAGTATCCCGGAATGCATGATGATTTTAGCACAAATCCGATTAGCCAGACCTATCATAAAGGGTTGATGCAAAGCCCCTCGATCTTAGCAGGTGGTATTTCCGCGGGTAACTTGTTTTCTTTGCCTAACAGGGGTAGGGTTGTTGAGGATTTAAACGCTGAAGGCTTTGGAACGTTAACAACCCAGGACCATCAGGATGTTAATGGTTGCAGCGAATACGAGCATGGCAGATGGACTGTTATTATGTATCGTCCGTTGAATACAGGCGATACCTTTGATGTACAGTTTGTGCCTGGTGGAAGCACCTACTTTAACATGGCAATATGGAATGGAGACAAAGAGGATAGGAATGGGCAGAAGAATATTTCAACCCAATGGCATCCTTTGGAATTAGAGCGGATTGCTTGGTAACAGAAGATATTAACAATTAAGTCAAGCATTGTTTAGTGATATATTTGAAAGGAGAATGGGAAGATGACTCTAGTACACAACTGGCATTTAGGGAGAAGGATGGAGTATCCCTATTTTGAATCCAGGCCGAAGCGTCAATTTGCGGCAGTTTTCAATATTAACAGATGTATCGCCTGTCAGACGTGCACGATGGCCTGCAAGAGCACGTGGACGTTTAATAAGGGACAGGAATTTATGTGGTGGAACAACGTAGAAACGAAGCCTTACGGCGGTTTCCCTCAGTCGTGGGACGTGAAGATGTTGAAGCTCATAGATAATGGTGAAAATACCTGGTATACGAACGAAAAGGATGAGAAGACGTCACCTTACGGCGTATATGAAGGAGATACCATATTCGAAGCGGCTAAAAAGAAGAATCTTAATCAGTGGGCTGTAGGTTATGTGCCGGAAGATAAGGAATGGCGTTCCCCTAACTTCGGGGAAGACGTAGCAAAAAGCAGCAAGCCAGACGAGTCTTCGTCTTTGCCGGTTCACAGCCGCTGGTTCTTTTATCTGCAGAGGATTTGTAACCACTGCACCTATCCGGGATGCCTGGCGGCCTGTCCCAGAAAGGCTATTTACAAGAGAAAAGAAGACGGTATCGTGTTGATCGACCAGAAGAGATGCCGCGGTTACAGGAAGTGCGTAGAGCAGTGTCCTTACAAGAAGCCGATGTACAGGGGCTTGACCAGGGTTAGCGAAAAGTGTATTGCCTGCTATCCGAGAATTGAAGGCCGAGATCCGATAACGGAAGGCCGTCCAATGGAAACGCGGTGCATGTCGGCTTGTGTAGGACAGATTCGTCTTCAAGGATTCCTGGACGATAATCCGAAAAATCCGATTACCTGGTTGATTAAGAATCAGAAGATTGCGCTGCCTCTGTATCCTCAGTTTGGTACGGAACCGAACGTCTACTACATTCCACCAAGGTGGGCGCCACGGGAATATCTCAGACAGATGTTCGGTCCGGGCGTGGATGAGGCTATCGAGAAGTTTATGGTTCCTTCCAGGGAATTACTCGCCGTTATGAGTTTGTTCAGGATGTCGCAGACCATCGTGTTCGAGTACAAGATCGAAGAAGGTCCGAAGATTTTCGAAACCATGATACATGGTAAAAAGTTTGAGATGTACAATGACACCATTATCGGGTTTGGTGAGGACGGCAAAGAGGTCGTGAGAACGACGGTCGAAGAGCCGATACACATTAGACCTGACAAACATTACAATTCAATTTAACATCGAGGTTTTTATGACGAATAATGGTAGTGACCTTTTAGAAAAAGAGGTGGTATCAAAGGTTGAGGGTTTGTTGGCGCGGAGCACAATGTATCAAATCCTTTCTGCGTGTTTTTTCCATCCGACGAAAGAGAGTCTTTCGCTCTTAAAGGGCGCTGATTTTTCAGAGCTTGTTGAAAAGTTGGAACACTGTTATAAAGACACGGATAAAGCCACTGGGTTTCATCAATCTTTGGCGGAATTGCGCAAGTCTTTTGATAGTTCTACCATTGAAAACTTACAAAGCCAATATTCGAGGATTGTTGGTCACACGATCTCGAAGGAATGCCCTTTTTACGAGGGGCAATACGGGGCGGCACACGTGTACCAGCAAGTACAGGATTTGGCGGACATACAGGGTTTTTATAAGGCGTTTGGTTTGGACGGCTCCGACGTGGAAAAAGAACGGTGCGACCACGTCAGCGTGGAACTTGAGTTTCTGCAATTCCTGCTCTACAAGCAAGCTTATGCGATAGAGCATGATGGACAGGAGAAGGCTCGAATCTGCGAGGACGCGACAAAGTCGTTCATAAAGGAACACGTCGGGAAGTGGGTGCCGTTGTTGGCGACTCTTTTAGGTAAGAAGGCCGGTAGCGGGTTCTATTTTGCCCTGTCCATACTGACGAAAGAGTTCATGGGCCTTGAGATGAAGATGATGAGGATTGAGACTGAGATGTTTAAAGAATCCGACATAACTCAGGATGTAGTTGCAGGCGCTCCGGATGAGTGCCTGTCTTGCGCTTCCTCTTCGGATGAAGATTTTGAGGCTTAACGGGAGTGTTTTATGAAGCTTGAATTTGACCCTGGTTTAATTGAAGAAGTTGTTTTTAAAGCGATGAAGTTGAAGGAGGAAAGCGGTGATAGCGCCTTTTTGGATGAATATCACACCTTTGCCGACCCCATTTACGAAAATCATACCCCAGATGAACGTCCCGCGAAATTTCGAAAAATAGAGTGGGATTTCTTTAGGAAAATGGGTTTCTATAAGGCGGTTGAAGAAATCTTTCTTGAATTCTCCGAAATAGACGGCTTGGTTGCCGGTGGTGTGGTTGCTAAGGCCAGGAGCCAGTTTGACGAGGGTTCCAACCTCGTCAAAGGCCCAGATCTGGAGCCGGGGAAAAAGAAGGTTGTTATAAAATTATTAGCCGAGCGATTTCATGATAATGTTTTCCTGAAGAAGCTTATGCGTCACGAGCTGATGCACGTTGTTGACATGCTTACCGCCTCCTTTGGTTATAAGGATGAGCGGTTGGGTTTGAATCCCATGGAAGAGAGCATTATCAAGGAACGGTACAGCACGATTTGGGATATTTACGTGGACAGCAGGCTGATAAGCCAGGGGAAGGAGACTGTCGTTGATAAAGAAGGACGGTACCTGGAGTTCGCTGCCTTATATCATGGATTTCCTTCAGATGTAAACGAAGCGATTTTTAATGCGTTGTGGGAAGACAGGTCGTTAACGCACGACAGAATTTTAGCTTTGGCTGAAAACGTTAATAATGTAATGGCTATAGCGGATAATTTGGTGGTTGGGAAGGCTGAAAGGAAGAAAAAGACGTTGCTTCCCGGCGCGCAATGCCCGCTTTGCGAATTCAGGACGTATAATTGGGTTGAAAATATTGAACAGGAACCTCATCTTGTGAAGGCCGTGCAGGAAGAGTTTCCCAATTGGACGCCCAATGACGGCATCTGTGAAAGATGCCTTGAAGTATATAGGTGCAATGCGTAATATCTCAGACTTTTAATATAGTAATAAGTTTTTACCTGGTTAATAGTTTTTTATGAAGAAAGGAGTAGGAAATATGAAGCTTACGAGGAGAACTTTCCTACAGGTGACTGGTGCGGCAGGTGCGACCTTTACCCTCGCCGATAAAGCGATGGCATTCAAGCTTTTAAAACCTGCTGTAGAGGTAGGAAATCCGTTGGACGAATACCCCGACAGGACCTGGGAAAGTGTGTATCGTGACCAATATAGGTATGATAGGACGTTTACCTATACCTGTTCTCCCAATGATACTCATGCATGCAGGGTTAAGGCATTCGTGAGGAATGATGTGTTGATGAGGGTTGAGCAAAACTACGACCATCAAAGGTATGCAGACCTCTATGGCAACAAGGCCACAAGGAACTGGAATCCGAGGATGTGTCTTAAGGGCTACACCTTCCATCGAAGGGTTTATGGACCTTACCGGTTAAGATACCCACTTATCAGAAAGGGTTGGAAGCAGTGGGCGGATGATGGATTCCCTGAATTGACGCCGGAAAATAAGACGAAGTATATGTTTGATGCCCGAGGGCAGGACGAGTTGTTAAGGGCGTCATGGGATGATGCATTTACCTACGCATCAAAGGGCTTTATTCATATTTCCAGGAAATATAGTGGAGAGGCAGGCGCACAGAAACTCCTTGATCAAGGCTACCCGAAAGAAATGGTGGATGAAATGCATGGCGCCGGGACGAGGACGTGTAAGGGGCGTGGCGGTATGGGACTCCTCGGTGTGATTGGTAAGTACGGCATGTACCGGTTCAACAACATGCTTTCCCTTGTTGACGCGCATAACAGAGGTGTGGGCCCTGATAAGGCCTTGGGTGGAAGGAACTGGTCAAACTATACATGGCACGGCGACCAGGCACCGGGACATCCTTTCTCGCACGGCTTACAGGCCTCTGACATCGATATGAACGATATAAGATTTTCCAAGTTAGTGATACAGACCGGTAAGAACCTTATTGAAAATAAGATGCCTGAGGCCCATTGGCTTACCCAGGTGATGGAGCGGGGTGGAAAGCTCGTCGTTATTACCCCTGAGTACAGCGCGTCTGCACAAAAGGCAGACTACTGGATACCGATTAAGTGTAACACGGATACGGCGCTCTTCCTGGGAATTACAAAAATCCTGATGGACGAGAAGCTGTACGATGCCGACTACATGAAGAAGTTTACCGACTTCCCATTGCTTGTCAGGACGGATACCCTGAAGAGGTTGAGCCCGAAAGATATAATACCAGGCTACAAGCTGGAAGATATCTCTCATGGGCCAAGCTATAAGATACAGGGTCTTAAAGATGAACAGCGGGAGATGGTTGGAGACTTCGTTGTTTGGGATACGAAGACAAAAGGACCAAAACCAATTACCAGAGACGACGTGGGCGAGAAGTTGGTTGCAAAAGGCATTGACCCTGCGATTGAAGGTACGTTCAAGCTGAAGACCGTTGATGGTAAAGAGGTCGAGGTCATGACCATTTTTGAGATGTACAAGGTGCATCTGAAAGATTATGACATTGACACCGTGGTTGAGATAACAAGCTCGCCAAAAGAGCTTATCGAGAGGTTGGCGCATGACATTGCGACGATCAAACCGGTAGCCATTCACTACGGTGAAGGTATCAATCACTGGTTCCATGCAACGTTGATGAACAGGTCTACCTATCTGCCTCTTATGTTAACGGGGAACGTTGGTTATACCGGTTCCGGTTCTCATACCTGGGCTGGTAACTACAAGGCCGGTAACTTCCAGTCAGCAAAGTGGTGCGGACCTGGTTTCTATAGTTGGGTAGCCGAGGACGCCTTCAATCCAAACCTCGATCCGAACGCGTCTGCGAAGGATTTGAACATCAAAGGTAGGGCGCGTGATGAAGAGGTGGCATATTGGAATCACAGCGAAAGGCCATTGATTGTCAACACGCCAAAATATGGTCGTAAGTGCTTTACCGGTAAGACGCACATGCCGACGCCTACAAAGGTCTTATGGTTTACTAACGTAAATCTGATAAACAATGCGAAGCACGTATACCAGATGCTCAAGAATGTGAACCCAAACATTGAACAAATCATGTCAACGGACATTGAGATGACGGGTTCCATCGAGTATGCCGATTTTGCATTCCCGGCCAATTCCTGGGCTGAATTTGAGACACACGAGATCACTTCGTCGTGTTCCAACCCGTTTGTACAGATTTGGAAGGGTGGTATAAAGCCGGTTTATGACTCCAGGGATGACGTGATGATTCTCGCCGGTATGGCGGCTAAGCTGGGTGAACTGCTCAGAGATATGAGGTTTAACGATTTCTGGAAGTTTGCGCTGGAAGGCAGGCCGGAGGTTTATATCAACAGGTTATTGGATGGTAGCACAACGATGCACGGTTACCGTTTTGATGATATTATGAACGGTAAGTATGGTGAGCCGGGCGTTGCCCTGCTGCTGTACAGGACGTATCCGAGACAGCCGTTCTGGGAACAGGTACATGAAAGCCTTCCATTCTATACGCCCCACGGAAGGCTGCAATCTTACAACGATGAATCGGAGATCATCGAGTATGGCGAGAATTTCATCGTCCATCGCGAAGGTCCGGAGGCAACGCAGTACTTGCCCAACGTCATTGTAAGCAGCAATCCTTATATCCGTCCGGATGATTACGGAATCCCGGAGAATGCGGAACATTGGGATGAAAGGACCGTCAGAAACATTAAGAAGCCGTGGTCAGAGGTAAAGAAGACGAAGAACTTCCTCTGGGAGAAAGGCTACAAGTTCTATTGTGTCACTCCGAAATCAAGGCACACCGTTCACTCTCAGTGGGCCGTGACGGACTGGAACTTTATCTGGAACAACAACTTCGGCGATCCATACAGAATGGATAAGAGAATGCCGGGCGTTGGTGAACATCAGATACACATCAACCCACAGGCCGCGAAGGATATGGGTATCGAGGACGGGGATTATGTCTACGTGGATGCAAATCCTGCCGACAGACCTTACGAGGGCTGGAAGCCGAGCGATCCGTTCTACAAGGTTGCCAGATTGATGCTGAGGGCTAAGTACAACCCTGCGTATCCTTACGGCGTTACCATGATGAAGCACTCTGCCTGGATATCTACCGAAAGAACCGTGAAGGCGCATGAAACAAGGCCGGATGGAAGGGCTTTGGCCGCCGGTACGGGTTATCAGTCGAGCTTCCGTTATGGTTCTCAGCAGAGCATCACGAGAGACTGGTCGATGCCGATGCACCAGTTGGACAGCCTCTTCCATAAAGCCAAGATAGGCATGAAGTTTCTCTATGGTTTTGAGGGGGATAACCACGGGCTTAACACCGTTCCCAAAGAAACGCTGGTAAAGATCACCAAGGCCGAGAATGGTGGTCTGGGTGGCAAAGGCGTATGGGATCCGGTGAAGACGGGTTATACGGCGGGTAACGAAAGCGACTTCATGAAGAAGTACCTTGGCGGTGAATTGATCAAGGTTGAAAAGGCATAAACGAAATAACTGGTATATTACAGAGAGCGGGCTAACAGATGAGATGATGCGTTTGTTAGCTCGCTTGATTTCTATTGTAGAGACGCATTGCATGCGTCTTGAGTACTGCAATTAATGGTGTACAGTAGAGACGCATTGCAATGCGTCTCTACATTAACATCGACACAACAGAACAAAAACAGAACAAAGTCGCTGCCAAAGGCAGACTCATTTAAGAAAAAAAGGAGAAGAAAGTAATTATGAAAAAATTCATTATTTCAGGTATACTTGCGCTTACGTGCATAGCATTTTCGCACAATTCGTTTGTATGGGCCCAGGCTGACGAATTGAAGACGTTAACACCGGAGCAGATGGCTGAAGCGTTGAGAAAACTTGAGGAAGCGCAGCAAAAACTGAAAAGGGTGTTCAAGAACGTGCCGAAGGTTGATAATGCTGGTTCTATCACCGGTGTGGTAACATGCGCAAAGGTAAGGGACAACGCAGACGCTATTGTGTACGTTGAAAAAGTGGGCGATGGTAAATATGCGCCGCCTACTGATCATGCGATTATTGATCAGCTTAACCTTACCTACGTACCTCGCGTTGTAGCAATGCAGAAGGGTACCACTGCTGATTTCCCAAACAGCGATGCAGTCCGCCACAACGTATTTTCCCCACCAACCGCCGCCCTGCAATTCAATTTGGGTACCTATCCGACGGGTGTTGTTAAGGAAGTGCTTTTTGACGTTACGGGCGAGACGCCGCTTCTTTGCAACGTACACGCGGAAATGGCCGGTTACGCAGTCGCATTCGAAAATCCATATTTTGCGCTGACTGATAAGGCTGGAAATTATACCATTGAAGGTGTTCCACCAGGAAAATACGTAGTAAAAACCTGGCATGAAAAACTCAAAGAGGTATCGCAGGACGTTACCGTTGAGGCAGGCAAGGCCGCGGCCGCAAATTTTGATCTGAAAAGAAGAAGATAATTTAGTGTAGTCAAGCCCTTTACAGATGCAGTTATGTTTCTCTATATAATTCCAGTGAGGAAGCAGTTCCTCACTGGAATTTTTTTTGAACAAATTTATGAAACAAGTATGCTAATCGGTAAGTTTGCATTTGACAAGGCCGGCGGATTACCAATTATTAAATGTATGTGACGTATTTCACAACTGGTTATTGTTTAAAGAACATATTGCTATGCCTCATAATCAATACCCTTCTTTCCATGATTACTTCCTTAACAAATTGTACCCCCTTTACGTGTTCCGGATGTTTTTGATAGGTGTTCAGATCCTCCATACCCTTAAATTCAGAATACAGAACAACATCTGCGGCGGCATCCGTATTTACGATGTTGATGCCAACCTCGATGTGTTTTATTTCCTTGATTTTATCCTTTAAGGATTCAAGAGACTCTTTCATTCGTCACCGAAATGCAGCATGCCTTCCGGCTTCTTGCCTGTCAATTTCAGATATGCGCCAGAAGCGCCGCGTATACGGTATCAAGCAATTCCGGATCAAGCTCTGTATGAAGGCGCACAGCACAATCCACCACGACTTTTCCAATTTCGTTTTCCGTCATTTCTTAGTTCTTTTTGACCTGAGTAGTTTTTTCTCAATGATTTTATTTATCTCTGAATTAGCAGAAGTACGGCTTCTTTCGTCCTGTCATTGGAGAGGTTGTCCGGAATTATTT
>CAYJPZ010000046.1:0-22125 GCA_964372185.1 uncultured candidatus Brocadiaceae bacterium
TAACCGCTAATACACGCTAATGCACGCGAATGGGTTTCTTTATTAGCGTTCATTGACGTTCATTGGCGGTTTGATCTGTAGTTCTTTCTGACGAGCCCAATTACGAAAAACTCAATGCTCAAAACTTTACGTAAGCCTCATCTAATTAATGCCTTACCGTTATGCATTTTGAAAAACGAGCATAAAAAACAAGAAGTTGATGGATTGTAGTACAGATTACGTAAAAAAGGGCATAAAGAAATACCTTTCAACGGTCAATTTATAAGCCAGCCAGGATTTTTACTTGTGCCTTTCTCCCCCCTTGATCCCCCGCATGTCTGCGTGCGACGCACAAGCAGGCCAGCGGGGTACCGTTATCTGCCACATCTCAGGTGGCTTTCATACCGCGATAAGTCACAAAGCAGGCACGGGCAAACAACGATACGGCTTTTCACCGCGAATTGCGAAAGTCGGGTTAGAGATAAAAGTGTCCTGAGACATTTTGTCTCATGAGACATTTTTTTTGAAAACAACCCCTTCCTTTTTTGCATTATCATGTCCTGTTGCAATAATTTTTTTTCCGTAATCTACTCTATTTTTGTTGGCGCCATTCCACACCCACTTCCCCAACCAAAAAGACGATGTCAAACAGAGGCCTTGTCTTTGTTAACTATCGGTATATTGGTATGTTATAATCAATATTAACCGGGCAAATAATTATCTTTAACAAAATCATTTTACCAATTAATTGCTCGTTTTGACTACATAAATACGCAATGCAAGAGCAATATTTCTGACAAATAAGGGTATTTTTTGCAACCTGGCATTTGATTTGTATATGTATATAAAGCACACTTATTGCAACACCCCATTGGGTTATAGCAAAGCTTGAAAGATATGGTAAGGAACTCATTTCAGTGAAAGGAGGTGATAACGCTCGAAGAAAAGGAGAAGGTGGTTTTGTAGAGAGGATAATTGCATGTGGGGTGTGAATAGTTTAAAGACTATTCACCGCGTGAACATTGATACGGAAAGGAGGTGGAAGAAGACCAACAAGATACGGCAATATTTTCGTGAAAATTTATTTACATTTCAATAGGTGTCCTCATACTCTATCCCTGGCACAAGCCAGGCGTTTGATGTATTGGATGGCACAATAGAAAAGAATGGAGATAATATGTTGAAACGAATAGGTTTATTATCACAAGGCTTGTTATTTCTTCTATTTGGCGCATTCGCGCAGACAAGCATCGCGGGGGATGGCTACCTGGGCATGAGCATGCCAGGGTGGTGGAGGCCATTTGCCGCTAATTCTCCCTGGAATACACCCGTTCCGGGGACGGCTACCACTCATCCGGAGTCCGGTTCGATTATTGGTGGTATGGCCTATGCAACTAGAGACAATCTTAAAGCTGTCCGCTTTGCCGATGATTTTCAGTCAACCATGCACATCGTTGGTAAGCTTGATCCAACTACACAACAAATCCCGAAATATTACTATCATTCCTATGATCAGAACCACAATACAAACATATACAGATTTACCCACAATGAAAACTTTTGGAATCCAGATGCGGATGAACCCTTTGATATCACCGACGCAGAGTATCCATTCATCCCCGGCAAAACGGTACCGGAAAATACGGAAGACGGTCGTATGACCATCATTGACGTCACATCCTATCCGAGCTATTACGCCTTTGAGGTATCCCATGGCAAGAAGGATTTGGATGCGCATGGTCACGCGCAATGTTCGACGTTTAATATTTGGGATCTGGCAGGTACAGGAACGGTAAAGAATCGACCGATATGCACGGGTAATACCCAATGGCCTGATTGTGATGATTATTGGACTTGTGCCGGAGGTCGCGGCGCCGGGGTGCCAATAATAGCCGGCATCGTCCGACCGGAGGAACTTGATCTTGCCGTGTCACCGGGAGGGGATGGCAAAATCCATCACGCCTTGTCGTTTGCTTATGATTATAACCGTTGCGGTCCACCCCTGTACCCATTTGCCTATCGGAATGATGGGACATATCAAGGGAATGAATATCCAATCGAAGGTATGCTATTCCAGCTAAGGAGTGATTTTCCTGTTAACTCCATACAGAATCCTTATGGAAGGGTCATAGCCAGGACACTGAAGACTTACGGCGCGGTCCTTGTGGACGGCGGTGGTGGGAACTCTATGGCTTTTAACCTTCAGAATTTGTTCACAGATGCCAAAACTAACAGAGATGTATGGGAAGAAAGATTCCCTGGTTTCTATAACAGCATAACGGTTATTGATCCCTCACAGTTTCGTGTCGTTAATACGCCGGCGACTCTTAGCGCCAATCCGCTTTGCGACCATGCGGAGATATGTCTGTGTCCATGAAGAAATGGCACACAAATCAGGGATATCGTAGCACATAGATGGGTAGTATTACGGTGAGGTGGGGGTAGCCGGTATCATCCACCTCACCGGCTGTGCGTGAATGGTTAAAAAACCATATATCCACGGTAACAAAATAATTATCTTGACAATTGAGTATGCCCTGTGCAAACTTGAACCCGCAGTATATCCGCCGTGGCATAAATTTTACCGGGAAAGGGGGCGTAATGTTTATCAGACGAAGAATGGATAAGTTATTTGCCGTACAAGCAGTCGTTTATTTGGTGACACTGTTTCTATCAATAAATCTCCTCATCGTGCAGATGGCGTCCGGTGAGGATGCCGTGGTCGATAATCACATCGGCGTTGCAGGGGATAGCCGGAGACCCAACCACGAAGAGGAATTGCCCCCATACCGTTCCATGCCCGATTCCCTGCGTCAAAGGATGGAAGAAGAGAGAGGATATCTCCGTTTACGGGATGAGTATCTTCGTTCCTATACGCAGAGAAAAGATAAGAAGGCAGGGTTGGAAAACCCGGGATATCCGCCATCTAAAGAAACGGCTATAGGCCAGGACGTTGAAGGCGCACATGCCGCGACCGTAACCTGGACAATAGAGGCAGTAGATGCGCCAAGATATTTTTATCTGCTTTCTTCTAGGGGCATTGCCGTTGATGCCAACAACCATCCTCATATTGCCTATGGAAGCGACCACCTGTCTTATGCATACCGTGACGATGCAACCTGGCATTATGAAACAGTTGATGTTTCATATATTGGAGGTTCTCCCTCCATAGCGCTAGACACGTCGGGTCATGCCCACATTAGTTATCAGGATTATGCAAGCCGAAACCTCAAATATGCCACCAATGTATCAGGGGCATGGGTCACAGCTACAGTGGATAGCAGTGAAGATGTAGATGTGGGTGGTACTAGCTCCATAGCGCTGGACGCGTCCGGTAAGGTGCATATCAGCTATCATGATTACACAAACTATGACCTTAAATACGCCACCAATGCATCCGGGTTGTGGGTAACGACTACGGTAGATAGTAAATACGTATACTTTGATAACTCCATAGCGGTAGATGCCTCCGGCCATGCGCACATCAGCTATGGGGATGGCAAATTGGGTCTCAGGTATGCAACTAATGCATCTGGGGCGTGGATTAAGACTACGGTGGATAGTCCTCGAGGCGTTGGCGATTTTAGCTCTCTGGCATTAGACACCTCCGGCCACGCGCATATCAGCTATTACGATTGGACGAATATTGCCCTCAAATATGCCACCAATGCATCAGGTACGTGGGTTACGACGACAGTGGACAGTGGAGGCGGCACTACCTCTATAGCGTTAGACTCCTCTGGCAGTGTTCACGTCAGCTACCACGATTGGACAAACACGGCCCTCAAGTATGCCACGAATACCACCGGTGCGTGGATAACGACTACGGTGGACAGTGATAGAGGCCTGGCTGCTTCTTCCTCCCTGGCGCTGGACACCACGGGTAACGCCCATATCGGCTATATCAGCACCCACAACGACCTTAAATATGCCACCAATGCCTCTGGCTCGTGGATAACGGAGACGGTGGACTATAGCGGGATAGTTGGGGATACCGCCCTGACATTTGACACCTCCGGTCATGCCCACATCAGCTATCTAAGTTCTACCAGCGGTTATCTCAATGGTGACCTTAAGTACGCCACCAATACCTCAGGTTTGTGGGTTACGACTACCGTGGACAGTGATGCAGTCTGGTGGTCTTATAACTCCATAGCGTTAGACACATCCGGCCATGCCCACATCAGCTATGTTGATTATCCCAATTACGACCTCAAGTATGCCACCAATGCCTCCGGTTCGTGGGTAACGACCACGGTGGACAGTGCGGGAGACGTAGGCAACTTTAGCTCCATAGCGCTGGACGCAGCGGGCCATGCGCATATCAGCTACCGTGATTATACCCATGCAGACCTCAAGTATGCCACGAATGTCACTGGGGCATGGGTAACGACCACAGTGGATAGTGATGAAGACGTAGGCCGGAATACCTCCCTTGCGCTAGACACACAAGGCCATGTGCATATCAGCTATCTTGATGTGTATAATACCGCCCTTAAATACGCCACCAATACCTCCGGGACGTGGGTAACGACGACGGTAGATAATGGTGGAAATGTAGGCTATGATACCTCCCTGAAACTGGACTCAAAGGGTAATGTCCACATCAGCTATAACGATGAGTATAATAGCGACCTCAGGTACGCTACCAACAAATCGGGGCATTGGGTTACGGATGCGGTTGCAACGGATGGAAACGTGGGCTGGTATACCTCCCTGGCCTTAGACGCATCTGACAAGGCGCACATCAGCCATCGTGATATCGCCAACCGTACCATCATGTACACTACCAATGCCTCTGGACAGTGGGCAACAACAACAGTGGATGATGGTGGACCGTCTAGCTCCATAGCGTTAGATACAAAAGGTAGGGTTCACATCAGTTATCCCGGGCGTGACCTTGACCTCTGGTACGCCACCGGCATCCATATACCAACGGCAATCACAAAACCCGCCACCAGCATTACCAAAACCTCTGCAAAACTCAACGCAACGGTAAATGCGAACCGGCTGCAAACCGAGGCATGGTTTGAATGGGGAATGGCCAGCGGAGGCCCATATCCCAATGCATCCCCGAAGAGGACTTTTAGCGGAGAAACAAACCGGAAGTATGGCTATAAAGCGCAGGAATTAACCAGGAGAACAACGTATTATTACCGCGCGGCGGCGGAAAATGAGGACGGCATTTCGTATGGCGACGAGGTGTCGTTTAAAACAAGGCGGTAGGGGCTGGCAAGAGATAATTCGATCTTATGGGGAATTTCAATGTTATTGTAGGGGCAGGTTTTAAACCTGCCCCTACGTGTGAATATAAAAAAGTCGCCGAATGCCTAATTTAATTTCAACGCGGGCGGGTACGAAGCAATCTTACCGTTTTGCACGATTTACGAAGATTGCTTCGACACCCCGTTCCTCGCAGTAGAACACCCCAAGACGGGCATTTTTCAGAAAAGCCTTGTCCGTTTACTAACGTTATTTAAAAAATATCGCCAATTTCGCTTATAATCGTATCTATCCCTTCCTTCTTAAGCGTTTCCACGGTACTCTCACCAGCTTTTTGTTTAAACTGTTTTACTTCCTCCGGCGTTACAAACCCGTCTGAGTTAGCGTCACGTACTTTAAAAGACGCCGTTGACCTTTCTGACGTCTTAGTCCTGAGAAGCGTGGTTAGTTCCTCTTTCGACACCTTACCATCACTGTTGGTATCTGCGGTGAAAAGCCCCATCTTCTGAGCTTTTTTCTCCTTAATCTCCTCTTTTGCTATGGCGCCGTCCCCATTGGTGTCATGTTTTTTCAACAGTTCCTCAACCTTGGTGTCCGCCCTTTTTTCAGCGGAGGCAGCAACTTCGCCGGCAGACAACTTTCCGTCTTTATCGGTGTCGGCAGCCGTAAAATGTTTTGACACGTCTTTTGCATACACACTCATAGAAGTAACGACCAAAAACAACGTAGGTACAACCACCCATTTTCCAATTAACCGCATTTTTTCCCTCCTCCCTCAATCCCTGGTTTATAGATTAAAAACACAATAACAGTAAAACACCATGCCCACACGGCAACGCCATACACCAACGGCTGCTGATTGTGTATCACCTCCTTCGTTATTTTGAAAAAAGCTCATCAATTTCATCTAAAAGCTTGTCCATGGCTTCTTTTTTCCCGCTTTTTCCCTGCTTAAATTGGTTTATCTCATCCAACGATAAGAATGCGTCAGAATTCGCGTCACGCAATTTAAAAAATGCTGATGCCCTTTCCGATGACTTTTTCTGAAGAAACGATGCCCATTCCTCTTTGGTCACATTACCGTCATTGTTCGCATCGGCAGCGGAAAGCCCCAGTTCCTGTGCCTTTTTCTCCTTCAACTCATCCTTTGTTATGCAGCCGTCTTTGTTAGAATCATACCTTTTCAGTAGTTCCTCTGTCTTACTATCTGCCCTTTTTACAGCGCAGGTAACAACTTCATCGATAGATAACCTTCTATCTTGATCGATATCGGCAATAGCAAAGTGTTTCGACACATCTTTGGCATATACATTCATAGAAGTTACGACCAAAAACAACGTAGGTATAATCATCGATTTCCCAATTAACCGCATCTTTTCCCTCCTAAATTCCTTGTTTATAGTTTAAAAAACAATACACAGACACCTACGGTGTTACCGTATGCTAACGGCTATAGATTGTATATCACCTCCTTCTCAAACCTGTCCGGTATACTAAGGGCAGTATCATTCGAATGTCAAAAACATCTCTGTTTTTCAATTTCAATACGATGATAATTATACGCTGGTTTTGCTGGTAATGCAAATTGCCACTGGAATTACCCCCTTCCATAAATCCCGGTCAGTTCCAGTAGCTTTTGCGAGACGTCAGGTGTTAATCGGTCGTGAGAAAGCCGCCACTGCCAATTAGCTGTAATGGTTGATGGGCGATTCATGCGAGACTCATCGCCCAAACCGAGGATATCCTGCATAGGGATGATGACAAGATTCGCAACGGACATCATTGCAAGCCGGATTAAATCCCAATGGACGGTTTCCCCGGAAATATCCCGTCCCAGATAAGCGGCCAGTCTCTTCCGTTCTTCCGGGAGGGCGTCTTTGTTAAACCAGCCCCGTGCCGTATTGTTGTCGTGAGTACCCGTATAAACCACACAGTTTCGCTCATAGTTGTGCGGCGCATACGGATTGGTAGGGAGGTCCCATCCAAAGGCAAATTGCAGTATTTTCATGCCGGGAAACTCAAAATGACGTATAATTTCTCTTACGTCGGGAGTGATTATTCCAAGGTCCTCCGCAATAATGGGAAGGTAGGGAAAACGCTTCTGAAGCGTGGTAAAGAGGTTGTACGCCTGGGCGTCAACCCACCGGCCACGTATCGCCGTTTTTTCTCCGGCAGGCACCTCCCAGTACGCAATAAAGCCCCGAAAGTGGTCTATGCGTATCACATCGAACAGGTTCAGATTGCACTTCATCCTTTGCACCCACCAATGATATCCCGTTTCCTTCATGCGGTCCCATCGGTAAACCGGATTGCCCCAGAGTTGTCCCGTCTCACTGAAATAATCAGGCGGCACCCCTGCAACGAAAGAAGGGTGTTTACCCTCGTCTAATTTGAACAGGTCGGGGTTTGCCCAGACGTCGGCGCTGTCATAACACACATAAATAGGCATGTCTCCGATAAGTTGAATACCGTGATTATTGCAATATCTCTTGAGGGAAGACCATTGCAGGAGAAATACCATCTGAAGAAACTTTTCCCTTTCGATGCTTTCGTGATATTGTATCCTGAGCGTCCGTAAGGTTTCAGGTTTTCTGTCCCGTATCTCCGGCGGCCACTCGCTCCACACCTGGCCGTTAAACTGGTTTTTAAGGGTGACAAAAAGCGCAAAATCATCCAGCCAGTAATCATTTTCCGAGCAAAACGCTTCATACTCATACCGGTTGCCGCTTTCCTTAAAATATTCGTATGCCCTGCTGAAAAGTCGCCGCTTGTATTCCGTTGCGGCATGATAGTCGGTGTGTTCGTGAGAAAAAGAGGGAACCGGTTCGAGGTCACTCTTTTTAATGAACCCTTTTTCTATCATCAATTCAGGGCTTATCAGCAAGGTATTAGATGCAAAGGCAGAGGCGCTGTAATAGGGGGAGTCGCCGAGGGCGGTGTCGGTTAAATTTAAAGGGAGGAATTGCCAGTAACCTTGCTTTGTTTCCGTAAGAAAGTCGGCGAATCGGTAAGCCTCAGTCCCAAGGTCGCCAATTCCAAACGGCGACGGCAACGAGGTAATATGAAGCAAAACACCGCAACTCCTTTTTTTCACGGGATTTTTTCCTTTAATTAATGTTTAGGGATTTCAAACGTAAGGCTGTAGAGCGAAGAGGCTCTTCTCTCTCCGCTAAAAAGCAAATATATTAAACTCCTATGGAGTTTTTCTGAGGAATTGAAGACTACTACTACAAATATTAAATCCCTACGGGATTTGTGATTTTAATCGGCCAGTGGTGAATGCCAGTATTTTATCAGAATGCGGTAAAGGCCTGCGCTTTCTCAGAATATTGTTCCGTAATCGTGATTTTGCAACAACACTTGCTCCGTTGGAGCAAAATATTTATAGAACAAAGATAAATGAACAACGGGAAAACTCCATCGGAGTTTTATATTTAAATGTGTAGACTTTTAAACAGACCCCTGCTTTGCTGTGACAATCTTCAGACGAGGTTATTCCCCTAAGTTTACCACCGCATCCCTGTTTTTCAAGCACATAAATTCCTTTAGTTTTAAATCGTCGTAGCGCACTATTGCGGGAAAAAAAGTTTGATTAAGCGTATCCTCTCGTTTATAGTAACACTATGAATAAAACATCATGCTGCACACCGGCATGCGCCCTTAACGACAACCTTTTTCGTTTCTGATTATCAATAATGGGAGAGATACACCATGCGCTTACAGGATTCAACCGTTCCTAACGTTCATGAAACCCTGCCATCGTCTCATGATTTTGGCGTTTTGTCCGGGAAGCTGATTGAAAATTCTCTGAAATTGGGCTGTGAACGGGCAATGATAATACCGTCAGAGACGATTGTCGTCAGACGATGGGTGCAATTAAAGTGCAAATATGGTTGTGAAGAATATGGGAAAAAACTAACCTGCCCTCCGCATTCCCCCTCTGTTGATGAAATGAAGGAAATTTTGCAGGAATACGATAAGGCGTTGCTCATCCACGGGCGCTTGAGCTGGCAAATGCGTTACATCACCGCACAGATTGAGAAAGAGGCATTTTCCCTGGGATTTTACAAGGCGTTCGGACTGGGCGCCGGCCCCTGTAAACTGTGCGATAATTGCGAAACGAATTCCGCCTGTATCCGTCCGGGAGAGGCAAGGCCCTCTATGGAGGCATGCGGCATTGACGTCTACCAAACCGTAAGAAATCATAACTTAACCATCAAAACCTTGCAGAACAAACATGATGAGGCGAATATTTACGGATTGGTGCTTTTGGAATGAAGGATTAGCTTGATGGTATGGGAATTTTCATTAGCAATTTAATTCTGAACGGGAGGTCCTATGATGTACGACGTTATTAAAAAAGCGCTCAACCTTGGGTTTGGCGCCTTGTACGTAACAAAAGAGAACGTTGAAATATTTATCGATGAAATGGTGAAAAAAGGGGAGATCAAGAAGGAAGAGGCGAAAGCCCAGGTGGACGAATTGTTAAAAAAGATACACTCCGGTAAAAAGGACGTCGAATCCAGGATTGAGGAAGTGGTAAAGGCCGTACTCCACAAACTCGATATCCCAACACGACGGGAACTCCTGGAAATGCAGAAAAAGCTTGAAGAGATTATGAAAAAGATCGATTCGAGAAAGGATTAGGATGTAATGATTCACCATCTGTGAAAGCTGTGGTTTCAAATGTATTTAATTGGCCTGAGGCACTGCCTCGCTAGCCATCATTCTTAAAATACCAAACATCCAAATATGCGTCTGAGAAAAATAGGACAAAAGATTCGGGACATACGCCGACTCAACCAGATACTGAGAATATTAACCAAACACGGCTTTGGCTTTGTAGTCCAGCAACTCCATCTCGATGAATACATCATTGGAAGAAGCCTCATTAAAACGCGCCTGTTCCGGCGTTTTACGGAACCACAGGAGTCCCGGGCCGTCAGACTCCGGAAAGTGCTGGAAGAGCTAGGCCCTACCTTTATCAAATTCGGACAGGTTTTAAGCGTCCGTCCCGACTTAGTCCCCCTCGACATTTGCTACGAACTGAGTAAGCTCCAGGATAATGTCCCCCCCTTTGGTTATGAAGACGTCAAAAAGCAGATAAAGGAATCACTGGGCAGCGATCCCGGTAAGATATTCACCTTCTTTGAACCAATCCCCGTTGCTGCCGCATCACTAGGACAGGCGCACCGGGCACAACTCAAAACAGGTGAAAAGGTCATCGTAAAGGTGCAAAGACCTGATATCCGCAAAATCGTTGAAACAGACGTTGACATCCTGTACACCCTGGCTCAGTTGGCCGGCCGGTACATGTCCGACAGCAAGATATTCAATCCCATTAGCATTGTGGATGAGTTTGCCAGGATTATCACAAAGGAGATTGATTTTATCTACGAGGCGCACAACATCGACAAGTTTCGGAAAAATTTCAAGAACAGCAAAACGGTTCACATCCCGGAGGTCTTTTGGGATTACACCAGACCGAAGGTTGTTACGATAGAAGAGGTTGTTGGAATCCGGTTGAATGATTACCTGAACCAGCCTCACCCGCCCGAAGACAAAAAGGCCGTTGCCGTAAACGGGGCCAATGCCGTTCTTCAGCAAATATTTATCGATGGCTTTTTCCACGCGGACCCTCATCCGGGAAACATCTTCATTCTTCCCAACAACGTAGTGGCATTCGTAGACTTTGGGATTGTAGGGAGGCTCGACGAAGACACCCGTGACGCAATCGTGCGGCTCCTCGTAGCCATATCTACCAAAAACATCCGCAGCATCTTAAAGGTGCTGGAAGCGCTCGGAACGTTTAGTGAAGAAACGTCCCCGCAGGATTTTAAACAACCCATCAGCGATATCGTGGAGCAATATTATGATATCCCGCTGAAGCAGGTAGAAATTTCCACGATACTGTCTCAAACCATTGAATTAATGACTCGATACAAACTAAAGATACCGCCTCAATTCCACGTCCTTATCAAAACCCTTGCCACTATTGACGGCGTTGCAAGGCAACTAGACCCGGAGTTTAACACCATCGCCCACACCAGGCCATTTGTGGAAAAGCTCATCCTGGAAAAGCACGACCCGAAAAGAATTCTCAAGGATGCAGCGCTTTACTCTTCCGAGCTGTTGGATATCCTTAAAGCGCTCCCCGGTGATTCGTATGAAATTGTTAAAAAAATAAAAAAAGGCACCTTAAAAATCGAATTTCACCATCAGGGACTCTCGAAATTTATATCTGAAATGGATAAATCCAGCAATCGGATTTCATTCAGCCTGGTTATTTCCGCCCTGATTATCGGATCATCCCTCATTATTATGGCCAACAGAGGCCCCCTGATATACGGTTTTCCCGTCCTCGGCATCCTGGGCTTCGTCTTTGCCGGTTTGCTTGGTTTGGGGCTGGCCATAGGGGTCTTGAAGTCAGGACGGCTGTGAGGGGCGTTTTGTAGCGCAGGCGTCCCGCCTGCTGTTTTTTAAGGATGGAATCATGGGACTCGTTTCCGGGTCAACGATATTTCGGTAGCGTATAGCAAAAAGCCTCTGTTTTTCAAAAAACTAAAGTGTTACAATTTGTGTAATGGAAAAAGGAGAAACTTATAGGTGTTTTTAATGTGCAGATAACAATTAGAAACTGGCAGAATAGGTATTTACCCCCTGAAAAACAAGGAGAAGAAATCGAGTGTGACGCTTTGGTAGACTCAGGCGTCGCAGAACTAGCCATCCCCGCGGAACTTATTGAGCGACTCAAGTTGGAACAACTTGGTGTCGTAAAGGTATACACGGCAGATGGCGGCCAACATGAGTATCGGGTGTTTGGCATTGCGGAGGTGGAGGTTCAGGGACGTACCTCACATGTTCGCGTTATAGAACTTCCCCATGGTACAGAGCCACTTCTTGGTGCCGTTCCACTTGAAGAAATGGACTGGCACATTTCTCCCTTGGAAAAGAAACTCGTCCCAAACCCAAAATCACCGGAAAAACCACTGTTGCCGCTCTGCTGAGAGATTCTGTTAGCAGCAGACAGACGTTGCTTTGCGGGGCAATTGTGCAGGTTTGAGTTGTGCATGGTGAAACCCAACGATGACAGTCTGTGGCATTAAATAAAAATATTGGGTTTTGTTTTCAACCAAATCTACCGGTAAATTTCTCAGCACAGAAGAAGTTCCGACACTTCAATCGTTAAACGGTTTGCGTGATGCTGCACAACGCTTACCTTTGTTTGAAAAAGGCTTGACAGGGATAATGGGTTTTGGTACAAGACTACGAGATAATTTACCGCTTTGGGATGTTTTCAATATAAATTGGAGAAATAAGCGAATGGTATACCTCTTGCAAGCCAAGCCAAGCCAAGCCAAGCCAAGCCAAGCCAAATACCCTTAATATTACTTTTCGTTTTACCGTTTTAGCAGCACATAAAACGCCTTTTCCGGCCAGCGCGCCGGGAAAGGCGTTTTTTGTTTGGGTTTGAAATGGGAGGGAAAAGCGGTAGAAAACGGTGTATTGAATTACGAATACCGAACAAGGAATTTCGAATGATGAAGGTTTCCCGGTATACCGGCTTTCTTCAACCGCGAATGAACGCCAATAAACGCGAATAAAAGATAGTAAGGGATTGACAATTAATAACCTGAACAGGTCAGGGCTAAAGCCCAATTCAGATAAGACTGTCACTAACCCCAGCCTTAAGGCTGGGGTTAGTGGGTACACGTCATACCAGGGCTTTAGCCCTGATGTCACAGCAACATGAAGTTGTTCATGTTATTAATTGTCAGTTCCTAAGTAGAGACGACCCGGCGGGTCGTCTTTGCTATTAGCGTTCATTCGCGTTCATGAGCGGTTAACCGGGTGGATCAAGATATTGTTCGCCCTTCGCGGCTTTGCGCGAGACAGACCGGAGTAATTGCCTGTTTTCGCTTAATAGTTACCAATTGTTACCGTATAGCATTGTTGAGGTGTAATGATGATGAGGCCCCCTTTGTCAAATCTATTTGCCGTCTATGATGCCGACCCGGCTGCCCTGGACGAGATGATGCCCGAACTCCGGCGCAGCGGGGAATTCGCGGAGGTGTGGCGCCCGGCGCCCGGCTGGGTTGCCGCTGCGGCGCCCCTTCCCGGCTCTTTGCCCGACGATGATCTTGCGCGCCGGCACCGGCTGGCCTTTGCCGAAGGGCGGGATGTGTTGTTGGAGCGATCAGGCAACGACCCTGTCGCGCGTTTGCGGGAGATCGCGGAACTGGCCGACCTGCACCCCGACCGCCTCTCCTCCCTGCCCGGCGACTTTGGCTTCATACGGTTTCGCCCAAACGGGGGCGCGACGATCGTCCGCTCCTGCGGCGGGCTGGTGCCGTTCTATTTCAAGCAGTCGGGGGAGCGCTGTGCCATCGGCACGCGGCTGGGCGATTTCGTGCGCTACCTGCCTGACGAGCCACGACTCGACCCGTTGGTGAATGCGATCTGGGCGTCCAGTTGGGGCATACTCCCGGACGGAAGGACTTTTCTCGACGGCGTTACGATTCTGGGACGTGGACATTTTGCCCGCAGGGGAAAGACAGGGCGAATGCAGGTGGGGAGATATTGGAACCCCCGTCCAAAGCAAATCCCCTATCCCACCCCGGCTTTGGCACGCGGGCACGCCGAACGTCTGCGCACGCTGCTCATTGAGAAACTAAGGCGCGACCTGGACCCCGAAGACGGCAATCTCCTCACCCTGAGCGGTGGGGTGGACTCTTCGTCCCTTGCCGCCCTTGCCGCGGGCGTGGTGGGGTGCAAGGCGTGGACATTTAGTGTGCTGCCACGCAAAGAACGCGAGGACGCGGTGCAGCACGAGATGTCCTTCATCGAGCCGCTGGCGCAGCAGTACGGGTTCGAGCGCCGCTGGGCGGTGCACTGGCATGAGAGACTGCTTCTCGATTTATGGCGCTCTGCCCCGCGCATTGTCTTTCACGTGCTTCACCCTGCTCTGTGTAGTCTGCCCCGTATCCTCAAGGAGGCGCCTGTGCGGGTGCTCTTTGGCGGAGAATTTGCCGATGCAGTGTGCGGGTCGGGTTTCACTGTCCCTGATTGGGCGCGACAGACTTCCCCCCTCCGGCTGTTGATGGATGGCCGGATGGCGCTCAAGGATCCACGCTCTATCGCCCGTTGGGCAAAGTATCGTATGGCATCATTGCGCGGACGTGAGCCTCTTCCATTTCCGAGAGAACTCCTTGAGGAGACTGACCCTATTACAAACAAGCCGCTGGATTTGTTTCATCCTGCGGTGCGGGAGGAGTATCTCATCTGGTGGGAGAGAAAAAGAAAAGAGTTGCGGGGAGATACAGACCCATGGCGATATCTTGCAATGCACAGCGCCACGATAGACCCGTTTGTACCCATGAATTGGGAAGCGTGCAGCGCCCTGGGCATCCGCCGCTCGTTTCCCTTCTTCAACCGGGAGGTATTGGAACTGGCATTTGAGTGCCACCCGGCTGAACTTTATGGTCCTGGCACCAAGAAACTACTGCGCTCCGCACTACACAACGATGTCCCATCAAGAAATCTTTATCGGCAAGACAAAGGCAGGAGCGACAAGGCTACCATCAAGTTAATGGAGTCGGTGGAGGGGACAATGCCAGAACCGTTGCCGGACGAGATTGAGCGCATTCTGAGTCCTGAGTCGTTCTCAAAGCCGCCAAAGACGCTTGACTACTGGCGATTTCGCGGCGTGACCCGGCTGCTAATCTTTGTTGAATCACTGCGGGAGCGCAGGAGGGGATTTAATTTTAATAGGTTTCACACAACCGAAGGGAAGTAAACGTATGGTGCGTGAAACGCACCGAAATAATAAATACAGGTCTCAAAGAAAGGGGGTGAGAAAAATGAAAGAACAAATGCAAACAATGGATGACAGGCAAGTGGAAGCGGGCAAAGAGAAAAAGACCTACAAAACTCCAGAGTTGACCAGGCTGGGGAATGTGAAGCAATTGACGACAGGAGGTCCCCCTCAAATAAAACCAGATGAGTTTGGATTATCGTTTTAGAAAGGAGGCTTTTTAATGGTTAACATGCCAATCGTATTGGCCGTGTTTGGGTAGATGCAGTCCAATGCAATTACCTATTTTTGCAAAATCTCAACAACCAAAGGAGGTGCTAAAATGGTAAAATTTATCCCGGAAGGCAGTTATCAGAAAACTTCACAGAATATTTATGTGAATCTGTATTGCGATGCACAAAAATCTGACCAAAGCTGGGTTACAGCATCATATCCAGTATGTGCACTAAATGAGCCAAATGCTGGATTGGTGAACTGGAATGGAATCTTGGCACCAGAAGGTGCCCCTTATCCAGATAAGGGGTTTCTTCCATCAGGTTCATACCTAGCAACATGTAAGAATGTGAGGGTTATTTTGACTGCCAAATGTAAGAGAATCGATGGAACCTGGCAGCTCTCCACACTGGATATAACAAGTTATGATTATGAGCAGGGCGACATCGCCAATATAGATGGTGTTTTAAGAAACAAGTCCCAAAAGCTCGTTAATGCATGGATCTTTTTGAATGATGATGTACCTACCGGAACTATTTACACCACTCCCGACAGTTGCTACCAGAGGCTCATTAAGGAGAGCGTCTATCAGTCTGCTGACATCCTCTTCATCTGCTTTGTAACCACAACCCCTACAAGTGCTACCACCATTCCTGCCGGAGATGGTTCTTCGTACACGATTGAAATTGGCGCTGCCTCACACCCAGGGGGACTGACCAACCAGGATTACATGAATTATGTGATACAGGATGCCCGGAAAAACAACCCCAACATTAAAATCGCGGTAACGCTGGACTGGGGCGATGGACGCCTGCTTTCGAATATATTTTCGAATCCCCATTATTCACCTCAGCAGAACGCCTACAACTTCGCTGCCAACCTGATGGCATATTTGCAGCATTATGATCTGGATGGTTTTGATATAGATTGGGAGAGTCCAATTTCCGAGCAAACCACCCAAGACCAATTCAAACTCCTGGTCAATGCCATAGGCACCCAGTTTAAACAACAAACAGATAAACACTATTACCTGACGCTCTCCCCTGCTGAAGTAGGGAATTTGGATGCCACGGCTGTAAACAACAATATGGATTTTTTGAACCTTCAACTGTACGGGGGTGCGAGGCCGGATGATTTTAAAAACGCGGGAGTCAACCAGTCCTTATTCGCCTATGGTGCAAAGTTTGAATCGGATCGGCAAACGGCTGAGCAAGCCTATGAGGATAACGCAGAGCATTACCACTATGGCATATTTACAGTCTGGCGATTAAACTCAGGTAATTACGAGTTTGAACAGACGCAACAACAAAAGTTGTATCAATTGGTGTTCCCAAAAGGCGATACTATGTACGGCTCAGCAAACCAGTATCTAATACCGGAAGATCGCCTCTGTTCTGCTCAAAAAAAATTCTATTTACAGTATCAAAATGACGGGAATTTAGTAATCTATGATGCTAATAATAACCCAATCTGGGCATCAAACACTAGCGGAAAACCAGCATGGAGAACTTATATGCAACCTGATGGAAATTTTGTCATTTATTCATCTGTTTGGAATCCAATTTGGGCAACTAATACATCCGGAAATAATAACAGCAAAATAGTTATGCAGGATGATGGAAATTTAGTGATTTACAATGCTGCTGGTAAGCCTATTTGGGCATCTAAAGGAAGTTTAGTAGGCTGCTCACAAAAGGAAAAGGGTGACAAACTATGAAAAAAGTGACAATCCGACCATTTATTCTTGTTAATGCCCATGAGGGAAAGGGAAAATGAGTTCAATCTTTGGACTTTTTCATCGCGATGGTGCGCCAGTCGCTGTGTCGGCACTGGATGCCATGCGCGCTGCGATGGCATACTGGGGTCCCGATGGCGCCTCCATCTGGTGCGCTGAAAACATCGGCATGGGGCATCTGCTGCTGCACAACACCCCTGAGGCGCGTTACGAATCTTTGCCGCGACAGGAATCTGCCAGCGGCTGCGTCCTTACCGCACATGCGCGGATTGACAACCGCGACGAGCTGATTTCCGCACTTGGATTGTGCGACGACAAAAGCAATCCACAAGCGGAAATCGGCCATCGGGAATCGAAAATTACAGATGGCGACCTTATCCTCCACTCCTACCTACGCTGGGGCGAAGAGTGTGTGCATCATTTGATCGGCGATTGGGCGTTCACGGTTTGGGATCCATGCAAGCGCAAGTTGTTTATTGCGCGCGACCATCATGGCGTCAGCGGGATTTATTACTATCACCATCAGCGCTTTTTCGCCTTTGCTTCATGCATCAAAGGGTTGCTCGTGTTGCCCGATGTGCCACAACGACCAAATCTGTTTCGCGTGGCACAGGTCCTCACATCGTGGCACGGCGATGGCGTCGAAACCGCATACGAAGATATTTTCCGCCTGCCGCCAGCGCACACCCTGACGGTCACTGCCGACAGGGTAGTTGTAAACCGCTACTGGCATCTTGAAAATATCACACCGCTAAGACTCAGGTCGGACACAGAATATCTGGAGGCGTTTCTGGAGGTTTACGCACAAGCGGTGCACTGCCGTCTGCGGAGTCCGCGGCCCGTTGGCGCGACCTTAAGCTCCGGGTTGGATTCCGGATCGGTTTGCGCCCTGGCAGCGCGGGAACTTAGCGCCTCAGGCAAGGTGTTGCCTGTTTTCACCTTTATTCCTATTTACGATACCCAACATACGACACGGAGCGGCCGTTATGGTGACGAGTCGTCTCTGGTTGAATCTAACAGGCAATTCATCAAAGACCTCGATGTGAACTATATCCGTGCAGAAAATATGAGCCCGCTGGCGGGGATAGAACGCGGTCTGGATTTGCACGACGAGCCCGGTTACAACGCAGCCAGTATGTTCTGGATATATGAACTATTGCAAAACGCACAGCAACAAGGTATTGGCGTTTTGTTGACGGGACATAGCGGGAATGGAACAATTTCATGGAACGGAGGCGTGGAAAACATTTGGCTACTGATACTGACAGGACAATGGCGCGCTTTGGGAAACAAATTCAAGGGATTGAACCTCCCATTACGAAAGATTATCAAGAGATATTTGTTAGGTCCCCTTATTGTTCCGGTGCGTAATCAGATAAGACGCTTGCGTTCCCTTTGGAGCGAGCCTGAGCCGTGGGCAGAGTATTCTGCCATCAATCTCAAATTCGCACGCTCACTTCAGCTCACGCGGCGGATGATGCATGAAAAAGGACCAAACCTTCTGACTATGCTGCCCTCCGATCCGCTTAAAGTGCGCTGTCTTCTTATCCGTCCCGGTACAAATATCTTCGGTGCTCTCTGGGCAGAAATCGGCGCGGGTTACAATCTCGAAGTTCGCGATCCCACGAGCGACAAGCGGTTGATAGAATTTTGCCTGTCGATTCCTGATGAACAGTATCGCATGGACGGGCAGGACCGCAGTCTTATTCGGAGGGCTATGAAGGGGATGCTGCCTGACCATGTGCGGTTGAACACACAGAGTGGTTTTCAGGAAGCAGATGTAGGCTATCGCCTGCTGGCAACACTGCCCGAAGTGCAAGCCATGATGATGTGCCTGGAACAATCAGCATTGGCACGTGAGGTGCTGGATCTGGCTAAAATGAATCAGGTGCTTCAGGCACTGCAAAAAGAAGAGGTCAATGTGGCAACTACGGAGCAATGCAGCAGGATTCTGATGCGGGGGATGATGGCAGGGATGTTTTTGCTGAGATTTTAATCTGAAGGTGGATGTGAAATATGAGAACGGATTTTAGTGATAGAGCATCAACCCAACAATTTCTTATCAACTCTTTACGGGTTTTCCTGAACTCAGAAGACACTTCCTCGTTGAAGACATTCCTCAATGATACGGTGGACTGGAGCGATTTGCTACAGATTGCCGCATTTCACCGCGTTGCGCCCATCCTTGACCGCGCGCTGCGGAATGGCTGTCCGCAGGCAGCGCCAGCGTCTGTGCTTGCTGACCTGGCGGCTTATGTTCGCTCCGCCTCGATTCGCAGTCTTCTTTTGACCGGCGAATTGGTGCGGTTGCTCAAGAGGTTGGAGGAGCAAGGGATTCCGGCGATTCCTTTCAAGGGACCCGCGCTGGCGTCTTTGCTCTACGGCGACCCGGCGCTGCGCCACTTTGATGACATAGACATTCTGGTGCGTCAGGAAGGGTACCCCTCTGCAAAACGGCTCTTGCTTTCCCTGGGATACCAACCTAAATATCAGTTGACGAAGCGCCAGGAAAAGGCATACCTGCAAAGCCATCATCACAAACATTTTACGCTCACCAGGGGGGATATGCGGGTAGATGTTGAACTGCACTGGAGCATCGTGCCGGAAGATTTTCCTTTTCACCAGGATTGGGAAGGCGTCTGGGAGCGGCGTGAGCGGATATCCTTTGCCGGCATGATGGTGGACTCTCTCGCGCCGGAAGATTTGTTGCTGTTTCTTTGCGTGCATGGCTCAAGGCATCTCTGGTCCCGTCTGCAGTGGATATGCGACGTGGCGCAACTGGTGAAATGCCGGGAGACAATGGACTGGGGGCGGGTCGTGAAACAAGCCAATACATCCGGGGGATGGCGCATGTTCTTGCTGGGGATTTTTCTCGCCAACGACGTGCTCGGAATGCCCCTGCCACACGAACTTGGGCAAGAGATACGCCACGACTCGCAGGTGGCGAAACTCGCCAATCGGGTCCGATGGCAACTCTTTGAGGGACCGCTGGTCATCGTCAAACCCTGGAAAGAAACGTTTTTTCGCTTGCAACTGATAGACCGCGCGCGGGATCGCATTGCGTATTTGCCCCGCTATTGGTTCCAAAAATTCACGGCCGGCCACTATCGGCACACAGGAACGTAAGTTGTGCAGGAAAAAGATTTGATGAATTAGGCCTTCGACGGCTTTTCAATACGCACGGGGGTGTAGAGACGCATTGCAATGCGTCTCTACGTTACGGCGATTGGCAATGCTTAACGGTGTGCATGTGCCGGTCGCCAACAGGAGTTGGCTACTACCAAAAACTTTGAATTTCTTAAACATTAAAGTAAAAGATACACAGGATGAAAAAAGTATCATGTAAATCCTGTTCATCCTGTCTAAAATAGCTGAACTATTACGGAGGAACAAACGCTATGGGCAAGGTTTTACCCGATTCCACTGTTGTGAAGAGTTCAGGCCAGGTTTCCACCGATCTGGGCAAGGAAGTCATTATCCTGGGTGTTGACTCGGAGGAATATTATTCGCTCGAAGAGGTAGGCGCGCGCATCTGGGGACTGATCCGGGAGCCAAAGACGGTCAGGAACATCCTGGATACTCTTTTGAATGACTACGATGTGGAACCCAAGCGCTGTGAGCGCGACCTGCTGGCGGTCTTGCAGGAAATGGCTGACGAAGGGCTGATTGAGATCAGGAATGAAACCGGGGAGGTTCAATGCTGATGGAGGCTGGCGCCCGGGTATATCATCTTTACGGACTGCGCGTCTATTCTGAGATTGCACTGCCTGCGCCCATTGCAGAGGGCGCTTTCCTGCCGTATGACATAGAAGTCCGCCGGGGTGAAGGCAAAGCGATTTCTGACTGCGCCCCCGCAGGACAGATTTTGGCAAAGATGTTCCTTGAAGACGGGCGCGGCTATACCCTTACGGATACAGGGATTGGCTATATTCTTTTATTTCACCAGACCTGCGAGTGTTGGATTGGCCGCGACCTGCGCTCTGTCCGTGTCCATCTCTTTGCGGATGTTCATCCCGATATGGCTGCGCTGTTTGTTGCGGGTAATGTAATCGCCTGCATCCTCACCTTGGCCGGCGAGTGCGTCTTGCACGCCAGCGCCGTAGAGACGGGGAACCTGGCGATCGCATTTGCGGGTGATTCTGGCATGGGCAAGTCCACCCTTGCCGCGCTGCTCTGCGCAAACGGCGCCCGGTTTATCACCGACGACCTGTTGCGCCTTCAGCCAGAGGGTAAGGACTTTTGCTGTTTTACAGGAACAGGGCAAATCCGGCTTCGCAAGGGCGCTGCAGTGCTCGCTGAGAACTTTCCTGCAACGGCGCATGAAACGACACCCGATGGCCGGATTGCCGTTACGATGGATGGTAACCAGTCTATGGTGCCTCTTGGCGCAATTGTCATCCTTCACCTCTCACGTCATGATAAAGAGCTAAAACTGCAACGGCTCCATCGCTCCATGTCGCTTCTTTACCTGATGGCTTTCCCCAGGATACAAGGGTTGCAGCAGGAAAAACATCTTCAGCGACGGCTCGATTCCTTTGGGCGCATCGCGGCGAATATCCCCATTTTCAAGGCGGAGATTCCCTGGGGACTGCCATTTCCCCCTGATTTGGCGCATTCACTGGTGCGGGGCGTGGAGGCGCACCTGCACGGTGACAGGCTGTGATAATAAGGTCTCCTTCTTCAACCGCGAATGAACGCCAATAAACGCGAATAAAGGATTGCAGAGACGACCCGGCGGGTCGTCTCTGCTATTAGCGTTCATTCGCCCAAAGTTGGGCAGTGTTAAAATTTGTGCCAAAGCCTTATACAAAGCGGTATATGAGACTTTGCAAAAAATATATGTATAGGAATTTCAATGCCGTTGTAGGGCGACCCTTTAGGGTTGCCACCCCTGGTACGTGTTCAAACAGCAAGTAGGGTGGGCATTGCCCACCCTACATAGGTGTAATCATACACGATTTAGCCTTCGGTCTTCAGCCTATCTACCTGAGTAGTGACGTAATGTCCCGTAGGGACAAAATATCGGTAGAAATAGCAAGGGCATACAACCATAAAGTGCCGTAGGCATGAAATATTCAAAACCCAATGGTTTTTCTACGAATATGTCGTTCCTACGGAACTAAGACCGTTTTTGTGTTTGTTTTCTACCAATATGTCGTTC
>CAYJPZ010000047.1:0-21961 GCA_964372185.1 uncultured candidatus Brocadiaceae bacterium
TTTAATTACTTTAAACGTTCGGCAACATTTAACAGCGTAGTGGCAAGGCGCGCCTTGCCACTACACGTACATTTGAACTATTCGATATTTGGACTTCTCAGAAGTGGCTCCGGTAGTAGTGATACTATCGCTCATCAGCATTGGTATGCTCCATTTCGCTTTCTTCGCCTTCATCCTCATTGGGGGGACGGCTTATTCCGTGTTCATCGTCATCGTCATCGTCATCATGATCGTCGTCGTCATGCTTCTTCTTGCCTGCACGGGCGCTGCCAATCAGGTACGTTTCAATTATCGGGGCGACGTAAGGCAGAAGGGCAATACCCTTTATACCCATACCGATAAACGTCCTTCTGGTTGTAGAATTCTCCTGGGGTGAAGTTTCGTTCGTTACGGCTTCTTCTTCGGTTGACATAAAATGCTCCTCCCCTATTTCGGTAAATCTTCCTCAAATATGGAATCAACAATATAAAGTAACGGGGTATCTTGTAGTCTAATGAGCTTCGGCACAGGCAATCGCTTTCCCATCGCTTCGTACAACATCTCTATTGCTGGACGCAGCGGCGAGCCTTCATTTGTTTCCACGACCCTTCCAATGGCCTTTGAGTTAAGCACCACGTAGCTGCCGATGGGGAAGCATGACAATTTAGTAATCAGCATCTTTATCATCCGCGGGGCAAACGCATTCTTTGATGAATTAACGATAACCTTGGCCGCCTCGTAAGGCAGGAATCTCTTCCTTTGCGGGCGTGGATGGCTCAACGCCTCATACACGTCTACCATGCCTATTATCTTCGCGTATTCATGGATTTCTTTTCCCGTTAAACCGCGCGGGTAGCCCTGCCCCCCTTCCCGCTCGTGTTCCTGAAAGACCACGTCTGCCAGCCACTGGTATTTGTTTCCAAGGGTATTCAAGATAATATCATATCCCAGTTGAGGATGTTTTTTGATTAAGGCGTATTCCTCGTTGGTGAGCGCCCCTTCTTTTTTTACAATATCGTTTGGGATTTTACACACCCCGACGTCGTGAAGCAATGCAGCCAAACTCAATTCGGTCAATTGTTCTCTATTATAGCCAAGTCCGTTTCCAATCTTGATGGCAAAAATCATTACGTTAATGCCGTGTACCGTTGAATCATATTGGATGTCTTTTTTGTAAATGGCCTCGCGATGAAGATCTTCAATTGCTTTTGGAAGATCGAGTACCCCGGCTATGAGTTCCATTCCTTTATCAACGCTGAATTTTTGGTTTGCCTTGACGGTCGTGAATATCTCGTTCAAAAATTCATAAAGGGCGCGATATAAGGTTACAAACGTCTTTTGTTCTTCCGTGGTTCTACCGGCAGCCTTTTCTTTAGGAACGGCGGCGGTTTCCTGCGCCGGTTTTTCAGGTTCGGCTGCAAAACCCTTTTCTAAAAGAGCGGTTTGCGTTTCGCAGGGGAATGCAAGGTTATCCAGCCCCGTAGCAGCTTTTCTTAGTTCTTTTTTGACGCCGGATTCGCTGGGAAAGCTGGCGTCATCTAAACCCACGTCGTTTTTTCTCAATTTTAATTCCGTGAGTTCTCTGATCCGTATTTTATCCTGGGTATCCGGAGTCAGCGGCGTTTCTTTTTCCGGTATTTTTCCTTGCCTGATCAGGTCTGAGAGCCTTGCCATACCCTTCCCTTGTTCTCAATTAGAGTCATCAATAAGTTGTTGTATTATTTCTGAATCGATTAGGGTGATTTTTCTGCCGGAGCCGACCAACAGACTCAAATCACAGATATTATTTATCTTGCGCGGTACCCCGGCGGTGTAAGTATATATTTTTTCAATAGCCTCTTTTGTAAAGAGGTGCTTTTGCATGCCCGCCGTTCGCAGCCTGAATAATATATACTTTGCCGTGTCGTTTAAGTCCAGAGACTTTAAGTGGTATCTGATGGATATCCTTGAATCCATTTGCGGTATTTTTGCGATTTTATCCCGTAACTCCGGTTGCCCTATTAAAATAAGGGTTAAAAGGAATTGGTTGTTGAGCTGGAAATTTAACAAAAGCCTTAACTCTTCATACGTTGTAACGTCTTCAATGGCCTGCGCATCATCGACAATCAGGATGGTCCTTTTGTTTTGAGATGCGTTTTGAAGGATTGCGTTGTTTAGGATACGCAAAAGCTCCGACTTCGTACCGGCTGTTTTTTCAATGCCCAGTTGGTACAGTATCTCTTTGAGAAAATCCAGTGATGACAGACTTGGATTTGCAATAATGCCGATCTCGTAATCGCTGCTTGACAACTCCTGGACAAAGGCGCGGCTTACGGTCGTTTTGCCGCACCCGATTTCACCCGTCAACATGGCAGCGCCTTTTTGTGCCTTGGTTGCGTAAAGCAACCGCATGAGCGCCTCTTCGTGCTGTGTCGAATGATACAAAAAACGAGGGTCTGGTACATTCTCGAAAGGCAGTTCTTTCAGTTCCCAGTATTTCTCGTACAATCAAAAACCCCTTTTTACTAAAAATAGATTTATTCGGATGCCTTAACTACGTACCGATAGATACTATTCGATTCTATGCCCACAACCATCACTTCAAATGGTTTTGTGGTCTCTTTAGGGATATCGGGCAATGAAAACTCTTCCTTTTTAATCAAAAAATCGCGGTCGTCGTATATTTCTAAGACGAATTTTGCAAAACGATAATTCTTTTCCGATTTATTGGCTATCTCACCGGTGAAAAGCACGTTGGTTCCGAAAAGGTTAAAACGGGTATTCTTTACGTAAAAGCCCTTCCCAATACCCTCAAAACCACCGGGAAGGGAAGGTTTGGGAGACGGCTCACCGCCGGGGACTTCTTTTTTGATGGATTTCGAGACGCCACCGGAAAGGTTCTTCTCCAGCGAGTTTATACGCTTCTCAAGGGCTTCTACCCTGGTAACCAGGTTGGAAATGACGATTTCCAGCATGCTCAATTTGTCGGATAAATCTTGCGCATTCGATGTGCCGCCTAACGTTGTGGAAAGGAGTAAGCCAAAACAAATAAGTATTTTTTTCATGATGATTATTATAGTGAAAAATATTCGTAAAATACCATTTATGCACGGGAATGTAATCGAAAGTAATCGTTTGAATAATATCATATTATGAACAAATAAGGCAAGGGTAATCCATTGAAGCCGTTACGTAAAAACAACCTTAATTAACGTGAAAACTTGACAAGGTATAAGATAATTGTTAACATGGCACCAATTACGTTTACGTTATAAACTGGGCAGAATTGTAACTATACCAAAATACACCTTCATGAAACAAATCTTAACCGTTCGATACGGCGTGCTAAAAAATACGGCCGATTTTATTGCCGCTTTCAATTCACTGAAGAAAGGCGACCAGGTTATCGTTCGTTCTAACCGCGGTATTGAATTTGGCGAGGTTGTCATGAAAGTGAAAGAAATAGACGATAATTCCCCCGTGGAGAATATCGGGGAGATTTTGCGAAAGGCAACCCCAGACGACAAGGAAAAAATGGGGAAAATCGACAACGAAATGGTGCCTGTAGAGTTTAAGTTTTGCCAAAAAAAGATAAAAGAGCATAAGCTTCTTATGAAATTGGCCAGTGTCGAGCATCTGTATGGAACGAAAAAGATTATTTTTTACTATCTGGCCAACGGGCGTATAGATTTCAGAGAATTGGTAAAAGACCTGGCAAAGGAATACCAGGCCCGCATAGAGATGAAACAGATAGGGGTGCGGGATGAGGCGAGGCTTTTGGCCGATTACGAACACTGCGGACGGGAATTGTGCTGCCGCTCGTACCTCAAAAATCTCGAACCCGTCACGATGAAAATGGCAAAAAACCAGAAGGCGACGCTGGACCCATCCAAGATCTCCGGCAGGTGCGGACGCCTTATGTGCTGCTTGCGTTACGAGGATAAGGTCTACGAGGAGCTGAAAAACAGTATGCCTAAAAAAGGTTCCGTTGTCAAAACGACAAAAGGAATTGGGGAGGTGGTTAATTACGACGTGCTGCAACAACAGGTGGTTATTGAGGCGGAAAATGGGAACAGGCAGTCGGTGTCGGTGAGTGAGGTTATCGATAAAGTCCGGGAACCGTTACGGCAAAAGGGTTCGGCGTGTAACCATACCTGCGAAAAGGATTGTGACGGTGAGTAATCAATCTTTTTATCTGACAACGCCCATCTATTATGTCAACGACGTCCCGCATATCGGACATTCCTACACAACGATTGCCGCCGATGCGTTGGCCCGGTATATGAGGACAAAGGGCCGGGATGTTTTCTTTCTGACCGGAACCGATGAACACGGGCAAAAAATCGAGAAGGCGGCTCAGGCCTGCGGCAATACGCCGATGGAATTTGTCGATACGGTGGTGGCCAAGTTTAAAACGTTATGGACGTCCCTCCATGTTTCTCACGACGATTTTATACGAACAACCGATGAACGACACTGTCTGCGCGTAAAAAAAATCTTCCAACGCATCTTTGAGAGCGGAGACATCTATCTGGGGGAATACGAGGGCTGGTATTGTATCCCTTGTGAAAGCTTCTGGATTGAGTCACAGCTTGACGAGAAAAAATGCCCTGAATGCAAAAGGGGCGTTGAAAAGGTCAGAGAAAAAAACTATTTCTTCAAATTATCAAAATACCGGGACGCACTGATTGAGTTCTACGATAAGCACCCCCATTTTATCCAACCCGAATCCAGAAGAAACGAACTGCTTCAGAGGATTAAATCCCAGATAGAAGATATCAGCGTGAGCCGTTCCGCGGTGGAGTGGGGCATTCAGGTACCTATGAATCCGGGACACACCATCTACGTTTGGATCGATGCGCTGCTGAACTACATAACGGCTTTAGGTTACGATGACGACATGCAACGGTTTGAGCGGTACTGGCCTGCCAGCGTTCATATCATAGGCAAGGAGATTTTGTGGTTTCACGGGGTTATCTGGCCTGCCATACTCATGTCTTTGAAGATAGAGTTACCGGACAAGATATTTGCGCACGGTTGGTGGACCATTGAAGGGCAAAAGATATCGAAATCACTCGGTAACGCAATAGACCCGACGAGCATTATTCAACAGTACGGCGTCGATGCCTACCGGTTTTTCCTTCTCAGAGAAGTGCCTTTCGGCCTGGACGGTAATTTTTCCTATACCGCGCTGGTTCAGAGGATAAATTCCGATCTGGGTAACGACCTGGGCAATTTGCTGCAACGCACGCTGACGATGATTGAAAAATATTTTGCCGGTGTCATCCCACCCGTTGCCAATGCGGAAACGGTGCTTGGGGCGGCGGCCAGGAGGGTATACGAAAAAGTTGACCACGAGATGAGCAACCTCCAGTTCAGCAAGGCGCTTGAGGCTATCTGGGAGTACATAGGCAGCGCAAACAAATTTATTGAAGAAAAAAAACCGTGGTCGCTTGCCAAAACAAATGAAACAAGGCCTCAACTTGCAATGGTGCTGGGCTTGCTGGCGATGGCAATCAGGGATATCTCGGTGTTGATTTATCCGTTTATGCCAACGACGTCTATTGAAATCCAGTGGCAACTCGGCATCCTGGAAAACAAGGAATCGCCCTGCCTGGAACTCCATCGGGGGTTTAATGAAGGCACGGTGGTCCGAAAAGGCAGGTCGTTGTTCCCAAGAATAGAACTTTCTCTCAGTAAATAAACGTCAAAATTCGTAACAGTTTACTTTTTTGAAAAATTGTTGGTTGTGCTTATTAAGTCCCGATAGGGACGTGAGGTAGCAGGCAGGCAATTTATTGCCTGTATTTTTGCCAAACAAAAATAAAGTCCCGTAGGGACGATCGAGAACGGGTACGCGTAATCTTCATTCGCCCCTACAGGGCTGATTTATCTTAATTAACACAGGCAATAAATTGCCTGCCTATTAGCAAGAGCCCCTACGGGGCAAAATCAACCCAAGTCTTTGCCTTGATAGTTTTTCAAAAAACTAAAATGTTACCAAAATTCTATTTGGAAAATTCTACCCCGTGGGAGGAGTCGATGTGACAAAAACGTGGAATAAGATAAAAGACGTTATCAAAAAAGATCCTCGTTACGGAATACAGGCGTATCAGTTCGTATTTGAAGCGCTCGATTATACGACGACGCAACTGGGGAAAAGCATGTTCAAAACGACCGACGCAGACCGCCACGTGACCGGAAAAGAGCTGATGGAGGGCATCAGGAAATTCGGATTAAATCAATTCGGATATATGGCGCTCGTGGTGTTTGAACAATGGGGGGTGCATGAGGACATAGATTTCGGGAATATCGTTTTCAATCTCGTGGAAAGCGGTCTCATGGGAAAAACCGATACGGACACGAGAGAGGATTTCAAAAACAGCTACGACCTGAAAAAGGTCTTTAACGATGAATTTAAGTTTGAAGGAAACTACGACATCCGCCTCTCGTTAAACGCATTGGGCATCAAAAAGTAGTTACCTTGCGCAGCGGAAACCGACGTTGTTATCCCTGCCTTCAGGGTAACTGCAACTTCTGTAGGCGCTTCTTAGTATGTAATGGTGGTTTACCCACGAGCCCCCTCTGACTACGCGGAATTTTCCTTCTTCATACCAATCTTCGCACCACTCCCAGACGTTGCCGGCCATATCAAGACATCCATAAGGGCTGGCGCCTTCCTTTCTATCGCCGATTGGCGCCGGCGACCCCGTGTGTGGGTCCAGGTTGAATACAGCCCTTGTGCTGTCCGGCTGGAAATTTCCCCAGGGGTATTCCCTGCCGTCAGTCCCCCGTGCAGCCTTTTCCCACTCAATTTCCCTGGGAAGCCGCTTGCCTGCCCATTTAGCATAGGCAACGGCGTCGTTCCAACTGATGCCTACAACAGGCTGTAGAGGATTGCAAAATCGCTTATCGCTCCAATAAAGAGGTTCTTTCGCGCCGGTGGCCTCCATAAACTTTTTGTACTGGGCATTGCTTATGGGGAATTTATCGATATAAAAAGATTCCACGTGAACGACCTTTCGCTCCTCGCCGATAATACAATCACCGGCAGGAATAAGGATCGTCTCGGAACCGTCTTTTTCATTAATAATACTTGTCAGAGGTGTCGTCATAACACTGCTTGTTCCATAAAGTAATGAGATTATTCGTTCTCGCGCCTACCGTTAAGAGTCAGTGGTATCCTGACTAAATCGCCTATGTCTACTCCATGCCTTTCAAACCAGCCCTTATTCATTTCCAGTGCGTATTTTACCTTTTCATGAGAAAAATGAGAATCCAGGCTGTAGGGTTTCATCGATTCTATTTGCACAATCCTGCCGTCGATCTTTATAAAGGCAATGGAAAGGGGTATTGCCGTGTTTTTCATCCAAAAAGAGATGATATTCTCCTGTGGAAAAATAAATAACATACCCTCGTCACTGCCCAAAGTGTCACGATTCATCAGGCCTACCATCTGCTCTTCCGGAGTAGTCGCCAGTTCTACGGCTAATTCATGGCCGTCTACGTCAATGAGCGCCGTTTTATTTCGTTTTGGCGCACCCTGGCAGACAACCGCCGCAGAAATGAGAAATACAAACAAGAAGCCGGATATCCACCTTTTATTCATAAACCTTGCCCAACCGGTAACAGAGATGCCCACCACGGAGAATGCAGGAACTCATCGGGGATATGGAGAACTATTACCGAATTTTTAATTCAAAGCCGGAACGATTACGATAAATTTTCCTATTTTTCCACAAACATCCATTGTACGAACACAAAAGCTAAAGTCAAACTATTTCTAAACTTGACGGACGCAACGGAAACGGATATAGTCTTTCTTTATGCGATTGGATAACCTAACTTTCAGCGTTTTTAACACGATAAACACGTACCAGCTTATTAAAACCGGCGACACGGTCGTCGTGGGGGTATCGGGGGGGCCCGACTCCGTAGCCCTGCTAAAAATGCTTCACGCCATTAATGCCCTTAAAAACCTCCGTATCCGTTTACTGGTAGCCCACCTTAACCATCGGCTTCGTGGTAAGTCTGCCGAAGAAGATGTTCAATTTGTCCAGAATTTTGCCGCAAGGCTCTCCCTGCCCTGTATGGTAAAAGAGGTGGATATCCAAAAAATTGCAGACCAAGCCAAACATTCTATCGAAGAGTCGGCGCGCATAGAGCGATACCGGTTCTTTCAGAACGTCGCCCGGGAACATAACGCTACCCTTATTGCATTAGGGCACACCGCCGACGACAACGCGGAAACCGTCCTTCATCGTATAATTCGGGGCGCGGGTACCGTCGGGCTTGGAGGAATACCCATAAAACGTCCGTTAGTTCCGGATTCCCCGATACAGCTTATCAGACCCCTCCTTTTTACGTGGCGAAAAGAAATTATCCAATATCTGCAAAATGAACGATTAAACTACAGGACAGACGAATCCAACGATGAAACGATATACCTTCGGAACAAAATTCGGCTCGATTTGATTCCGCTGCTGGAGAACCAATACAATCCTAATATCAAAAACACCCTTAACCAACTCTGCCGGATATTCAATGCGAACAATGAATACCTGTCGACCGAGGCAAAAAAAGCCTTTAAAAACGCAATGATCAAAGGCGACAGGGAGCGGCACGTTATTGACGCCCGTTTTCTCAAGAAGCAACCTAAAATTTTACAACACCTGGTAATTCAAGAGGTATTGAACAACCTGCAAATCCCGCTAAAAGAAATTACCTATGAGCATTATACAGCGATTCTTGGTGGAATAGCAAAGACCGGAAGGATGCGCCGTTTCCAACTACCCGGTAAACTTTGTGTATGGTATGAACACCACCGGCTCCATTTCAGCAAAGAATCTCCCCCGAAGCCGGACATGCCGTTATTGGCTGACATCCCTGTACGCATACCCGGTACGACGTCCGTCGGCTCGCTGGGGCAATTGTCCTCGGAAATCCTGGAGATACACGATATTTCACCGGGCGTATTTAAGAAAACAAAGACAAAATATGAAGAAATCCTCGACCTGGAAAGCATCACGCATCCGCTGTCCATAAGGGGGCGCAAGCATGGGGATGTCATTTCTCCTTTGGGGGTGAACGGCCACAAAAAACTCAAGGAACTCTTCATTGACAAGAAAATTCCGGTGGAAGAACGGAACACAATACCCATGGTGGTAATGAATGACCGCCCCGTCTGGGTTATTGGGGTTTGTATCGACAACGGGGTAAAGATTACCGCCGATACAAAAAAAATCCTAAAACTTACCTTCCGGGCGGCTGCTGATAAAGCGGGTTATGATTTAGAGAAATTTTCTTGAATGCATAAGTTCTTCATGTCCGACAAAGGCAATGTGACTGATTTCCTTTTTTCCAAACTTGTCCAATGCTCCGGGAACAAGACGTCTGATGTTTAGAAAATGTTCTACCACAACGGGGCAAAACTGGCTACCCACGTGGAGTTCGATTTCCTGAAAGCATTCATCGTAACCCTTTGCCCTTCTGTACGGCCTATCTGAACTCAGGGCGTCAAAGGCGTCAACAATTGCGATAATCCTCGATGCAAGCGGTATTTCTTTCCCCTCCAGTCCATCGGGATACCCCAAGCCATCAAAGCGTTCATGATGAAATAAAACCAGCGTTGATATCTCCTTGAGCACGGGAAGTCTTTCAAGGATATTGGAGCCGATGCGCGGATGTGCTTGCATTTGTAATATCTCCGCATGGTCCAGCCTTCCGAGCTTGTTCAATATCCTGTCCGGAACTCCAATCTTGCCGATATCATGGAGATGTGCTGCAATATGTATCTTTCTTGTTTCATCTTCCGGCAGCCCCATGTCTTCAGCGATCAGAACGGACAATTCTGCAACCCGCCATGAGTGAAGAAACGTATAAGGGTCTCGCGCATCCAGGATATTGACGACAACGTCTACCAGTTCATGTATCCCAACCTTTTCAATGATCACGTTTCATCCTTAATCTTCCTGCCGGCACGATTGTCTCCGATGGGAATTCCAATGCGATTACCGCTATCCCAAGATAACAAATGCCTCATTTTCTTGATGTATAGGAAATTCAAACCGGTAGCGAAACCGTCTCGGTTGCGCAAAAAAAGCCGGCAAAGGTCTAATCTCATGTGGAGGAATTTCAAAGCACGTAGATTAAACTCCTACGGATTTTCTCTGCGGAATCGGAATGTTTGATAAAATTCACGGTAAAGAAGTGCGATACGGTCTATAAGCAGCGCCAAATTCTGTCCGTCAATGTGGTTATCATCGTACCAAACCAGCACCCTTCCCGTTCTCTGGTTTGCAGAGGTTTCTATTATCCCCGTAATCTCACCTATCTGCTGCTGCAAACATTCACAAACATAATCAAACACTAATTCTCAAACCTTAATCTACCAGGCACCATACTCAACGGAGACATGCTTTATTTCCCTCATTTATGACCGATATTGGCGGGGGGACAAACCTCCCGCGCTATAATCTTATAGAAAAATCTCAAATTGTATTAAGACTCATTCGCAACACGATACTAAACAATTAACTTTTGTCAACAGGAATCTAATTCTTTACGTAATAAAGAAATTATGATACTCGATATCCTTCAAATTATCAGCTTATTGCACAAATACCTTTTCGCCCAACACGAAGCCGCCTGATGCGTAAAGATTTTATGTGTTGCTACAGGGTGTCATTGATTTGTATAATCAAGCGTAAGGACTGAAAGACCGACAGGATATAGCAGGGGGATCCCCCTGTAACGATAATAAAACAATACAAGCCCCGAAGGGGCGACAGGTTTACCAAAGGAAGAAATCATGTCTGATAAAAACGTTATGGTCGTGGAAGACAATGAAAAAAACAGAAAATTGATGCGGGTCATACTCAAGGCAAAAGGGTTCAGCGTTATTGAGGCAACAACGGGCGAGGAGGCTCTCAATATACTTAAGAACCAGAAGCCCGATATCATCCTCATGGATATCCAACTTCCCGGCGTTGATGGGTTGACCCTGACAAAGCAAATCAAGGCAGACGCAACCAGCAGCGCCATTCCCATAATTGCGGTAACCGCTCATGCCATGAAGGGGGACGAACAAAAGATCCTGGATGCCGGTTGTGACGGATATATCAGCAAACCCGTTAACACCCAGGAATTGCCCTTTATCGTTGAAAAATACATTAAAAAGGGCTGGTGAGAGGTATTTACGCGATGGGATTTGGTTACCGTTTTACTATATTATGAAATTTTAATTTAATTTTCGGTAATTTTGTTTTATGCTGGTGTCTCAATAGAATGCTGCGCTTGATTCAGCATCGGATTATATCGTCATGGGTTCATAGTTGTTATTTAAAGTGAGGACGTGTTTATGAAAAAATGGGTTTTTATCTGCGCTAGCTGCTTTTTAGGGCTGTCAATGTCTCCTCAGGGTTTTGCTCAGCAAGGCCAAAAGGTTACTGTTTCAGAGATTTTGGGGGAAAGAAAGGAATGCTATTTTGATGAGGACAAAATCGGCGAACTACCGGCAAACTTCCAGGTTGCCCTTACTGGAAAGGGGGATCAGCCCCGCTGGATAGTTAAAAAGATAGAAAATGCGCCAACTGCCGACAACGTGGTAGTGCAGACCAGGTTGGACGTCGCTGATAATCGCCTTTCCCTGTTAATAATAAATGGCGTATCTTACAAGGATTTCGCGGTATTCGCAAGGTTTAGGTCGGAAGGCGGGAGTGCTGAGCAGTCCGGCGGCTTGGTTTTTAAATACAAGGACAATAATAACTATTACGTTCTCAGGGCTAGCGTCATGGAAGGTAACACAAGGCTGTATAAGGTTGTGAACGGAAGCCAGACGCAGCTTGGAGAGAAAAACCTAAAAGTAAATTTTAAGGAGTGGCACCTGCTCAAGGTTATTTGCAAGGCAGACAAGATTCAATGTTTCTTTAATAACAAAAAGGTTTTTGAGGTGTCGGACGAGACATTTGACCAGGGAAGTGTTGGGCTGTGGACAAAATCAGATGCCTATACGTTTTTTGACGATCTGGTAATGCAAGAAATGAGATAAGAGAAGGATTGACACTCGCAGCTAACTGCCCTATAGCCAAAAGTTTCTGTTTTTCGAAAAATACAGGGCGAACCCCTTGTATTTACTGGTTTAATTATCGCAAAGCTGACGTGTTTGGCTATAGCATTTGGCGCGTAATTTTATTTAGATTTACCATGGGTAATTTTGCAAAAACGGAGTTTTGTTTATTATGAGGGTTTCATTATCACTGGGGGTTTCTATGGCAAAATACCTGGTTAAAAACAGGGTTTTGTTGCGGAAGCGATTTCCTCTCGTGCTCATGCTCGAGGTTACGCACCTATGCAACCTTGCCTGTGAAGGCTGCGGGCGTATACGGGAATACCGGGAAACTATGCGCCAGATGTTAAGCCTGGAAGAGTGTATGCGTGCCGTTGATGAATGCCCTGCCCCTGTTGTTACAGTTACCGGCGGAGAGCCGTTGATGCATCCGGAGATTGATAAAATAATTAACGGCATTTTAGAAAGAAAACGGCATATTTATCTCTGCACCAATGGCATATTGTTGCCGGAAATAATTAACAAGCTGAAACCAAGCAAACAGCTTAATATCAACGTCCATATCGACGGTCTTGCGAAAATACACGACGCGATTGCCGGAAAAGGTGTGTTTGAACGGGCAACGAATGCGATCAAAGAGGCCATACAGGCAGGATTTAGGGTTTGCACAAACACGACTATTTACAAGAGCACCAGCGAAGGTGAGATTAAGGAGCTTTTCTCGTATCTTCACGGGTTGGGGGTCAGCGGTATGTTGGTTTCTCCCGGTTTCAGCTTCGAACACAATGATAACGAGATATTCCTTTGCCGAAAAGAAGTGCAGGAAAAATTTGGATTTATTTACGGGATTTCGAAGGAATATAAAATCCTGAATTCCCCCCTGTATTTAAAATTTCTCAAAGGGGAAAGGCACCTAAGCTGCACGCCCTGGGGAAACCCTACCCGCAACTATTTGGGCTGGAAAAGTCCCTGCTACCTCATTACCGATAACCATTACCGGACTTTCAGTGAATGTATGAAAAACACCGACTGGGAGAAGTATCAGGAAGGGAGCGACCCCCGCTGCAAAAATTGCATGATGCACTGCGGTTTTGAGCCTACCGTGGTGCTGGAAGGCGGAAAGCGTTTGGCCGATATTATAGAAATGGCCAAATGGAGTTTTAGTTAAGGGAGTGGCTCATCGGAAATGACACAACGGTTTAAGCCGTTTAAGCTGTTTAAACAGCTTAAACGGCTTACGGTTCCTGGGTAAGGTTGCGGTATCTACCTAACGCCAATAATGGGAAGTAGTTACGATACATGTGGTATTTTAAATAGAAAACCTTGGGAAAACCGGTTGCTGTGAATTCCGTTTCGTCCCAGCTTCCATCTTCTTTTTGTCCCTGTATCAAAAGTCTTATCCCTCTTTCTACAGACTCTGATTTTCCGCCGTCTGCACACAGCAAGGCCAGCACCGCCCACGCGGTTTGAGAAGGTGTGCTTTTACCAATGGCCTTCAGCTTCGGGTCGTCATAGGATTTTATCGTTTCACCCCATCCCCCGTCGGAATTTTGGACGCTCTTCAACCACCCAACGGCCTTCTTGATGTAAGGCTTGTTCATATCCTCTCCAATAGCCGAAAGGCCGGAGAGTACGGACCATGTGCCGTAAATATAATTTGCCCCCCAACGCCCAAACCACGAGCCGTCTTCTTCCTGCTCTTTTTGGAGGAATTGTATTGCGGACCGAATGTTGCCGTACGTTTTGCTAAATCCCACTCGACCTAAAAACTCAAGGCAGCGGGCGGTTACGTCGCTTGTGCTGGGATCTAACAGCGCATTGAAGTCGGCAAAAGGGATGTGATTCAATATCGTCTTGTTATTGTTGCGGTCAAATGCCCCCCACCCGCCATCATCACACTGCATAGCCTGAATCCACCTCAATCCGCGTAAGAAGGACTTCTCCTTATGCGCCGATTCTGGCAGTGATATGCGTTGTAACGCCATGAGAACGGCGGCGCTGTCATCCGTATCAGGATAAAATTCATTTGCATATTGGAAGTACCAGCCGCTGGGTTCCTCTACCTTACACTTTAACGCCCAGTCGCCGAAATGTCTAACCTCTTTGCCGAGTAACCACTGACCGGCCTTCTGCAATGCCGGGTGGGTATTATGGATTCCCGATTCCTGCAGCGCGATAATTGCCCAAGCTGTGTCCCAAACCGGCGATACGCATGGTTGCAAATAGAGTTTATCGCCTTCGTAGACGATAAGGCTCTCGACCTCTTTCAACTGGCTTACCAATGCCGGATGGTCTTCAGGATAATCCAGGCATTTCATAGCAAAAATGGAATTGATAATCGCAGGCCAGATTGCCCCTAAACCGCCGGATTTATTGGCATGGTCGAGCATCCACTTCTCAGCCTTCTTGAGTGCCATCCTTCGAATGAACTTGATGGGGTGCTGCTCGTATCGCCTAAAAAAGCTGTCGGCGTCGATGAAAAAGTTACGCCACCGTAACCCCGCCTGGTTTCTTTTGATACGGTAAAATACCTTTTCGCGCGGTACAAGGTAGAGTTCCTTGAGCAAGTCATTTCCAACCTTGATGTGTGGCTTCTTGTCTATGGCAATGGAGAGAGGTACGACAATGCATCGAGACCAGTACGACATCTCGTATATGCTAAAATAAAACCCGGGGGGGAATAGTATCATTTCTGCGGGAACTGCCGGCACTGCCTGCCAGTCAACCTGCCCGAACATTGCCAAATAAATCTTGGTAAAGCAGTTGGCTTTCATGATGCCGCCCATTTCAAGAATGCTTTTTTGCGCCCTTTGCATAAAGGGTTCAAGTGCGGAATACCCGGCTAATTTTAAAGCAAAATAGGCCTTTACCGATGCGCTGATTTCACGGGTTCCACCATGGTATATATTCCAGCCGCCATCTGGAAGTTGTTGCTCAATGAGGTAGTTTACCGCCTTCCGCTGCTTTTCATAATCGACTTTTCCCAGGAAGTGCATAAGCATGATATAGTCCGAGGTAATCGTGGTATCTGCCTCTAAAATACCTACCCAATGCCCATTTGCCTGATTTTGCTCACGAAAAAGATATTGCTGTGACCTGGTAATCGCTACGTCCAAAGGTTTTTTTGGTAATGCGGCTGAAACATCAACATCAAAAGGCTTGCTTTCAAATCTTAACTCATGTTTGGGCAACTCAGAAACGCCATACTTTCCGTTCCCATTCCCATTAAATTTATGGATACTCGTTTCTAATCGCTCTAAAAAGTTAAGCAATAAATTTCTCATACCTTAAAAAGCCCTCATTAAAACCAAATTCCCATCATTTCGATAAATATTAAGTAGATAATTACCATCAGGTTACGAAAATATACTGCGCAACAAAATAACACATTTATCAATCAATTTCAAGAAAAACTTGCCTTAACTTGCAGCTTTTTATAATATCATATTGTTTGAAGTTGTAACGTTATTTATAGACTACCCGGCACAGCACGGCATCGCCGCAAACAGGACGGAAAAAACGGTATTGAGTCGCTTCAGTCCTTTAATTCCAGGATAAATATGACACTACTCATTTACGACGAGGTCTTTTTAGAACACGACACCGGATACGGCCATCCGGAAAATGCGAAAAGGATAGAAGGGACGGTAAGGCACCTCAAAAGAGGTAATCTTTGGGAACAATTGAAGATAGAGAAACCCCGCCCCGCATCTTTGGAGGAAATTGCCCGGGTGCACCCACCAGCCTACATTAACATGATCAAACAATACGCTGACGGCGGGGGCGGTTGGCTGGATAGCGATACTGCCGTTTCCACGGCATCTTATGCGGCGGCAATCCATGCTGCCGGATCTCCCCTTACGGCGATAGACGTTATTATGAAGGGTGATGTCAAAAACGCCTTCTGTCTCGTACGTCCTCCGGGACATCATGCCACCCCGGGAAGGGGCATGGGATTTTGTTTATTCAATAATGTGGCAATTGCCGCAAAATACCTTCAAGTACAATATCAATTGAAGAAGGTATTGATTATAGATTGGGACGTTCATCACGGCAATGGCACCCAGGATACTTTTTACCAGGACCCCACGGTGCTGTATTTCTCAGTCCACCGTTATCCCTTTTACCCTGGAACGGGCAGAAAAGAAGAGGTTGGGCAAGATAAAGGAAAGGGATTCAATATCAATGTGCCCCTGCCAGCGGACACACTACCCGGAAAGTACCTGGAGCAGTTTAGGTACGTTATAGATCATGCCGTGAAGCAGTTTAGCCCAGAATTCATCATGATCTCAGCAGGTTTTGATGCCTACAGGAACGATCCGATCGGTGGATTGAACCTGGAGATAGAAGACTTTCGTACGTTAACGGAGATTGTTACGGCGTCCGCTGAAAACCACTGCAATGGCAGAATAGTATCATGCCTTGAGGGTGGGTATCATCTATCGCACCTCCCTTTGTGCATTGAAGCGCACCTCAAGGCATTGACTGCGTGTGGCTAGCTTTTGGGGGGCGCTGTTTGCAACTGATTTACCTTCTTTGTCAGTCTGGATTTTTTTCTATTTGCAACGTTTTTCGTTAAAATCCCCTTCGAAACGCCTTTGTCTATCTTTTTTACCGTCAAACGGAGTTCCTCTACCGCAACCTTTGCATCCCCGGCCTTCAAGGATGTAAAGAACTTCTTCATCTGAGTTTTTAAAGCCGACTTATGCGTCCTGTTTCTCAAATTACGCTTTATGTTTTGCCTGAGCCTTTTTTTGGCAGATTTCATTATTGGCATATACGTTATAACCCCTTCCTCAATAGGTAAAGATAGGACAAAATACAAAATTAACCTCTAATAATGTATGTAATTTGTGGCCTAAAGTCAATAGGAAATCGAAAGGCGCTTGCATTTCTCCACCTTTTTTATTATGATTTACTCTTTATCCGATTGAATTTCCCGGAGAACTACCGGACAATGAATATCCTTATCTATCCCGACCCGGCGCTTCGTAAAAAGGCAAAACCGTTAACGAGTATCGACAAAGAGGTTCATGAAAAAGTCGAAGAAATGATGGAGTTGATGCGTCAAGCTAACGGCATCGGTTTGGCTGCCACGCAAGTTGGGTGGAACGTACGGCTTTTTATTATTGATGCCGATAACAACAAACATCACGATAAGGTGTTCATCAACCCGAAGATTATAGAAGAATCCGGGGAGACAAACAAAGAAGAAGGATGTTTAAGCTTTCCGGGAGTTATGAGCAAAATAATCCGGGCCCATCGTATCAAGGCACACGCGTATAATTTAGATGGGCAAAAAATAGAGATAGAGGCCGAAGGGCTTATAGCGCGCGCCTGGCAACACGAAATGGACCATCTTGATGGATGCCTTTTTATCGATAGAATGAGTCCTGCCAACCGCCTGTCGGTATCCCATCAACTAAAAGAATTTGAGCGAACCTATAGCAAGGATACCCGGGTTTCCGTATAATTGCTTTTCTGTAATATAGGTGTCTTTGTGGTTACATTATTTTGATTGCAGGTATGCTGAGCTAGGGAATAATGAACGTCGTATTTATAGGAACACCGGAGTTTGCCGTTCCTAGCCTGAGATCATTGGCAGCGTCGGCACATAACATTATCGCCGTCATTACACAACCGGACAGGCCAAAAGGCAGAAGCAAGACGCCCTGTCCCTCTCCGGTGAAAGAAGCGGCTATAAGTATTGGGCTGAAAATCATGCAACCAGCCAACATCAACGATACCGCGTCGGTGGAAGAGATCAAACGCCTTTCTCCGGACTGTATTGTTGTTGTCGCCTTTGGGCAGTTTTTGTCAAACGCGATTCTTCGCCTTCCCCGTTATCAGTGTATAAACATTCACGCTTCACTGCTGCCTAAATTTCGCGGCGCCGCGCCCATTAATTGGGCAATCATTAAGGGTGAAACGGTAACCGGCGTTACGGCGATGCTCATGGCCGCTAAAATGGATGCAGGCGATATCATCTCAAAAACACACACACCGATATCGCTCGAAGAAAATGCGGGGGAACTCGAAAGGAGACTGTCCATTATGGGGGCTGGTTTACTGGTTGAAACGTTGGATGGCATCGAAGCGGGAAGGGTAACCTACGCAAAACAGGAAGAAAAAGAGGTATCCTTCGCCCCTAAAATAAAAAAAGAAGACGGTTCAATCTCATGGTCGCAGGAAACCTACAACATCCATAATTGCATCCGTGGGATGACGCCTTCGCCCGGTGCTTACACCTATTATGCTAAAAGCGTCTCCGGTGAAAAAAAGAGGATTGTGGTTGTAAAAACGCAGATACACGACACCTTAAAAACCAAAACCGCTTTTACTCCGGGCACAATCATAGAAACTGCCCCATGCGGCATCCATGTGGCAACCCTGGATGGATGCCTTTGCGTTACCCGGTTACAGCAAGAAGGTAAACGTGAGATGGACGCGCAAGAATACTTGCGTGGCCATCAAATAATCGCCCATGACATGTTTTCCTCCTAAGATATCAAAAGGCAAACGCGATTTATCTTAAACGAAGGGGTTTTTAGGAATAAACGCAGGATGAAAAAAGGCAGTATGGGGTATGAGTATGATGTTCTTGCTTCTGCCTTACCGGTCTGAGGTTTTACCCCGATAGATGTTTTTTATTGTAAAGTACGTTTGTAATACCGAATAGTTGAACTACATTTTCTCATTTATATAAAGGCAGGCGCTATGGAATTTATTGATAAAAAAGTTGTTTCTATCAATAACCTCATGTTGAGTTTTCGTAAAAAAAAGTGTTCACCAAAAAATTTACTCATCCTCTTCCCCCACTGTATCCAAAACTCACAGTGCAAGCAAAACGTCAAAAACGACCTGAACGAGTGTAAACGGTGTGGAAAATGCAAAATCAAGGATCTCCTGGAATTTTCCGAAAAGTATGGGGTGAACATCGTCCTTGCTACCGGTGGACGTGTGGCCCTGCAACGGGTAATGGCAGAAGACATACACGGAGTCATAGCCATTGCCTGTGAAAAGGAACTACGGACCGGTTTGATGGCGGCAATGTCAAAGGCCATCTTTGCCGTGCCGAACCTGAGACCGCACGGATATTGCAAGGACACGGACGTCTATCTTGACGAAGTGAAAGAAGCCATTGAGAAATTCCTCACGTAAAGCGAAGAGCCTCTTCGCTCTACAACTATGCGTTTGAAATTCCTAAACATTAAATATTTTTCTCAAATCACCGATAAATACCGCACTGTTATTTATTTTGCTTGGAAAGGTAACGATCCGCGGGTGCAATTTCTTTCTATCCCTGTTTCCCAAGTCGGAGCGGGGGGGGCTTTAAAAATATGAAGATTCAAAACTCCAATATTGCGATGTTCGAACAGCACGCTCTTCTTAAAAAACAGGAGAAGAAAGAATTACTGAGGGTTTGGATTGGGAATGAGCGCCAGAATTTTGAGGGGAAACAGTCTGTGGCTGAACCCACCTTTAAACGCGATTCCGTAACACTCTCCGATAAGGTCAAGAAGGGCAACGGATCGCAAACAGAAGAAGAGGCAGATTATTTGGGTGCCGCTGATAAGATGAGACTTATCGTTGCAGAAATGATCCTTGAGCAATTAACGGGTGAGAAGGTTGAACTTAAGATATCTATGCTTCGCCTGGGCAAAAATGCAATGGATACCCTGTAGAGAATTCACGGTTCAACACGACATCAGTTTCAGGGCCGGTGACGCGAAAAAAATTGATCCCCTTATAATTAATTTCAGCGGCGCTGCCGCTCAATTAACCGATACTAAATACCAATTTGATTTAAACTCTGACGGCAGGAAGGACAACATATCGTTCGTGCAGCCCGAAAGCGGTTTTCTTACCCTGGACAAAAACGAAGATGGAAAGGTCAATAATGGCAAGGAGCTCTTTGGTCCAAACACCGGCAACGGGTTTTCCGAATTGGCCAAGTACGACTCGGACGGTAATCAATGGATAGACGAATCAGACCCCATCTTTAAAAAGTTAAAAATTTGGACAAAAGACGCAAAAGGAACAGATTCTTTCTTTACCCTTGCGGATAAAAACGTCGGCGCGATATTCCTGGGCAGTATTTCAGTCCAATTCGAGTACAAAAACGCCCAGAACGACTCTCGTGGCGGAGTAAAAAGAACCGGCGTGTTTGTAAAAGAGAGCGGCATGGCTGGGACGGTACAGCAAATAGATTTGACGGTATGAACACAACAAGAAAAGTATTAGCGTTCATTCGCGGTTTGTGTAGAGACGCGGTGCTCCGTGTTCCTACTTTATAATACGTAATTCAATACACCGTTAAACAGGCCTGAGACGACAGAGATTTTCTTCCTTTACTCTTCCGACCCGTTCGGGTTATGGTTACCCATTAAGCACAAAAGAATATCATCATTATGCCATTCCCATCTTTCTAACCTCTCGCACCCGTCTTAGCAAAACGGCTGACACAATAATTCTCATGAGGGACGAGACGGCAAAAAGGGTTAGCAATTGATAACCGAAGACCGGTGGAATGTAATTCACAAGAAAACCGCCGAGAAAAGTGCCTATACAGATGGCAAGGCCATTGAAGGTGTTAAAATAGGCAATACACCGGGTTCGCTTTTCGGGCATTACTGAATCATAAATAAAATTTGACGTGCAGAGATTAAACCCCGCCCAAAGTGTGCCTCCAAAAGTTTGAATTGCCAGCAAAAAATATACATCCCTGGAAATGAGCCACAGAAGAGGCAGTATAGAAATCCCAATAGCGCATAACCTGATAACCTGCCAGTTGCCCACGGCATCGGCGCGTCGCCCCCAATATCTTACAGCCATGATACTGGCAACAGGAATGGTGGTAGTTACTATGGTGTACGTAATGTAAGAGAATCCAAGGTCGCGAAGCATAAAGACCGCAACGAATGGCGATGATAAATATACTGCGAAACTGAAAGAACTATGGAAAATAACGAATTTTCCAAAATTTCCGGCAGGTAATCTTCGCACAAATTCGGTAAAGGAAAAGTAATGCTCCCGCTTCACCTCCAAAGGGGGTTCGTGCATTTTGCCGAGGAAATAGCAAGAGACGTATCGGGAAACCATGGCAAGGAGAAATATCGCGGTAAACCCGATCAGCGATTCCTTTTCAAACAGGTTCAGAATGTATCCAGCCAAAAACGAGCTGAGTACGGTGATCTGGCTGACAAGCCTTCCACGCTTGCTAAAAAACGCCCCCCTCTTCCCTTCAGGTACGAGGTTCGCCATAAGAGAACCCCACGCAGGACCTGCGAAGGAAGAAAAGGACACGTACAGCGCGTAAAAGCAGATGAGCGCAATTATCTGAAATGACTGGGGCAGGTAAAAGACAGTCGCTATCGGCAGGAGCATGGATGCCTGGAGGAAGACGGAGCGTACGACAATCTTTTTTCGGCTCCCAATCCGTTCAGTGACGTCTGCCGCCTTGAGCTGTGTAATCGAAGGGACTAACTGAGAAACTGAGGTCAGCAGACCTATCTGGAAATTACTGGCCCCAAGCGCAACGGCAAAGGGGTTGATGTAGTTATCCCCAAGCCCGGTTGTTGCCGCAAATGCCACTCCGTCCTTGATTGAATGGGAAAGGCTTTTTTTAACGGCAGCATCTTCCAGATGCTTATTCTGATGCGTTTTTACCACAATGTATACAATGTATCCTGAAGATGCACACCACAAAACTATAAAAGAGTAGTAACCGTTCAGTTCCCTCCTGGGAGGGGTTAGGGGTGGGTGAACTGTTACCCGTTGCAAACAATCTCACACAAACACACTTGATAGCCGCAGGCTAAGGATACAACCCGCGTAGTTTCTTCGCCTCTGCCACGCGCTCTATGCCTAGCATGAGCGCCGCAGTACGCATGTCGACGCCTTTTTTATTTGAAAGCGACAACACCCTGTTAAAGG
>CAYJPZ010000048.1:0-21847 GCA_964372185.1 uncultured candidatus Brocadiaceae bacterium
CGCCGAATGCTATCGCCATCCCCACTACCAATGAACCTATTATTCCTCTTTTCATTTCTCTCGTTTACCTCCTAATATTCTGTGTACCAAAACGTTGGAATATAGATTAAAATCTACTTATTATACATCAATAACCTCTTTACCAACAACCAATTAAACCAATTTTACCAGCCGCGCACCACCTCCTTCTTTCACAAAAAGTCCCCAGATATCATAAGAACTTCCGATTAGTGGGATAAGCAACAATCATACCACATCCGATTATCGACACTACAATATAGCATAACTACCCGTAATACAACATCTTATTAAACCGGCAACAAATATACCCGTTTCAGAAGGAAAGACCACATACGGTCACCACACAAGTGCAAAATATCACTTGAAAAACACCAACTACTACACAATCAGCACGTTACGACGTGACCAAGTTTGGACACAGGCTGTCACGGGAAAGACATCACCCCAATTAGTCCTTTTCGCTGGAACATGCCTGTAATTTGAGCAAGCGATTGCGGAGAGTTGTTCTGGGGATGCCCAATATCTCAGCCATTTTCACTTGATTCCCGTTTGTTTTTTGGTGTGCCCACCGGATGAGTTTCTTTTCGACGTCCGTAAGCACGTCTTGCAAATTAATGGTCTGTCTGCAAGACAAATCCATGGACAATAAGTCGGTGCGTACATCAATCCGTCTCAAATAGGCGGGCAGGGTTTCCAGTGAAATGCCCTTCGATTCGGAAAATGCAACTGCATGTTCAATAACGTTTTCCAATTCCCTAACGTTTCCAGGCCAATCATACGCCACAATGGCACTCATAGCCTCCGGCGAAATGTCCGGTAATGCATCTTCGTATTGGGATACGAACTTTTTTAAGAAGTAATTAATTAAGAGTGAAATGTCTTCTTTCCGTTCACGGAGCGGTGGTATGTGGATAGGCACGACGTTTAACCGGTAAAACAGGTCTTCCCTGAAACGCCCTTCTTTTACCAATCCTAAAAGGTCTTTCTTTGTCGCGCAGATAACCCTTACGTCCACGCTCAAGGTTTCCTCGCCGCCAACCCTTTCGAAGGTTCTTTCCTGAAGCACACGCAGGAGTTTGACCTGCATATCAAGGGGGATATCATCCACGTCGTCCAGAAAGATTGATCCGGTGTTTGCCAGCTCAAACCTTCCCCGCCTTGTCTTAACGGCGCCGGTAAATGCCCCCTTTTCGTGGCCAAAAAGTTCGCTCTCCAGTATTTCTCTGTTCAATGCGGCGCAACTGACACGAATAAAGGGACACGTCCGCCTCGTGCTGTGGTAATGAATGGCGCCGGCGATTTTTTCCTTTCCCGTACCGCTCTCACCTTGAATGAGTACGGTGGTGTCTCTGCCGGCAACGCTCTTAACGTTTTCCAGCACCCGCTTCATGGCCTCGCTGTTGCCAATGATGTTGTAATATTCAAATTCGGCCTGTATTTCCTTTCTTAGGCGGGTCACCTCGGCGGTAGTGTTTTTATAGAGCAATGCCCTCTGCAATTTTATAATCAACTCGTCGGTTGAAAAGGGCTTCGATATGTAATCATAAGCGCCTTCTTTAATCGCCAGGACGGCGCCTTCAAGCGTTCCGTAAGCCGTCATAATTACCACGATAATTTCCGCGTGGAACTTTTTTATTTCCTTGAGAAAATCCATGCCGCTCATACCGCCCAGCCGCATGTCGGTCACTACCACGTCGTACTCCTCGGATTTCACCAACCGCAACCCGTCCATCGCGTTATCGACCGACTTTACCTGGTAGCCCTCTTTTTTCAGTTGGCTTTCCAACGATATCCTCATCAGCTTTTCATCATCGACAATTAAGACCTTACTGCTCATAGGCACATCCTGATAAAGAAAGAGGCACAAACTCAGACCAATTAAAAACGCATGGAACCACAGATTTCACCGATGGCACAGATTCTGAATTGTTATATCCCACTCCTACAGCGCCTCAATAGCGCTCCACACCATCTCTGCAACCGCCTTTTCCGGCAGCAGGACGCCGTCTTTTGTGCAATCAATGATTACCCAGTCTTTTTTCCCTTTAGCAATTTCTAAAAAGGTCTGCTGGGCGCACCGCAGATGATTTATATCCTTCTCGTGAATATCCTTTTTTTCTCCCGCCAGATAATCGCGTTGCCCCTTTTTTTCGACAAGCAGATACGCCATTTCAGCGGGGACGTACAACAAAATGTTAAGCGTAGACCGCGGAATAGCAAATACTTTATGTTCGAGGGTATCCAGCCACTGGAAAAACGCCTCTTTTTCGGAGTCGGAGCTAAACTTGCCGCCCTGATGCGCCATATTATCGCATACATAGCGGTTTGAAACGATGAACTTACCTTCTTCCAGCCATGCAGTAATCCGCTCCTTAACCTCCCACCGGTCGCCTGCATAGAGTAGCGACGCCAGATAGGGGTTAACCGAATCCGCCAGGCCAAACTCGCCCCTCAGATACTTCGTGACCATGTCCGCAAAAAAGGTCTTGCCATATTGTGGGAAATCAACGGCAACAACGGGACGCCCCTCTTTGAGCAGCCGTTCGTAGAGCAACTTTGTCTGTACCGTCTTCCCGCTGCCATCAATACCTGTTATAACGACAAGCTTTCCTTGCATGGAATACCTTATCTCCCCTTTATCACACAATAATCTTGCCTTCCATGCTACCCGGCATTTTAACGCCCATATAGTCCAACACGGTCGGAGCAATGTCATATATGGTAACCCCGCTGCGTCTATCCTGACGGTGATCCCTACCGTCGTTAATCATAAAAATACCGTATTGGGCGTGATTGGCGTCGTCGGGACCCGTGTCGTTCTCGTCGGCCCATATCTTTTTGTTTCCCACACTGCCGATAGACCGCCAGGAGAGGTCGCCGTAATATACGATTAAATCAGGCGGAATTCCGTTACACTCCGAGTAAATATCCTCCGGCCTGAAAGCCCTGGTATTGATAATTTTACCGTTCTGGTCCCGCAGGTCTTCCAATTTTTTTATAAGCTCGTTCCTGACGTGTTCGTAATTCTGCTTTGCTATGACTCCTTTGGGTTCGCGGCCTTTTACGTTCATGAACAAACGTCCATAGTAACCGCCTTCACCCCAGGCCAGGGTGTGTTCCCAATCGACAACCAGTTTATTGAACGGGATGCTTGCAGACGGATATTCCACCAGCTTCAGGTAGCCGTTCTGGATAAGCCACTCATTGATACATATCCCACCCACCATCTTCTTAGCGCCGTGGTCGGATACGATAATGGTCATGGTATCGTCATCCAGAAGGGCAAAGGTTTCACCAATCTCCTTGTCGAGATATTTGTAGTAATTAAAAATGGCGTCCTGGTATTTTGATCCCGGCGCGAACTTGGGGTGCCCTTCATCAAAGTATTTCCAGAAGGCGTGGTGTATCCTGTCCGGACCCATTTCAACCATCATAAAGAAATCCCACTCTTTGGTGCGAATAAAGTGCCTTGTGAGCTTAAACCGTTTTTCGGTCATATCATATATTGACTGGAGAATCTGGTCTTTGTTCTCGTTTCTGAAGTCGTTGACGTCGAGGATATAGCCGCTGGTAACATTTTCCACCTCGGCCTTCAACCCGGGGGGATAGGTGAATTCACATTTGGTGTCAGGCGTCATAAAACAGGTTACCATGCATCCGTTAACCGGCTTAGGTGGATAGGTCATCGGAACGCCGATCATCACGACCTTTTTTCCAATCTTTGACAAAACGTCCCAAACGGCTTCAACATGAACCGCCCTTGAGGTTGCAAACGCCAGCCCATCATATTCGTAGTTCGACCGGTTCCTGAACCCGTACAATCCTAATTTACCGGGGCTGGCGCTCGTCATCATAGACATCCATGCCGGGCAGGTAATTGCCGGAATGGTGCTCTTCATATCGCCGTAGATACCCCTGGAAATCAATCGTTTTATATGAGGCAGATGGTCCAGCCACCGATCAAAAAGAAGTTCGGGGGGCACACAGTCAAGTCCAAGAACAAACACCTTCTTTTTGTTAATAACCATAATTTATCCTATAGCAAAGAATGCTCACAGTTCACGTTATACCCGTAATGGTGGAAAACAATCTCTCTTTAAGGGGGGCTGGTGTGTTGTAATCCTTTAAGCGGTTTAAACTGCTTAAACCGTTGAAACAGATTAAACCGAAGAGAAAGAGGATGAGGGGATTGGATTCCTGGTTTTTTGAATGCCGGATGAACTGCTGTAAAAAATAAAAGCCCGCGATCGGAGTCGAACCGACAACCTCATCATTACGAATGACGTGCTCCGCCAATTGAGCTACGCGGGCTAACCATGTACAACTTTTTTTGTAACAGATCACCCACCCCTAGCCTCTCCCAAAAGGGGATTCGCCTCTCTATTCCCCTTCCGGGAGGGGTCAGGGGTAGGTTCCTTTACCTGGTTCAAAGCGAGGGGTTGAACTGTTACCTTTTTTTTAATTTTGTATATTGTACGAAAAAATACCTTATTTACAATAATTATTCCTTATTGTTACTATTTTATCTTCTCCTGGATTGCACAACCGCATGTATCGCCAATACTTGATCAACGAGCGCAGGCAAATCGGCGAAAGGAAGCATGGTTGCGGCGTCCGAAAGCGCCTTTTCCGGGGCCTCGTGGACTTCCAGAAATAATCCGTCACACCCCGTCGCGACCGCTGCACGGGCAAGAGGCGGCGCCATTTCCCTTTCTCCTCCGGAGGCATTTCCCTGGCCGCCGGGCAATTGAACGCTGTGCGTGGCATCGAAAATCACGGGATAACCGAATTTGCGCATAATAACCAGCGACCGCATATCACTCACCAGGTTATTATAACCGAAGCTGGCGCCCCGCTCTGTCAACAAAATCCGCTCATTCCCGGCGCTTTGCACTTTTTCAATAAGAGGCTTCATATCCCACGGCGCTAAAAACTGCCCCTTCTTAATATTAACCGGCTTCCCCGTCTTTGCCGCCGCAATGATTAAGTCCGTTTGACGGCATAAAAAGGCCGGTATTTGTAGAATGTCAAGCGTCTCCGCCGCCTTCGATACGTCTTCTTCGCTATGGACGTCGGAAAGTATTGGCACACCCAATTGCCGCTTTATTTCTGCCAATATCTTTAAGCCTTCCTCTATGCCAGGCCCCCTGTATGATTTGACCGAAGTTCTGTTTGCCTTGTCGTACGACGCCTTAAAAATAAACGGCGCGCCCTTTGCGTAAAAGAGGGTCTTCAGTTTCTCCGCCAACCGCATACAACCTTCATACGACTCTATGACACACGGACCCGCAATAAAGACAAGCGGCAGTCCCTGGCCTATGGATATATTGTTTATAGTTACTGTCTTCATTTTTTACTTTGTAATTATTTGCTTCTTGTTAAATGTTATTCATTAAATCGGACCTTCAGCAGCTTATTTTTGTTCATACGTGGGGACACGGGCACCGTGTCCCTACACCAACGTGAAAACTATAATTAATAATATAGCGGCTGTCAATAGTATATCCATCCATATCACGTACCTTGGCGACCTTTGAATAAGGCACACCGCTACCCGCTGTTATTCACCTACCGTAAAGGGGTCATCAATCGTTGTCCCATGAAATTTTTCCGCGTGGGTAAGGGCGTCTTGACGCCGCTGAAAGACATGGGTGCGGTCGCCGTTGGTTTTATTGGAGACAAGTTCACTTTCCACGAAATAGGCCATGTAGGAGTCTATCTTGTTACCCCTGATCTCGTCGGTGACAATGGCGTGGCTGACCAAACCGGCGTTGTTTTTAAACCATTCCCTGGCGCAATAGATGGAGCAAAACTTCCGGGTAGACTTGTCCTTAAGAACAATATCGACCTCGTAAATGCGGGGAATTGCAGATCCCTCATAGACGCATCGCGGGCTTTTCAAAAGCTTTTGATACGAAATCCCCGCCAGTGCAATTGCCAATACAACAGCGAGTCCAATCCAGAATTTCTTTGTCATGCAAAATTACCACAGATTTTTAGTAAGGGTTCCCAATCTTTTCCCATTTTGATCTATCAATACCAATTTCTTTCAGAATTCGATGGAGAAGGTTTTCACTTATGTCACTTTTGTAAGGATTTGGGATGTAGAATCCATTCTTCCAGAACTTCTTTTAGTTCTTCACGGCAAGCTTCCAGGCTGTCCGCATTTGCCCATACACCTTGAAGGTCTTCGATTTTACCAAAGTATCCTTCATTGTTTGGCATGTATGCCATAAAACCCGCTTAAACCAAAAGCACATGCACCGTCACCATAATCAAAGAGGCAAGAAGGCAAAAGGCGGCTAAGTTGTTTATCTTTAACACCAGTTGTTCGGTTTTGGCCGTGGCGTCGCTATGCCTGCAAAGAAGTTTTAAGAGTCCCATCCAGCCAACGGCAAAGACACCAAGCACAAATAACCCTAACATAACGGGCGCATCAACCACCATGCCGTTTCCCATGAGGCAATAAATGCAATGGTGATACGGGAGTAGCATAAGCTTCGGGGCGATATATTCAATAGTAGTGTATATCATAACGGGAATATTGACAATGCCAATCACCATCTGTCCATAAAATATGCCCGCCCTCACTGGCCTTGACAGCAATATCCATTTCCTGGAAAGGCTCGTGAACAAAAGGATGATAAGGATTATGTTTGTTACATAATAGACAAAAAACTGGGTATTTTGAAAGTGTCTCCCAAAGAGTGACTGCGGGATCATGGCCGACGGACGCAACGGCACGTCAAAAAAGGTTGCGCAACATGAAACGGACATCAACGGTTTCATGCGGAGGATATACGTAATATCTGCGACGCTGTCAATCAGTAAAATAACGCAAACCGGGAGAAGATAGAAGAGTATTCTCCTCATAAGCGGCGTTGTAGGCACAGACTTATCAACGGCATAACACAATAGCCATCCCCCCATGAGGAAGAAGGCTATAGGCTTGATGATTTGCAGAAACGTAACGGTGGATGGCAGGATTTGTGTCACCCCAAACATACACATCGCCCCCGGAATCTCAGGAACGAAACTTTGGAGCATGAAATAGAACCACGGCCAGACAAGCATGCGAACGAACAGTACCACACAGGCAACAAGAAATACAAGGTAGCCTTTTTGTTCAAAACGCGCCTTAGTTTCCGAAGACAAAATTCCCCCGAAGGCCAGGATGGCACGAATCGTTGCATACAGCAAATATCCACCCAGGGCAACGGACACAAAGGCCACAAACAGCATGATAATGGTATGTACGTTTATAATCATTAAAAATCTTTATCAATTGAAACAAAAAGGGCTGTCAAAAAAGCCCGTTCTTTTTACAAACGGCGCCTTCCGGACAGCCCCCAAATACAATCGTTTTTATACCCTAATGAACACCACACCAACATTATGGCGGTATTTCATTTCATATTCTTCAATGTGCTTTCCATCCTCGACAGCAGTATACTTACCTCTGACAATGATATCGACGGTGAGGTAATCCTCTCACGCAACAAGGCGAAGGACTTATCCAAATCAGCCGCCATTGATGAGTCCAAAGGGAATTGTGGCATGGATGACGACGATCCCTGCGGCGCCGCTGATGGGGCTTTTTCCTTAATCTTTGCTAATTCACCTTCCAATGCCTCTTTTGCATGTTGTAAATCAGCAATAGCCTTCTGCTTATCCGCAATCTCTTTGTCAGCAATCTTCTTTGCTTCGATATAATAGACAAGCTGGTTCTTTGCGTCTTCATTACCTCTCTTGACTTCAATAATCTGCATGGCAGACTGATCTGCAATCTTCTTGTTTTCCGCTTCAAGGGCGGCTATCTGCTCGCTTAACTTATTACTTGCCTCTTCCAGCCCGTTAAGCTTGTTTTGCTGTTCCATAATCGTATTTTGCGCACCGCCAATCTGCACACCAACCGCAACCTTGATAGCTCCAAAGGTATCAACTTCCTTCTGTAATTCGGCCACCTTTGTGGCTAACCCATCCTTTTCCGATGCGCAAGTTGCAAACTTCTCTTCTACTTCCTTCTTTTCGGCTGCAACTTTATCCAGGTTTTCCATCAACTCCGGCACCTTCAAAACCTCTTTACGTCCGGCACCGAGCTGCCTTTCAAGCGCATGAACCCGCTCTTTCTGCAACTTGTACTTTTCAGTCACCGATACCGCAAATCCAACACAGAGCAACCCGAAAATACCAACCAACACTACCATAATCGCTTTTGCCTTCGTGTTACAGCTCGACATAGGACCTCCCCTTTTTTGATGTACTCTATATAAACTTTGATGGTTCTATTGATTAAAATTATGTTTTTGTCTCATCCCTGGAAAAAACTACTCACGGAAGAAAGAGGATGATAGCAAAATCTCAAACGGGTTTCAAGTAAAATTGTTATCAAATTGAACTTGATTTTTGAATGCATCTTCTACCATAATAAAAGAATGGACGGTTGAAGATTGTTTTCTGCCATTCCAACCTGCCATATTTTTTAAGGTAGCTCCCTTTTGCGGCACGGTGTTTTGAAGGAATTCGGGCATTTTTACCATGCAATCCTGTAAAATGGCAACAACGTCCTAGTGCGGCTCTGCCGCAGCCAAGACCTCTTTAGAAAAAGGGAGTTGTAAAAAACGTACAAAAAAAGAAGTTTTTACAGGGTAATACTATATAATACCAGAAACCATCTTTACCAAATATCTACTTTTTACCGGTTAATAATACTATGAGCAAAGATAATTTTATTCATCTCCACGTCCATAGCGAGTACAGCCTGCTCGACGGCGCCTGCAAGGTGAGCGACCTGGTGGACAGGGCCGTACAACTCAAAATGCCCGCCCTTGCGCTTACTGACCACGGCAATATGTTCGGCGCAATAGATTTTTATGAAGCGGCAAAGGCGCGCGGCATAAAACCCGTTTTAGGTTATGAGGCCTACGTTACCCAGGGTAGCCGCCTTGAAAAAGAATCCAAAAACGGGAAAGAATCGCTGACCCACATTACCCTCCTGGCGGAAAATAACGAAGGGTACAAGAATCTCTTAAAACTTGCAACGTCGGCATACCTGGATGGTTTTTATTATAAGCCGCGGATCGACAAGGCGTTCCTTGCCACGCTTTCCAAAGGGATTATCTGTCTGAGCGGATGTATGACGTCGGAAATCAACCGCTGCCTGCTCAACAACCGCACTGAAGAGGCGCTGAAGGCGGCGAAAGAATACAAGGAGATATTTGGCGCAGATCATTTTTTTATCGAAGTCCAAAACAACAAGCTCGAACAACAAGCCAGGCTCGTTTCCGAGGCGACGGCAATCGCCAGGAAGCTGGAGGTACCCCTTGTTGCGACAAATGACGTCCATTATATGAATATGGACGACGCAAACGCCCACGACGCCCTCTTGTGCATCAACACGGGAAAACACCTGGCTGACGTACAGAGACTGCGCTTCGGTACGAATGAATTCTACTTCAAAAATTTCCAGGAGATGCTGGACGTCTTCCAACCGATCCCGGAAGCGCTTGAGAACACCGTGAGGATTGCCGAACGCTGCAACGTAGAAATGACCTTCGGAAAGGTGCACCTGCCCAAATTCGTCCCGCCGGACGGCATGAGCAACAGCGCCTATCTGAGAAAACTCTGCGAGGAAGGCGCCGTGCAAAAATACGGGTCCCTTACCCAAAGCGTCCGCGAACGCCTGGATTACGAACTCAAGGTAATCGAAAACACCGGCTTTGTCGATTACTTTTTGATCGTATGGGACTTCATACACTTCGCCATCCAGCAGCGTATCCCCGCGACGGGGCGCGGTTCCGGGGCAGGCAGCGCCGTGGCATACGTCCTGGGCATTACCAACATCGACCCCATTGAGAACGACCTGCTCTTTGAGCGGTTTCTAAACGCAGAGAGGATATCCATGCCCGATTTGGATATCGACTTCTGCGCGGAAGGCCGCGAAAAGGTCATTCAGTACGTCCGCGCAAAGTACGGCGGCGACCGCAACGTCGCCCAGATTATCACCTTCGGGACGATGAAGGCGAAGGCCGTTATCCGAGACGTCGGACGGGTGATGGATATCCCCCTCTCCGAAGTGGACAAGGTAGCAAAACTCATCCCCAACACCCTGAACATCACCTTAAAACAGGCGCTGGAACAGGAGCCTGCGCTGAAGACTCTGTATGATAACGAAAAGCACATCCATAACCTGTTTGACATCTCGAAAAAACTGGAAGGGCTGTGCCGTCACGCGTCGGTACACGCCGCGGGTATGGTCATTTCGGATGAACCGCTAACCGAATACGTGCCACTGTCAAAAAGCGGAGAGGTGGTAATCACACAGTTTTACGACGAGATACTCGTAGACAAGATCGGCCTGCTAAAGGCAGACTTCCTGGGCGTCAGAAAACTAACCGTTCTCGACAAGGCCATTAAACTCATCCACAAAACCACCGGCGTCGACATCGACCTTGCAAAAATCCCCATGGATGACCGGAAGACCTACGACCTGCTCTCGCGCGGGGACGTAAAGGGTGTTTTCCAGGTAGAAACCAGTCGCGGGTTCAAAGAATTGCTGAAAAAACTGAAACCGGACAAGTTTTCCGACGTCTTGCCCCTGGTGGCCTTATACCGTCCCGGCCCACTCCAGAGCGGCATGGTGGACTCCTTTGTCAACCGGAAACACGGACGGGAAGAGGTTTCCTACCCGCACCCTTCCCTCGAACCGATCCTAAAAGAAACCTACGGCGTAATCCTTTACCAGGAACAGGTCATGCGCATCGCAAACCGCCTGGCCGGGTTTAGCCTGAACCAGGCAGACAACCTCCGCAAAGCTATGGGTAAAAAGAAGCCGGAGATCATGGCGAAGTTTAAAGACCAGTTTGTAAACGGCTCCGTAAAGAACGGCATTCCCAAAGAAACGGCCGTCAGCATATTCGAGTTAATGGAATTTTTTGCGGGATACGGCTTTAACAAGTCGCACTCGGCGGCATACGCGGTAATCACCTACCAGACCGCCTATTTAAAGGCAAACTACACGGTGCCGTATATGGTAGCCCAGTTGAGCTGTGAACAACAGAACACGGACAAGGTCGTGGAGTACATCGAAGACTGCCGACATCTCGGCATTGAGGTAATTCCGCCCTGCGTGAACGAAAGCCAAAACGACTTTACGATTTCCGATGGAAATAAGATACGCTACGGATTGGGCGCCATCAAGAACGTGGGCGACAAGGCCATTGAGTCGATAATCACCGCACGGAACAAGAACGGGCGGTTTACCTCGATCATAGACCTGTGCAAACGGGTAGATTTGCGGGTGGTTAATAAGCAGGTAATCGAATCCATGATCAAATCGGGGTGTTTCGACTCAATACATGACAATCGCGCGCAATTGCTTGCAGGACTCGACACGGCGCTGCAGATGGGAAGCATCGCGAACAAGGACAGACGCACCGGCCAAAAGTCGCTCTTTAAACTGGGCAACGAAATGGACCTCATGGTAAAGGCGGATGTAGGGTCTGACGGCAACGTTGTCCGCTGGACCGAGCAGGAAACCCGCAATGCAGAGAAGGAAAGCCTGGGATTGTACCTGAGTTCGCACCCCCTGAACAGCTACAAGGAAAAACTGCAGCAACTGTCCACCGCTTCCAGCAGCGAGATTTCCGAACTCCAGGAGGGGAGCGACCTTATCATCGGTGGCATCATCACAGCCATGAAGCCAAGCACCACCAAACGCGGCGACCCGATGCTCTACTTTACCCTTGAGGAAATCGGTGGTTCGGTTGAATGCCTTGCCTTTAAACAGGAGTTAAAACTTTATCAACCCCTCATAAACCTGGATGCGGTTGTTTTTGTTAAAGGTGCGGTGGGATACCAAAGCGCCTCGCCCACCATAAGGGTAAAGGAAATCGTTGCCGAGAAGGACGCGCTAACCCGTTTAACTAAATGCGTTACGATCCGGCTCGACGCCACCGGATTTAACGAAGAAAAAATGACGCAGTTGAAAGATATCGTCAGAAAGCACAGCGGCGCCTGCCCGCTCTTCTTCGAGATATCAACCCCGGACCGCGGCAATACCTACGTAAAATCCTCCAGCCAATATTTCCCCGCCGTATCGGACGACTTCCTATCCAAAGTCAAAGCCCTCTTCGGCCCCGATGCCGTAGAGATTAACCAGCCGGAAGTACTTGCGATGGTTTGAGTAAAATCCGTATTTTCGAGCCAGGTGGCAGATAAACGTCTTTACCGAAACTCCATGCCGGACTTGCAGCGGCTAAACATATCTTGCAGTTTAAAGAAGATACCACTAACAACCGGCGATTTCATAAAAAAGATATCCCAGGAGAATTGCAAATCTTCTATAGACTCCTTACCCATCCATGCCTGACTGTCCTCTTGATCTGAAACCTGTTCCTCTAATGCCTGCCTTACCAAATTGTGGCGCAATATCAGCGTCGGTATACGTTTCTCAGTTTCGCTCAGTGTCTCTGTAGGAATAATGCCGTTCCATTCCTTCGAAAACCCTTCTACAACGTAAGCCTTCCCCTGTTTGTCATAAAGCTGATACCATACATGGGCAAAGGCGATAGGTCTCAGCCTGTCGGTAACCCAGCCCCAAACAATTTCACCGTCTATTTCCCATTTCGCTAATCGTGAAACCAAGAAAAAGACTGAGTCTTCGCAATCGCCTTGTTTGCTTTGCATTGTTTCATCAGGCGTTTGCCAGTAATCCGTTTTGGGGGGCTCGGCGCAGTATTCGATATCGAACGCTATTTTTTTGTATGCCTCGTAGATTTGTACCCCATTATCGAAGGTGTTTACGCACCATTCCCGATAATACGGGTTATCGGGTATATCGTTTTCCGCTAACGGAAAATGCATTGCTGATTTTGACGAGGCGTCTTCCGCAACGGGCCTGAACCCTTTCCCATGCAAAAATAAATCAGCATAAGAAACATCGGCAAACACATCACCGCAGCCGATACCGAAAAGGACCATAGCGATTATACTTATTGATAAACTTCTTATAAAGGTATCCATAAGCCACCAAAGATTTTTCGATTTATTCGATTTATTTGACAACCTTCACACAGTAAAGATTATTATAATTATCGGTGCAACAACAAAAATCCTTAGCAATAATCTTACCAAAACAACCGAATTAATGCCTGCTTAATTTTTTTTCCAGTCTCCTTGCGTATCGGGAAAGGGGAAAGCTCATGCCAAAATAAAGGAGTGCCGTGATAATACCCAGCTTAAAAAAGTCCATAGAAGCGGCGGCGAGGATGCTGTAGCTCTTCGTTAACTCCACCATAGCAATCACGGAAACCAGCGACGAATCCTTAAACAATGCAATAAAATCATTGGCTATCGGCGGTATGGCAATGCGCAACGCCTGCGGCATGATAATTCGCTGCAAGGTTAAACGCCTGGACATGCCGAGCGCTTGCGCGGCCTCGGTTTGCCCCTTGTGGATGGCCTGGATGCAGGCGCGATAGATTTCCGTCTCGTATGCCGCATAATTCATGCCCAACCCCAATACGGCAGCGACAAAGGCGCTCATCGTAATGCCGATATTCGGCAAGCCGTAATACAAGATATACAACTGGATAAGCAACGGTGTTCCACGATATATCTCGATATAGGCAACCGCTATCCCTTGTAGCCATTTATTGCCGTAGAGCCGCATCAATGTTAGCAGCAGCCCCAAACTAACGGCTAATATCATAGACAAAAGAGAAACACCGACCGTAACCATTGCGCCCTTCAATAAGGTCGGTAAAAACGTGACAACCGCCGGAGACGACTTTCCGGAAATGGAAGGGGGGCTTTCTGCGTATTTTTGTAAAAGCCCCTCATGTAAAAAGAGCTTTTCCTGCGATGCGTTCCACAATCCCCACCGGCTGTAAATCTTCTTCAGCTCACCCGATCTCAAAAGTTTTGCGATAATCTTGTTTAGCTCCCCGACAAGGGCGGCGTCTTCATTTCTAACGGCAATGCCGTAATATCCCTCACCGACCGGTCCTCCCACGAGCCGCAGTTGAGGATTTGGCAGGGAATAGTACGAAGCAATGGGAAAGTCAACAAAGACGGCGTCAAGACGATTGAGTAAAATGTCCTTAAACGCCTCAACCTGTCCGTAGAGATGGACGTCTACGCCCCCCAACCCCTCCAGCATCTGCTTTGCAACGGTGTTATAAAGCGTTCCTACCTTCTTGCCCTTCAAATCCTCCAGGCAGTTGATGCGATTCTCGACGGCGCGGACGACGATCTGTTCCGTATAAACAAAATACGGGCGGGAAAATAGTACGGCTTGTTCTCTATCAGGGGTGATCTCGATGCCATTAAGCGCTATATCAAAATCTCCCCGCTGGAGAGAGAGCAAGATACTGTCCCAGCCATTCTGGAAGTATCGCACCTTCACGCCCAATTCCCGTGCAATGGCGTCCACAATCTCCACCTCGAAGCCGATAAGTTTCGTGGGATGCGCCGGGTCGTGAAACACATAAGGCGCCCCGCCCTCCGCGTCAAACCCCCACGTCAACACCCCCGTAGACCGAATCTTCTCCAGGGTATCCTGATATCCAAATGCCTTTGAAACAAAGAGGTGTGCTGACAAAAGGCACACCAGCAACAACACAAGGCCACGCATGATGCAAAGTTTATATTTCATGAATTATGATAGGGTAAATTGTTTACGAAGTCGTGTTACAAGGCAAGACGGTGGAAAACCTTAGACCGGCAAAAGCCCTGAAACCACAGATTGCACAGATTGCACAGATTGTTAGCAACAAGATACGTTTTGTATTTTCGGCAAAAATACTTTGTATCTATTAACCGCAGAGGGCGCAGAGAAAAAAATGGAAACGGGGGAGATTGTTGCAATGTTTTCTGTATTTTTTCTTTATAGACACTACGCGGCTTATCTTTTACCATGGGTTGAATTATATCAGCGGGGTGAAGGTACTTCAAATTTTATTTGTGGGATGATTTTTTGCCAGAGGCCTATCAGGTAAAGAAGTCAAAAAGTTTCAACATCACAAACGCACTGAAAAATCTTTTGGCGTTGACCGTTTTATAGCCCAGCTTGGATGCGCACTGGGATAGATACTTCATGAGCAGAAACCAAACCGTCTCTACCGGATAAAGGGTGTTATTTTTCATTGGCTTATTTCCGGATACAAGTTTAACCCGCCATTTTTACTTCCCACAAGTATGTTACTTGATTTTTAGTCCCCATTCAGAAAAATATCTTGTCTGCATTTGTACGTTTTTTTGAAGCAAGAAAACTCAGGGCAGGAGGTGCGATCTTTGGAGACGTATTCCTCCTCCCCCCCCCTACGCAAGGCAAGAAGGTGTTGGATGGTAAAGCCGAAATATTTCAGTGTGCATGAAAATAGTATTGTAACAAATTTGAAAGAAACGCTTCGGGAGTCTTTTTGAGTATGGACTCGATTTCTTGAGCAGTTTGCGAAAGGGTAGATTCGTCATATACAGCGAGATTGAACTATTAATTGCATTACACAAGGCACATGCAATGCGTCTCCACAAAACATTGAAATTCCTATACAATCAAGCTATCAGAGAAAGGCGAGCATAATTACCCCCAAAATCATAATAATTGCGCCGATCAGACGTTCCCTGATGTGCGTTTCTTTAAACCAGATGGCGCCGTACATGATGCCGAATAAGAGGCTCAGCCGCTTCACCGATATGACGTAGGGGACGGCTATCATGTTTACGGCCAGAAATTGGGAGATCGTGGAAATTGCCATCGCAAGCCCAATGGCGCCAAATGACTTTGGCTTCGCTAGTAGCCCTTTCATGTTACCCCAATTTTTCCATAGAAGGATGGGGAGGAAGACTATGGCGATGGTCGGGAGATAAGTTGCAGCGAAAAATAACGGGCTTGAGTGGACTATCGCTATCTTTGCCAGGTTGGAAGTGATGCTGTAAATAAAAGCGACTATAATCATGTACATCGAGCCACGCTCGCGACGTATGGCCTTAAAGGGTTCTAAAATACCATTTTTAGTGGTGTTTACGTTGAGCAGATAGGCGCCGACCGTTGCCAGGAGGATACTGATGATTCCATATTTATCCAGCCGCTCTCCGAGTATTAGGTCGGAGGTAAAGATCATAAAAATAGGGCTAAGCGCAAGGAATGGCAGCGTCAGAGACAGGGGCGATAGCTTTATTGCCTTCATGTACAGTATGAGCGCCGTAACTTCCAGGGGCGCCAAAATGAGCAAGGTGAGAAAGAATGGCCAATCCAGGCTTGGGATTTCTATAAAGGGCAGGAGCAGGAGTAGGAAAGGCATGGAGAATCCCATACGCACCCAGGCAATAAGATACTCGCCGTTGTTTTTAAGCGACCGCTTGCAAAGGGCGTCCGCCGACGTCACAAAGAAGGCGGAAAGGAGGGAAAGCAAAAACCAGTTCACGGATGCTCACAGAAAAATGATGAATGAATGTTTGATTACGAAGCAGTGCCTCGGCGTGAAAAAGCGCTTGGAACCACAGATTTCACAGATTACACAGATTATTTTAAAATTTGGGCAACGGTTTACCGCAGAGGGCGCAGAGAACGCGGAGAAATAAAAGGAATCACAATTTGTATCCGATTTTACGGAGAAGCTGTTTGCGCACCAAGATATCCTTATCCCCTTCAACGCCTTTTGGGCTGTATCCATCGATGACGCCGAGAATGCCCCTCCCTTGTTCTGTTTCAGCTACGACGACTTGTGTCGGATTGGCCGTAGCGCAGTAGATGGAACATACCTCGGGACACGCTTTAACGGCGTTCAGCACGTTCACGGGAAATGCGTCCTTGATAAGCACCACAAAGGTATGGCCTGCTGCAATGTCACAGGCGTTTTGAATGGCGTCCGCCTTCAGGTTCACATCGTTTCCCTCCGCCCGGACGAGGCATGGCCCGGACGCCTCACAAAAGGCAATGCCAAATTTAATGCCCGGCGCGGCATTCACCATTATCTCATACAAATCCTCGACGGTTTTGATAAAGTGGGTTTGGCCGATAATGATATTAGCCCCGTCAGGGATTTTGGTTGTGACAATCTTCATTTCCATAGCGATTTAACCCTTCCGTTTTCATGTAGAGCGAAGAGCCTCTTCGCTCTACAACAGGCCCGAAGGGCTGAAAGTATATAGCCAGGGGTGAAGCCCCTGGTTAAAGAAATACTATAACAAGCCCCAAAGGGGCGACAGAAAAGGATGCTTAACAGGGACTGGATACGTATCTTTCCTGGAATTGATTACTTTTTCATCACCAAATGTTCAAGTACCATTTTTCTTGGATGGTTTTCCATGCCGGTGGTCCAGTCTTTTGGCGGCACGATGGTTTCCATGGTTGCGAGGAGTTGTTGGGTATCCAGTTGGTCGTAGATTTGATTCCACACACACGGGGTTTCCTGCGAGACCTCACACTTTCCCTTTTGCGAACCGCCGCACGGCCCGTTCATGAGGCTCTTTGCGCATCGGCTGACGGGGCATAATCCCCCGGTGGTTGCCAGGATGCAGTTGCCGCACCCGGCACACCGCTCCCAAAATATGCCTTGCTCCGTCGGTCCCCCCATAAAGGTGGTGTTCAATCCCGGAAACATCCTGGTCTTGGGAAATTTTTCCGCCATGTATTGCACGCCAACGCCGCAGGCAATGGAAAGAACCGCGTCGCAGTCCTTTATTACCTCTTTTATATCGTCTATGAATTCCCATTCGCACTGCCGGAGTGCCGAATCTTCAATCACTTCAAGCTGCCTGCCTTCCAGTTTAGCGGAGAGACGGAGTTGTGCGGCAAGCTCGGCGACCTGTTTTTCGCCGCCCGTATGGCATATCGTCACACAGGAACCACACCCCAATACGCACACCTTTTTGAAACCTGCAAGCATCTGCTTGATTTCTTGAAACGGTTTTGATGATGCTACAATCATGGTAATAATCCATCACAAAATTTTAGGAAATTACATACGTTTAGCCACGAACGGACACGAATTTACACGAATAGGCACGATGCTTTTATATACTCAGGATACTCACAAATGTGATTTTATACAGGGTGGCGCTATATATCAATTTGAATAAATCACAAACGGTAAACCTCATGAGTATACTATCAAAATCAGGGTTCAGATTGCAAACCAGAACCCGCCGGAATACCTGAATCCACCGGGATTATAAATCTCTCACATCTTCAACCATTTTAAAGGCAATTTCTATAATTTCCTTGCCGTTTTGTGAAGAAACAAAATGGGTTTGAAAACGTCTGGCGTCCATTCCCAGTCCGACAAGGAGTTGGGTGGTATATTTTGCGCGTTTTTCAATCCATTCCTGCTCTTTACAAAAGTGACAGGCATCGTCTTTACATGCCGTTACCAGCACACTATGAGCGCCCAATTCAAATGCCCTGAGATATAACGACGGGTCCACTTTGCCTAATCCCAGCACGCCGACTCTCCTGTAATGGAAAATAAGCAGCTCGTCGGTATTTGCTTGTTTGCCTTCGTTGTACGCGCCGTATTGACAGTAAAAGTTAATAACCAGGGGTTTTATTCCCCGGATATGTTTGTCATTAAAGACCGCTTCGAGGGTATCTTTCCCCCGGTCTTCATAAGGCATCTTAAAACTGATGGCCTTTGCGGGGCATTCCACGACACAAAGGCCGCAGGACTGGCAATCGCCGTCAATATAAGCCGTTGTGCTGCCTCTTTTGATTTTCGGCACGTTGAAGGGGCATACCCGCACACAGGTGAGGCAGCCCACGCAAAGATTTTCTTCCACAAAGGCGCCCGCACCGCAATTCATGCACCGCTGGGCTTCTTTTACTGCGGCTTCCAGGGTGAATCCCAACTCTACCTCGTCAAAGGTGTTCAACCGTTGCTCCGAGGCCATGACGGGCATTTCTTTTTTCTCTTCTTTTTTGATGAGGCCGATTTTTGCCGTTTCGATATCGGGGACGGCGGGCTTGTCGAGCCACTTCTCATCCTTTACGGTCACGCCCCTTAAGGTATTATGAATGGCGATGGCCACCTTTTTGCCGTGGGCCATGCTTTCGGTCATGGTACCTCTGCCCAACACGATATCACCTCCGGCAAAGACGCCGGGAACGTCGACGTTAAAGGTTTGCGGATTGGCAATGACGGTGCCGCCCCGTGTGATTTTAATATTTTCCTGCCCTTTTAGAAAGGAGAGATTCGATGCCTGGCCTATTGCCAGGATGATGGTGTCCGCTTCAATAACAGACTCTGACCCTTCATAAAAGGCCGGATTAAAACGTTTTTGCTCGTCAAAGACGTATTTTACCTTCAGGGTCTCCAGCCCGGTCGCCTTGCCGTCTTTGCCGAGTATCCGTTTCGGGCCGACCGAGTTGTGCAGTATCGTGCCTTCATGAACGGCCTCTTCGATTTCAAAATCGGTCGTCGGCATTTCCTTCCTTGATTCAAGACAGGCAACGCTCACCTTTTGGGGTTTCAGGCGCAGGGCTGTCCGCGCGCAATCCATAGCAACTGCTCCCCCGCCTATTACCAGCACGTTCTTGCCGATCCTGGCCTTGCCGGTGGTATTTACCTCGTGCAAAAACGATATCCCTTTCAGCACGCCTTCAAGTTGCGCTCCTTCAATGTTTAAGGTACGGCTTTCTTGTAATCCGACGGCGATAAAAACGGCCACGTAACCGTCTTTCTTCAGGCCGTCGAAGGTAAAGTTTATGCCAAGTGAGGTATTGTACCTGATTTCCACGCCCAGCTTTTTGATAAATTCAACGTCGCGGTCTATGACTGCCCGCGGCAGGCGATAGGCCGGCACGCCCATACGGATCATACCACCCGGCGTTGGGCTGCTTTCAAAGATGGTGCATGGATACCCCAAAAGCGCCAGGTCATTGGCGGCGGCGAGCCCGGCTGGTCCGGCGCCGATAATAGCGATTTTTTCAGAGTATTTTCCGGCAGATGGATTTTTTTGTTCTTTAGCATAATTGTCACCCAGAAAGCGCTTAAGCCAGGCGATGGCTACCGGCTTATCCGTGCTGTTCCGCCTGCATTTTGTCTCACAGGGGTGGGTGCAGATACGTCCGCACGCTGCAGGCAGCGAGTTCCGTTGCCGCACCACCTGGAACGCCTCATCAAAGCGGCCTCGGGCGATAAGCTGCACGTAGTCGCGCGCATCCTGCCGAATCGGACATGCCAGGATACACGGCGCCTCTTCGTTCATATAGTTTTTCGATTGCGAATGGTTGATTTGCATTTTAGGAATAAGATACCTTATTCTCCCATAACTTTAATAATAAGCCTTTTGCTGCGTTGACCGTCAAATTCAGCATAAAATATCTTTTGCCAGGTGCCCAGGTCAAGCTTCCCCCCGGTAACCGGCACGATTACCTCATGCCCGATAAGGAGGTTTCTGAGGTGCGCGTCCCCATTGACTTCCCCGGTTCTATGGTGGTAATAATCGTGACCCTCCGGAATAAGCTTGAGGAGCCACTCTTCGATATCCCGGTGAAGCCCCTGTTCCGCATCATTGATGAAGACCCCGGACGTTATGTGCATGGCGGCGATTAGTACCATGCCCTCTTTGATGCCGCTTTTTTGAAACACCCGTTCTACTTCTCTTGTGATATTGATAAATTCGCGACGTTTCTTGGTGTTGAAAGTGAGGTACTCGGTCAAGGTTTTCATGTGGAGGTATACTTGGGCAAAAAGGTAATAGATTTATAAAAAGCGTTATCCAAAATTCAGGATTGCATGTAAAGAATGAAATAATCTAATGTCTGCCGGTAACGTTGTCAAGAAAAATGAGAAAGCTATTTCTTGTTGATAACCTTCGTCATGTATCGCAAAAGGAGCAGTCTGGACACAATTCCTACAACTCTGCCGTTTCTTAACACGGGAACGGCATGTATTTTCTTGTTCAGCAAGGCGGCGGCCACCTTGATTATGGTATCATCCTCTTTCGCAGTAGCGGCCATAACCGGCTTTGACATAATTTCAGTAATATTCAAATTTTTGCACTCCTGACACCTTTTGTCAAAATAATCTTCTCCCATAATTGAAAATAACGAATTGTCCATATTTAAATACTTTGGCATAAGTACCTTTAAAAGATCCGTTTCGGTTACAACACCGGCAAGTTTTTCGTCCTCATCAACCACGAATATGATGTGAAACCGAATCTTTCCAAGCATCTCCATAAGGTTTAAAAATGTGCCTGAGATCGGAACTACCGTTGGGTCTGTGCTCATAATGTCCTTAACCTTCATGCCCTATTCCCACCCTTTCGCAAAAAAAATTACGACTTACATTAACGTGCCATATCAAGAAACATAAAAAATGCGCCGAATGCAAAATTTATCATTTTTAATTAAAGTTTTTTATGCTACTCTATTTTACGTTTTCGAATGAGATAATCAATTATTTTAATAAAAAGTGAGGAAATAAACGTTATGGTTTTTTGGATTGCCACACTGATATTTCTTGTGTCGTTTGGGTTAATCGTCTCGGAAAAGCTTGATAAAACAAAGGTGGCGTTGATTGGCGCCGGTTTAATGATTATCCTTAAAGTCGTCAGTCAACACGAGGCGTTTTATGATGAACATTATGCAATAGATTATAATGTGATATTTTTACTGATAAGCATGATGATTATCGTCGACATCCTTAAGAAAACGGGGATATTTCAATTTATCGCAATTAAATCGGCAAAACTTGCAAAAGGCAAGCCTTTCCCGATCCTCGTTTTCTTTGCGTGTATAACTGCGTTTGCATCCGCGCTGCTTGATAATGTTACGACAGTTTTACTGCTTGTTCCTGTTGCATTGTTTATTGCAGAGGAG
>CAYJPZ010000049.1:0-21846 GCA_964372185.1 uncultured candidatus Brocadiaceae bacterium
AAACAGACCTGCTCCACAGCCAGAACAAAACCCTCGAAGCCATGGCCGAAACGCTGTTCAGGCAGTGGTTTGTGGATAAGGCGGAGGAGGGATGGGGGGAAGATAGTCTTCTCAGACTTGTACAATTAGTTGGTGGTGGTACTCCAAAGACATCAATTTCCGATTATTGGGATGGTAACATTCCATGGTTAGCTGGTGGGGATATAGCTTCAAACCACAAATCTTTCGTACTCAATACAGAAAAAACCATAACAGAAAATGGCTTAAATAATAGTTCCGCAAAACTCCTACCGAAATACGCAACAGTAATTTCTGCAAGAGGGACAGTCGGGAAATATTGTTTACTTGCTCAACAGATGGCCTTCAGTCAATCCAATTATGGAATTCTACCACGAATTGATAATTGCTATTTCTTTATATACTTACTGATAAATCATGTAGTAGAGGAATTGCAGGCTTCTGCTTATGGTAGTGTTTTTGATACGATAACAACCACGACCTTCAAAGAAAACAAAGTCCCAATTCCGAACGAATCAGAAATACGGTCTTTCGAAAATTCAGTTTTGCCGTATTTTCATAAAATATTCCAGAACAAAGCTCAAACTGGCACTCTCGAAAAACTGCGGGATATGCTGCTGCCGAAGTTGATGAGAGGGGAAGTGAGGTTGAAGATATGAATAGTAAACTAAAACACGATGCTTCATCGTCTATTGATGGAACAATTTATCAGTTTTATATTGCTATTGACAAATGCTTTGAACTACTTGACGGTGAAAAAGTGATTGTTGAAAAATATGGCGATGTGACTGTCTCCGATAAGTATCAAATAGAAGTTAAACATTATCAGGAAGACTTAACAGATTTGCATGAAAATGTTTGGAAGACAATTGATAACTGGCTACAAAATGCTTTTGATGTAAGCCATTATAAAAATCTAATACTTTTGACGACTCAAAGATTTGGAGTAAGTTCGTCATTCAAAGAATGGAATAGTAAAACTAAAGATGAAAAAAAGCAAATATTGGATGGTATTTCTCAGAAATATAATCAACAAAGTAAAAAAAGTGAAAGCACAGGAAAGTTGCTTAATTCAGTCTTGGATGGCAATAAAACAGTTAAGCTACTTGATATTTTAGAAAAGTTCATAATCCTTGATTCTTCGGCAGAAGATAGCGCATATTATGAACGGATAAAACAAAGACATGGCAAATCTGTTTTATCTTCTAATGCAGATGATTATATAAACTCATTAATGGGCTATTTGCTTTCACCGACAGTTAGAATTGGTGAGAGCTGGGAGATTACATATCAAGATTTTACTTCCAAAGTAAGATCATTAGTAAATCAATTTAGGTCGGGAACCATTGTTTTTCCAAAAAAATATGCAGCTCTACAAGTTGGCGATGATGAAATTAATCAACACAACGAACATTTATTTGTTCAAAAAATTGAAGATATAGATTACCACAAAGTAAAAAGTAAGGCTATTTCTGAGTATGTGCGAACCAATCATACTATTTCTCAAGAATTAGGAAAGTATGCAATAGGGAAAGACAACTATAATGGCTATGAGCAAGAAATAATAGGCGCCTATAATCCTGCCTATAGTAAAGCTTCAAGAAATACAGACAAAACAAATTGTATTAAAGATTCAAAAAACTTTTATGATTCTGTAACTGGTTCAGAAGCTCCACAATTTATACATTTTAACGATACTCCAAAATTTTTTAGAAATGGTCTTTTGCATGGTATGACAAACGATGAGGATAAAAATATAGTTTGGAAATTAAGGGTGGATGAAAATGAGTAAATTTGCAGACAGCATCTATCAAGTACATAATAATCCATTTGTTTTAGCCCCATTATTTGTTGAGTTTTTCAGATATATACAGACAACCCCAAAAAATATACTTTTAGCTTATTTGGTATTGCCTTTGGTTTTGCACGAAGACAGCAAGCAATCACTTGTTCGTGCAAGAAATACAAGTTCAATACATACATTTAGCGAAAAAAAAGAGAATCTTTTTGGACTCCCGGATCGAGTTCGACTATATAAAGATTTAACAAATCAATGTCTCCAATATGCAATAGATAATCAAATGATAAAAATCAATGAAAATCTAATCGTTAAAGTATTAACGACAAAAAATAAAATAGTAGAAAACTTGAATGAGTCTCTAAAAGCGTCATCAAATTTACATAAAGTTTTTAGAGATTTAGATGCTGTTGCTATTTATAGATTATTGGGAGTAAAAGAGCTATGAAAAGCTATTTGAAATATATTGGAGTTATTGATAAATCCAACAAAGTACATTTTGTTAAGTTTAGCTCTGGTGTAAATGTAATTACTGGCAAATCATCTACCGGGAAAAGTGCGATGATTGAGATATTTGATTATTGTTTTGGGAGTTCTGAATTTACTATTCCTGCAGGAATTATTACTGATAATGCCCAGATCTATTTTATTGTGTTGCCAGTCAAAGAAACCAATATTATTTTGGCGAGAAGCCCAAATAAGGCAAAAGCATTTTTAAAAGAGGAAACATCTTTACCAGATATAGAAAATTTATCAATGCAATATTTTGAAGATAGTTTTTTCGTTGCTATTGATAATTTCAAATTAGAACTTGGGCGATATTTTGGGCTTGAAATAGTTGATACTGATGAAGATTTGCAAGATAGAGAATACAGAAAGAATAAGAAGAAGAAAGAAAGGCCATCCATAAGAAATATGACACCTTTTATGTTGCAACATCAAAACTTAATTGCCAATAAACACGCAATTTTTTATAGGTTTGATGAAAAACAAAAAAGAGAGCAGACTATAGAGCAATTTAAAATATTTGCTGGGTTTGTTACTCAAGAATATTTTACCGTTAAACAAAAATTAGCTGATGAAGAAAGAAATTTAAAAAAAATTGGAAAATCAGCAGAAAAATATCAATGAACAAAATGAACAAAACAGTAAAGAACTTGAAGGGATGTTAAAAGAATTTGTTGCTATCACTGGAAATGAGTTGTTTGACGTGAAAGCAAAAGCTGTTTTGTTAAACCCCGCAAACTATTTAAACCAAATGCGAATTAAAAAAGTTGAGCCCAACTATGAATCACAGGAAGCTTTAAGGCAGTTGCAAAAATTAAAAGAGCAAAAAAATACTTTATATGCACAACAAAGAACTTTCCAAATAAACCTTAAGGACATAAATTCATCGGTAGAGTATGCAAATAAGTACAAAGAACATTTAAGTAGTCTTCCGGAAATGGGAGATACAAAAGTTCATTTGTCAGAATGTCCATTTTGTAAAAATTCAAATGAAATTATTTCTACCGAAGCCAATTTGTTATCAAATGCAATTGGATGGCTAAATAATGAGTTACGCAAATCTACTTACTTATTAGACTCTTTCGAAGTAGATAAAAAGAGCTTAGAAGCAAAAATTAAAGGAATCCAGAGCCAAATATCAAATGTCTATATTGAAATCAATAGGCTTGATAATATCACAAAATATTTACAAGTAAATCGTGATTTAGAGGAGCAAGGATTAAAAGTAAAATTGAAAATTGAAAATCTTTTGGAAAACCTAATTGATAAAAATATTTCAAATCTTGAAGAAAGAATCAAAAATTCAAAAAGTGAAATAAAAAAACTCCAAGGAATACTTAGAGATAAATTTAATGTCGAACAAAAGCTTAAAGATGCCAAAATTTATATTGACGATGTAATGAGGCAAATTGGTGATAATTTCGATTTTGAAGCTTCATACAAGCCAATTAGTTTAAAATTTTCATTAGAAAGTTTTGAACTTTGGCATGAAAAAAGCCACGATGAAAAAATTTATCTTCGTTCCATGGGAAGTGGTGCAAATTGGCTGTATAGCCACCTTGCACTTTTTATGGCACTTCATAAATATTTCTGCTCATTAGGTAGTAGAGCTTTAATTCCACCAATTTTATTTTTAGACCAGCCTAGTCAAGTATATTTTCCAACATCAATTAAAGATACCGATGAAAAATTTGATGCTAAAAAGTTAAAAGAAAAAGAAGGTGAACAAGAAAAAACCGATGAAGATTTAATAGCAGTTAAAAATTTGTTTAATCAAATGATTAAGTTTTGTTCTGACACACTTAAAGAAACTGGTATTGAACCTCAAATTATTATTACAGACCATGCAGATAATTTAAAATTGGATAATGTTGAATTTGAATCATTGGTGAATAATCGAAGATGGAGAAAAAGAGGTTTTATTATGTTGTCCGAAGAGAAGGAAAATAAACTACAATAAAACTCTTTATAATATTTGAATCAACAACCTTATTTGAAGATAGTGCATAAAGTATAATATTGAGTAACGACAGGATGGTTGCTGAAGATATTAATGAAAGAAATTATTCTAATGACTAAAATCACCGAATCCACCATCGAACAATTCGCTATCGAGCTTCTCGAAAAATCCGGTTATCAATACATCTACGTCCCCGATATAGCTTTCAACAGCGAAACACCGGGAGGAATATTTAGATGAAAAAATCACACATCCCTGCAAATCAAACCGACTTCCTTCTTTACACCACCGCCGACGGCAAGGTAAAAGTCGAGGTATTCGTAAATGACGAAACAGTCTGGCTTAACCAAAAGACAATGGGGCAACTTTTTGGAGTAGAAAGCCATACCATAACCTATCACTTGAAAGAGATATTCAAGACTGGAGAACTCGACGAGGAGGCAACTACTCGAAAAATTCGAGCAGTTCAAAATGAAGGGAAAAGACAGGACAAAAATTACATCTCCGATTTTGACAAAGAGATAAAACGCATTAGCGGGAACAAAGATGATGACGAATAAAATTACCGAATCTACCATCGAACAATTCGCTATCGAACTTCATGAAAAAGCAGGCTATCAATACATCTATGGCCCCGCTATTGCGCCTGACAGCCAGACGCCTGAACGCCAATCTTTTGAGGACGTCCTGCTCATTGAGCGGCTTAATGCCGCCGTGTCCCATATCAATCCGAACGTCCCTGCGGATGCAAGGGAAGACGCGGTAAAGCAACTGCTCCGTCTCAATTCGCCCGAACTTATATCGAATAACGAATCATTTCACCGGATGCTTACCGAAGGCGTTAAGGTAAGCTACCAGAAAGATGGCGACAGCCGCGGCGACCTCGTGTGGCTTATTGATTTCAGCGCCCCGGAGAATAACGACTTCTTAGTGCTGAACCAGTATACGATAATAGAAAACCATGTCAATAAAAGACCTGACGTTGTGCTTTTTGTGAATGGATTACCGCTGGTAATTATCGAACTAAAGAATCCTGCCGATGAAAACGCTACCGTACACTCTGCCTTTCAGCAGATACAAACCTATAAGCAGGCAATTCCCGGATTGTTTGCATACAACGGTTTCATCGTTATTTCAGACGGGCTGGAGGCCAGGGCCGGAACCATTTCCTCCGCTTTCAGCCGCTTTATGGCGTGGAAGACGGCGGACGGCAAGATTGAGGCTTCTCCGCTCATAGGCCAACTGGAAACGTTGATAAATGGGATGCTCTGCAAGAATACGCTTTTAGACCTTATCCGGCATTTTATTGTTTTTGAACGAAAAGCTGTTCAAAAACAACCCTCCCTCAGTCCCTCCCAAAGGGAGGGATGTAATTATAGGGGTGGAATGTATTTTACGGGGATGATAAATCAAGTTAGGGAACTGCGAAAGAATCAAACGAAGGCAGAGGAAATTTTCTGGGAGATGGTTAGAAATAAAGGATTCTTGGGGTTAAAATTCAGACGGCAACATCAGATAGGGCATTATATTGTTGATTTCTATTGCCATTCGGAAAGATTAATTATTGAATTCGATGGTGAAGTGCATAACACTTCGGTACAAAGGAAAAAAGACGAAAAAAGGGATAAGTATCTAAAAAGCCTGGGCAACAAGGTATTGCGATTCAGCAATGCTGAATTGATAGAGAATACCGGAAATGTGCTGAAGGTTATCGTTGAAAGTCTCTCTCCCCCTGGGAGAGACGGAAGAGAGGGTGCTATAACAACACTTACTACCATCAAAAAACTTGCAGCATATCACCAGTATTATGCAGTCAACCGTGCCGTCGAATCTACACTGAGGGCATCGGGTTTTGTTTCTACAAGACACAAAGAAGCGGATTGTTCGGTAGTAATTGAACCGCCTGAAAACTATGGGCTGCCCGGTATCGGGTCACAACCCGTTGGCGACAGAAAAGGCGGCGTTGTTTGGCACACGCAAGGCAGCGGTAAATCTCTTTCCATGGTTTTTTATGCGGGGAAAATTATCCTTGCAATGGATAACCCCACGGTATTGGTTATTACCGACAGAAACGATTTGGACGACCAGCTTTTTGATACGTTTGCCTCTTCAAAGCAACTCCTGCGTCAGGAGCCGGTACAGGCAGAAAACAGGGAGCATTTGAAACAACTCCTGAAGGTTGCTTCCGGCGGAATCGTTTTCACCACCATTCAAAAATTCCAGCCCGACGAAGGCAATGTTTACGAAAGGCTTTCAGACAGAAAGAACATTATTGTTATTGCCGACGAAGCCCACCGCACGCAGTATGGTTTCAAGGCTAAAACTATAGATGCAAAAAACGAAAACGGAGGCGTTGTCGGCAAGAAGATTGTTTACGGCTTTGCCAAATACATGCGCGATGCCCTTCCCAATGCTACCTATCTTGGGTTTACCGGTACGCCTATTGAGAGTGCCGACGTTAACACCCCCGCGGTATTCGGAAATTACGTTGACGTCTACGATATATTGCAGGCCGTGACCGATGGCGCAACGGTACGGATTTACTACGAAAGCCGTCTGGCCAAAATTACCTTGAGCGATGAAGGCAGGAAATTGGTGTCGGAACTCGATGACGAATTCGAGCAAGATGAATTGACGGAAACCCAAAAAGCAAAAGCCAGGTGGACACAACTGGAAGCATTAATAGGCAGTGAAGATAGGGTAAAGCAGGTGGCACGGGATATTATCACCCATTTCGAGCTTAGGAATAGTCCAGGAGGCGGGGGACTTGATGGCAAGGCAATGATTGTAGCCATGTCGCGCCGGATTGCCGCCAATCTTTATGCAGAAATCATTAAAATACGGCCTCAGTGGCATGATGACGACTTGCGAAAGGGCGTTATAAAAGTGGTTATGACCTCCGCTTCAACCGATGGCCCGGAAATTTCAAAACACCACACTACAAAAGAGCAACGGAGGACTTTGTCCGAAAGGATGAAAAATCCGGAAGACGAACTCAAACTTGTTATCGTCCGGGATATGTGGCTTACCGGTTTTGACGCGCCATGCCTGCATACCCTTTACATTGATAAGCCGATGAGGGGTCATAACCTGATGCAGGCAATTGCGCGTGTAAACCGTGTGTATAAAGATAAGACCGGCGGTCTCATTGTTGATTATCTTGGTATTGCCGCCGATCTGAAAAAGGCGTTGTCGTTCTACTCCGATAGCGGCGGCAGAGGCGACCCGGCCGTCGCACAGGAAAAAGCCGTTCAGCTTATGCTTGAGAAGCTTGAAATCGTTTCGCAGATGTTTCATTCCTTTGCTTACGAAGAATACTTTGGGTCCGATACCGGCAAAAAGCTGTCTCTTATTCTTGCCGCTGAAGACCACATTCTTGGATTAGACAACGGGAAAAAGAGGTTTATTGATGAAGTAACGGCGCTGTCCCAGGCCTTTTCAATTGCTATTCCGCATGAACAGGCAATGGACGTTAAGGATGAAGTCGCGTTTTTTCAGGCGGTAAAATCCCGGCTGGCAAAATTCGATAGCTCCTCTACCTTTGGGAGAGGCGGGGGTGAGGGTTTAGAAACGGCGATACGGCAAGTCATAGATAAGGCGCTCGTTACGGAACAGGTCATAGACGTTTTTGACGCAGCAGGCATTAAGAAACCGGATATTTCAATTCTTTCCGGGGATTTTCTTCTTGAAGTTCAAAATATGAAGCATAAGCATATTGCTCTTGAGGTACTCAAGAAACTTCTGCATGACGAAATCAAGGCGCGGATTAAAAAAAATTTGATACAGGGTAAGTCATTGATGGAGATGCTTGAGGATTCCATCAGGAAATATCACAATAAGATTCTGACGGCAGCCGAGGTCATTGAGGAACTCATTAAACTGAGCAAAGAAATTAAGGAAATGGACAAGGAACCCCAGGAAATGGGGATGTCAGATTTCGAATACGCCTTTTATACGGCAATCGCCAATAATGAAAGCGCCCGGCAAGTGATGGAAAAGGCCAAATTGCGGGAATTGGCCGTCGTCCTGTACGAAAAGGTAAGGGAAAATGCGTCAATAGACTGGACAATTAAGGAGAGTGTAAAGGCTAAATTGAAGGTGATTGTAAAAAGGATATTGCGACAATATGGTTATCCGCCTGACATGCAGATGCTGGCAACAGAAACGGTGTTGAAACAAGCAGAATTGATTGCGGAAGAAATAACACAGAGGAAATAAAAAAAGAGACATTATTTCGGCTTAACAAAGAGGTTGTGTTTAAATCTGAAGCGGAACGCTCGATTTTGTTCTTTGCCAACTCCGTTCTTCACGCCGCGGAGATGTCCGCGTGACTGAATCTGCCGGGTGTTCCAAGTTCGGCGGTCAGCGGTAGCACACTACCCGCTGTGCGGCGCTACTTTCTTGGGTGCTTCCAGGATCGGCATCCTTACCACTTCTGTCAACGATACTTTGCCACTCGCACGAAGAGTGCTGACAACCGCGCTGCCGCTGAACCACAGCGGTTGGCTTGACAAAAATAGGTAAAAATGTACAATTGTGCCTAAGAAAAAGGGAAATTTTGACAAATCGCCCAAGACAGACGTGGCGATACTGTCGCCATGCCGCTAAGTTTGATTGGATAGGAATAGGAATTTGTATTTTATCTAAGCGGATAACAGGGTGGTATGGACAAACCCCGTTTGCCCGTGCCTGCTTGTGATTCACACGGGTTATGAAAGTTCCGGGAGATGTGACAGACTGCTGTCCACCGCTGGCGGGGGATCAAGGGGGGGGGATTGGCAGAAGTAATAATTTTAGTATAATTACAACCAGAATATCTTTAATATTTCTTTAGGAAAAAGGCGCGAAAAATGAAAAACAGAGTCGTTATCACAGGCATAGGTGTTGTATCTCCGATTGGATGCGGCAAGGAGGCGTTTTGGAACGGCCTTATTGAGGGCAGGCAGGGTGTGGCGACGATGGCCTCCCTTGACCTCTCCCCCTACAAGTGCAAACTCGGTGGCGAGGTGAAAGACCTTAAACCCGAAGTATACCTGGGGAGCAAGGGACTCAAGTACCTGAACAAGGGAACCCGGTTCCTCGGTTCGGCCTCAAAGATGGCGCTGGACGACGCAAAACTACCGACGGACGGCTCGTTCGGCGACCGGATGGGCATTGTCGTCGGATCGTCCCTGGGGAATTTCTCCGAGACAACCGACTATTTTTACGAAATCATCAGAACCAGTCCATCCGAACTCTCGCCCATGATCAGTTACGACGTCGCCCTGAACTCTTCCATCAACTATGTCTCCGTCACCTTTAAAATCAAGGACGTTGCGCGCACCGTTTCATCCGGCTTTACGTCAAGCGCCGACGCCGTTGGGGATGCATTCAAGATGGTACAGCGCAGCATGACAAAAATAGTCGTCACCGGCGGGGTAGAACAAATCTCCATAGACCTGTACCTGATATTTTATCTGCGCGGTCTGCTGTCAGGCGTAGACGGCGCAAAGGAGGCGTGTATGCCCTTCGACAGCGCCCGGAACGGCTTCGTCATGGCCGAAGGCAGCTACATCGTCATCCTGGAAGAACTCCAGCACGCCCTAGACCGAGGCGCCCCTATTTACGCCGAGGTAAAAGGTTTCGGCAACACCTTCGTGGGCGGCAAGCAACACCCGCCTGAAGTGCGGGTAGCCCGCGCGGAGAAGGCCATGCGCGCAGCCGTGGAAGACGCCGGGATAAAAAAAGAAGACATCCACTTAATAAGCGCAAACGCAAACGGCTGCAAGCTGCAAGACGCAGTAGAGGCAAAGGCCATCCAGTCCCTCTTCGGCGCAAACGACGGCAACATCCCCGTCTCCGCCATCAAATCGAACCTGGGCGAGTCGTACGGCGCAGCCGGTACCGCACAAATCATTTCCACCCTCATGTCAATCAACACCGGCCAAATACCGCACATCATCAACCACAGCGCCAACGACCCCGAAATCAACCTAAACCTCATCCTCGAAAAACCCGAAAAAAAAGACATCCAGCACGCAATAATAAACAATATGGATTATGATGGGAATAATGCGTGTTTGGTGGTGAGTAAGTTCGTGCAGTAAACATTGAAATGGGCTACAAACCTATTTTGGTTGAAGTGATGACTTATGGGAGTAAAAGCGCTTGAACTGATACGAAACATTAGAGATCGGCAGTAATTAAGAAAACCAAAGTGCTTTCGATACAGGAACGGAACGTCGAAAAGAGGGGCTGTATCCTTAAAATCGGTTTTGTGGGTTAAGCGGAGATACGAAACCCAGCAGATTATGGGATGTCACAAACGGTTTACGTTGGATTTCACTTACGTCCAACCAAACCTACAGACTTTGCTTACTACACTTTTCTCTCTTTGAAAACCAATAAAATGGTGGTAAAGCAAATAAGATAGTAATAAAATATATACGAAAGTTCCAATAACCCACATTCTAAATATCATGGTAAGGAACATGGGATTTACTGTTACATCGTTTTTGTTTGTGGGGAGAAGCAAGTGTCTTTCCTGCTTCGCCCGTCTTTGGTGCAGTTGTTGACAAGGGCGAAGCACGGTGAAGCCGTGCTGTAGCCTCTACGTGGTATATTGATCTAAAAACAATTCTTAATATAAATCCTGGCGCTATAAACTCAACTATATTTCTGTTCTGTCTCTTACAAATTTTAAAGTTTGGAGATATGTTTAAGCCTATTATTCCAGTGTTATTACGATTAGACAGACATCAAATGCCGATATTTGTGAGTTGTTGGGGGAAGACAATAAAGTTGTATGATATATAAGCATCCCCAAAAAACAATCAAAAGTCCGTTGCGATATCCTGGTGGCAAAAGTATCTTGTATCCATATTTTTCAGATTTAATGGAACTAAATGGATTGAAAAACAGTCGATATTTAGAACCTTTTGTAGGTGGTGCTGGCGTGGCATTAGGACTACTCTCGACCAATATAGCCTCAGATGCTATATTAAATGATGCCGATTATCATATTCACTGTTTTTGGAAATCCGTACTCAACGAAAACGAACACTTTATAGATAAAATAAAAAATGTAGCACTTTCAATTAACGAATGGCAAAAACAAAAAATAATTTATTGTAATCCTAAAAAATATTCCATATTCGAAGTTGGATTCTCTACATTTTATCTAAATCGTTGTAATCGCTCAGGAATACTTGCTGGATCTGGGCCTATTGGTGGATACAAGCAAAGTGGGAAATGGCGGTTGGATGCAAGGTTTAATAAAGAGGCATTAACAACAAGGATTGAGGGCGTTGGGACATTAAAAGGGCGTATACGTATAGAGAATATGGATGCTCTTGTTTTTTTAAGAAAATATTTACCCTACGGACGTTCACACAAGAAGGTATTTGTATATATTGATCCTCCATATGTTTCCGCTGGAGATAGATTGTACCTAAATATTTATTCTGACGAGGATCATAGACAACTAGCATGTTATTTGTTAGAACAAGCTAATCTAAAATGGGTTGTTACTTATGACGACAACCTTTTGATTAGAAGACTATATTCTTCATGTCAAAAATGGTTACTTTCTCTTGGATATTCTTTACAGTTAAAACAGAAAAGCAAAGAATTGTTAATAACTTCAGAAGGGTTACTATTACCTAATAGAAACAAGCTCAGTAGTAATAGGTGGAGCATTGTAGAAAAAATACGGGAGGGCGTTTAATGGAACCTTTTAATATTTGTCAATTTTGTAATATAGTTGTTGGAAAATATCAGTACGCTGAAATTGACCAGCCCTTTGCTAGTAATAATGCATTTGTTGCAATGGTGTCTATTGGAGCTTTGGTTCAAGGGTGGTCAATGATTGTTCCTAGAGAGCATCAGCTCTCTATGAAAAATGTTTACAACAAGCAAGAATTCATTGAGTTTGTGAGAACGGTTACGCCTCTTTTAGTTCAAAAGTATGGTTCACTGATTGCTTTTGAACATGGTTCTAACAAAGAGGGATCTATTACTGCATGCGGAACGGATCATGCACATCTTCATCTTGTCCCTTATTTTGAATCCTTATTTCCCGATCTTCAAAGCACTGATTTATGTTGGATTCAATGTAATACATCTGAAATAGCATCAAGAGTCGGAAATAGTGAATATCTTTTTTACAGTGAATTAGGCGCAAAAAATATTTGGCAGGATCCCGTGGGGTATCTCCATATTCTTGAACGTCCAATGTCTCAGTTCTTCCGTCATCTTATAGCATCTCGGACTGGCCATACAGAGAAATATGATTATCGGCGGTTTCCCTTTCTGGATACCGCCAAGCAAACACGAAGAACACTGGTGGAATCGACTGTTTGAAGCAGTTTTAAATAAACTGGAGGTGAATTGCCTTGGACACCAATGATAAAGATGCAACAGAACCGAACGCTGGTAGCAGCGATCCAACTGATGGTAGAAAACAGTATGAATGGCTGACTCGTTATCCGCCTGAAGCAATAACAAAAATTCGTATGGAGACTGGCTACCTTTTTATTATTTTTTTCATCTCCCTTTTTCTTATCTTTGCAAATTGGAAAGGATGGATTGGTTTAGTTCTTTCTTTTTCTGCGGAGGAATCGCTTGCATTCAGAAAATATGCATACTACGCTTTATTTGGTATGCTTGGAGGTATCACATTTGGTATGAAGTATTTTTACCGGGTTGTTGCAAGGGGATATTGGCATCAAGATCGAAGGATATGGAGGTTGATGTCTCCTTTTATTGCGATGACCGTTTCTTTAATTGTTGGAATGATGATTGATGCAAGTTTTTTAGCTGCAAAACAACCACTCACTTCTACTGCAGTTGTTTCAATTGGTTTCCTAGCAGGTTATTTTGCTGATGAAGCCGTTGGAAAAATGTATGAAATTGCAAACGTTATTTTTGGTAAAAGCTCCGTTACAAAGGGTGGAGATGGCAAATAAAAAACCAGTAAATAAATCCCCAACCCTGAAACCTTTAAACTCAATTCTTTATGTATCTCACGAAGGTATAACCACATTTTCTCCAGAATTAATTACTGTCAATCTCGTAGGTGAAAAGGCGTTTGGTTTGTCTTGCTTACCAAAATCATGGACACCCCCTTATGTTGTAGTCTCAGACGAACTCCTGTCTTTGTTTAAAAAATGTTCCGCAGAAAAATCTTATCAACTAATACAATTATGGAGTGGACAAATAATTGAAGCGATACAGTCTGTTGGTATCAATAATCAAGACAATATCATTGTCAGATCCTCTGGGTGTACAGAGGGTTTGAAAGAAAGAGGCAAGTTCTACTCTTCCGAGGGAAGACTAGAAAATCTTATTACGCCTCTTACAGACTGTCTTGAGAGGTTGAGATGCGATACAAATTTAGCTACACAAAGAATTCCTTTAGTAATTCAAAAGCTTATTATTCCAATATCTGGTAAGGGGCATCTATCAAATGAACGACGCTGTTATGAAGAGATCAGAGATTGGCTTTGTGAATTAGATGAGTTAAGAACTAGTGGAACTAAAAGTTTTTCAATAAGTCTTCGAAATTGGAGGGAAAAGATTTTAGTTAATGAGTTTGTAGATAAACTACTTATGTGCAATCTATCTGCTTATATTTCTAAGGTGCTTAAAATTGCAGCTTCTTGGGCTTATGAAAAAAAACTGAGGATTCATTTCGAATGGGTGTGGGATGGGAATGCGATATACCTAGTGCAAGCAGACCAAGAATATGAGGTAGACGGAGTAAACCCAACCAAAATTTACCCACTATATTCAACAACACAACAAGAGTTCACACCAAAATGCCTTAAACGAATTAATAAGCAGCATGCGATAAGGTATAATAAAATCAGAAACGTGTTTACCTATATTAAGCTGGGTTTGCCTCATACAAAGCTATATGCACTCGACGATCAATCTGTTATAAATGATCTTGCATCAGGCAAAGTGGCATCAGAGTTGGAAGAGGATCTTAAAGAGTTAGTTAAGGGTTCATTGGTAATCCGAATGGATATTGCAGCCGAAGATGTTAGCAGACGTCAGTTGCTGCCTCGAACTCAGGAAGTAAGAGATATGGACAGTGCTCTTAAATGGCTAAAGGAAGAGAGTGCGAAGATACAAAACATCAGAATGCAAGACGATTTAATATTCATTTTTCACAATTTTATACAAGCAAATTCTTCGGCTTTTGCTTATGCGGCACCGGGCGAGAGACAGGTGCAAATTGAAGCACTTTGGGGTCTACCTGAAGGACTTTATTACAACGCTCACGATAAATATGTTGTTGATACACAAACCCCACGAGTAAATGAACTAAACTATGACAACATTAATTGTTTTAAGATTCGGGAAAAACGTAACTTTAAACGTTATTTTGTAGCTCCTAACGAGAATGGGCAATGGACATTAAAAATACTTAAACCTCCGTATGATTGGCAGGGAACCATTAAAGATGAAAAGTGGGTTAGAGAAATAGCTTTTCAATCGAGACGAATTGCAGATGAGGAAAGGAAATCAGTCAGTATCATGTGGCTTATTGATGTGTCGAATGAATGCTGTCCAAGCAAGGTTTTACCATGGTATCATGAACATTATGATCCTCAAAAAGTTAGCCGTTCCATCACGCATCGTAGCAAAACCCCATTTGATAAATCGCTCGTAATTAGAACAAATAATGATATTGAGGTGCTGCGTCAGGAAGCAAAATTAAAATCATCGAGTGTAAGACGCATTAGAATTCAACCACAGGACGATGACATTCTCAGAAACAAAAACACACTTCGTGAGATAGGGGATTTAAGTAAAAAGATCAATGCTGTTATTTTATTGGAAGGTGGCGTTCTTTCTCACGCGTACTATCAGCTAATGGAAACAACTGCAATTATTGAGGTATTACATCCTTTTGATAACATTGAAAATCAACGTGAATTTAATAAGCTTGTACGTGACAAAGTTGTTAGTAACATAGAACGTGATGGTGAGATAGTTAATTGGACTCAGCTTTCAGGGGAACATCTACTTAGAGCTTTGAGAGAAAAGTTAATCGAAGAGTCCTTTGAAGTATTGGATGCAATTGATCAAGATTCAATTGCTAATGAGTTGGCAGATACAAGCGAAGTAATTGATGGAATACTATCTCATCTAGGTATGAGTAGAGACGAGTTGCAACAACGACAAAAGCAAAAAAGGGACAAAGCGGGTAGTTTCAAAGATGGCACAATTCTTTTGGAAACGCAGAATCCTCTCCCAACTAAAAAGAAGGCAAAAATCGGTAAGTCTTTGTTCGACAAACTTGAGAACCATGACACTCGCTCACACACTACCCATGATGGCAGTATGGTAATTGAACTTGGACATAAGATAGACAAATATAGTGATAGGAGAGAACTTGAAGCAGCAACTGAAGTGCTATTGCGCATAACGATTCCGATGGTACGCGATAATTGGATTGCCAATATGCCAGAAGCGACTTTTAATTTGCTTCAGAAAGAAGGTATACGGGCGAAAATTACCGGAAAACGTTTGGGGGCAAAAATGATGCTTGAGCTATCTATTTTTACCCAGCGAAAACCGAAACAGTTAAAGTTGTTTGATCTTGAATAAAACCAAGGGGGAAATTTTTTTAAATTTACAATTACCTCTGAAGAGAAAATCTCAAAGGATTGTCTTTCCCATCATGAAAATGTGGATTGCTTACAAAACCCTGATAAACAAGCCAGAGCCAGCCTTCAGAAAAGACAGATCGCTCAAACATCTTACACCTACGACCTCACGCCGAAGGCGATTGCAATGGTGGAAGGGAACTAAGCCCGTAGGGTAGGCATCGCCTACCAATTATTTACCCTTACGTGTAAGACTTGTGCGAATTGTAATGGGTGAAACGTTTTATCAATAGGTGATTAGTTTCCTGTTAGGCGTGGACGTGCTTGTTTCCGACAGGCAATGCCCGCCCTACATGAAATTGATGGCAAATCCATGATTTGAAAGGGCAGTTGAACCTTTCGACTCAAAACTATATTGAGAAGGTAAAGGGGTATATGATAAGATATGACTGTTGATAGAACTGGGTATAATTATAAACAAAATATGAAAGGAGGTTTAACTTGAGAACAGCTACAAAAAAAGTTTCAGACATAACGGTTGATGAGTTGAAGACTATAATCCATGAAGTGATTGCTGAAGATTTAGAGTCATGGAGAGAGACCTTTGAGGTAATGGCTGATAAAAAATTGATGGCTCAGATTAAACAGGCTGATGCTGATTGGAAGGTAGGAAAAAAAGAGGCCTATGTGTCGTGGGATGAACTGAAAAGTGTATAAAGCAATTCTCCATAAAGATTCTGCCAAGTTTTACAAAAGAGCCGATACCAATTTGCGTAAGCGAATAAATTCTGCTCTTGAGATTATTCTGCAGAATCCTCGTTACCACATCCATATCAAAAAACTGCATGGCGACCTTTCAAATATGTATCGTTATAGACTCGGCGACATAAGAATTATTTATGAAATACCACTACTGTCCGGATGTTCTAGTTGTAATTTGTCGTAAGTAGTTTGGTGTCATATAAATACGAGAAATAAATATCGTAATCGATTTGAAATTCAAAGTATACTATAGCCATTTCTATTTCATAACACACAGAAAGGAATGGCTCATGAATACAGGGATAACTATTTTCTCACAAATAATGGATTTCTTACCCATGCATGAATTTCGCAAATGCGTTCAACGTTACGAAGGCAATTACAAGGTAAAAAGCTTTTCATGCTTTGACCAATTTCTCTGTATGGCATTTGCTCAATTGACCTACAGAGAAAGCCTCCGGGATATAGAGGTTTGCCTCCGCTCGATGCAAGAGAAACTCTACCATAGTGGGATTCGCGGTAAGGTTTCTCGCAGTACTCTGGCCGATGCAAATGAGAACAGAGACTGGCGTATTTACGCTGATGGATTTGCGCGGTAGCATTCCTTCATTTATCAAGATTACCGACGGGAAAGTTCATGATATACACATCCTTGACGATCTTATTCCAGAGCCGGGTTCCTTCTACGTAATGGATCGTGGATATCTTGATTTTGCGCGATTGTATCATTTCACCTTGTGTTCACCGTTTTTTGTGACTCGCTCCAAAACCAATCTTAAATTTCGCAGAATTTACTCCCATCCGATTGAGAAATCTCTCGGTCTGATATGTGACCAAACCATCGTTCTTGCAAATGCTGATTCAGCAAAAGACTATTCGGAAAAATTGCGACGTATAAGCTATTACGATGCTGAAAATCAAAAAAAGCTCACCTTCCTGACGAACAACTTTATCCTCTCTGCCATTACCATTGCGCTTCTTTACAAATCTCGCTGGCAGATTGAGTTGTTTTTCAAGTGGATTAAACAACATTTGAGAATAAAGGCATTTTACGGCACTTCTGAAAACTCTGTAAAAACTCAAGTATGGATTGCTATCTCCGTGTATGTGCTCGTTGCAATTGTTAAAAAACAGCTCTGCTTAGACCTTAGCCTCTACACAATTTTACAGATATTCACTGTTACCTTATTTGAAAAAGTCCCTATTCTACAAGCACTTACGAATTCCGATTGCAAAAACAAAACTCCCGCTCTTTATAAACAATTGCCTTTATTCAACTTATAACCGGACACTAGTGATTTTTGCTGAATAGTTACAGTATTCCATAAAATGTCCTTTGCTTGTTCCACCACTTTTCTTCAGACCTTTTTCGAAAGAATTCCGGGAATCGGATAAAATCGTCATTATCCACCGTAATACCCCCGATCTTAACGAGTTTGTCCCCGATGGTAATATTTGATGAGGTGGAAGGGCTATGGTGGTCTTTATAGTTTACAATCCATGTGTTATTCGCAATGGCCGGTCTGATGCCTGTATAGGGAGATGCATGAAGGGCATAAATACCCAGACCGATTATCGTAAGGGTAGAAATGTTTAGTAAAATGAATCCGTAATTTAAGAGAAATGTGCGTTTTTGCACACAAATATCGGCATTTATTGTGGTAGCAAAGTTCCGTTAGGAATAAAATATTGGTGGAAAACATCTGGGCGCTAAGTTTGCCACGCTTAACTTGCTTTGTCAAGTTTCGCCTCACTTGACATAACCTACTTGGCTAAATTACCTTTCCGCATACGCGGGAAAGGGTTCTTCCGCCTCCGGCTGCTGCCTTGCTGCATTAGGAATGATCCCTAGGCCCTCACCATCCGGCAGCGACAATCTTCCCTTGTCAACGGATACCCCAAGGTAGGGATCGTTGGTAACAAGGAGGTTCCCGTCAAGGTCAATATAGTCGACCAAAGACGTCAGATGCGCCGCGGCCGTTATCGACACCGAACTCTCGATATTACAGCCAATCATCACCTTAAGCCCGTGTGCGCGGGCGGTGTGGATCATCCGCAGCGCCTCCCGAATTCCGCCGCATTTCATAAGCTTGAGATTGATTCCATCCGCAATACCGGCTAGCGCCGGTATATCTTTCGAATCTTTTACATCCTCATCAAGAATAATGGGTAATTTGGTATGGCGCCTGACCTTCCTGAGCGCTTCCAGGCTGCCTACGGGAAAGGGCTGCTCTATAAACTCGACGCCAAGTCCCTCCATAGCATTTATTTTTTTAATAGCCTCGTCCGCCGTCCAGCCGGTATTGGCGTCGATACGGAATACTGCGCGGGTTATTTTACGGAGTTCCTTCAGTAACTCCATATCGTCTTTCATGCCTACCTTGATTTTGAGGATAGGGAAGTCCTTTACTTCATTCACCTTTTCGCACATTTTTTCCAGCGTGCCGATCCCGATGGTAAACGACGTGATGCCCGACTCCGGACGGGACAGCCCCAACAGTTTGAACAGTGGTATCTTTAACTTCTTGCCTACCACGTCGTGAATGGCCATATCAACGGCTGCGCGCGCGGCTGCGTCCTTAGGAAACAGACTTTTCAGCCGGAGGGCAATGGCATCCGTTTGAAACGGGTCAAAACCCTTTAAAAATTTACCGGCAAGCGCAAACGTCTTTATAACACTGGTAATATCCTCACCAAAAAAACGGGTGGGCGCCGCCTCCCCGTAACCTGAAACGCCGTCTGTATCGGTAAGCACGATTACAACGTTATTTTGAACGTTATGCGCGCCCCTTGCAATCTGGAAGGTGTGCCTGAGGGTTAGATTTAGTGGATAGGGGGAAATTTTCATGATAATAGAGGTTGAATGGCGTTAATAAAATTTTCTACCCCGAACTTAATGGGATCGGTAGCGGGGAGTTCTGTTTCCTGTTCCACTTTTCTGATTTCATCTCTCGCTTTATCCACTGGCAGATCAACACAGTTAAGGGAAATACCGAGTACCTTGCAGGGATGAACCGGACGGGCCAGTTTTTCATAGAGATCGATTAAGTCCGGAAGCGGTAAGATGGGAAAACCATTAAAATGGCGGAGCGTCTTCCTCGTAGGCTGGTGGCATAAGATAAGTCCCTGCGGAGCTGAACCGTGTAAAAGACCGAGGGTGACTCCGGAATACGCCGGATGCACGATAGTCCCCTGCCCTTCGATGCTCAACAGTTGGGCGTCTGCGCGGTCGACCACCAATTTTTCAGCGGCGCCCGAGATAAAATCAGAAATGACGTGGTCTACGGCAATGCCGCTTCCTTCAATCATAATACCCGTCTGCCCCGTGGCCACAAAGCGGGCATCGATTCCCCGCCTCCCGGCGGCCTTTGCAATCTCAATGGAGGTCACCATCTTGCCGATATTGCAGTCAGAACCGACGGTAAGGATGCGTAAGGTATGCGTCTCCTTTGCCCTGCCTGTGCCAAGGGGGATATTTCCAGGGGCTTTGCGGACGTCCACAATATCCACCCCATATTCCTGTGCCAGCCTGGAGAATTCAACGTCATCGCTTACATGACAATGGAGACCGCTGATGACGGCAAGTTTGTTTTTAATGGCATCCGTAATGTGAACCCGCCATTCTGCAGGCAACATACCGCCCGGAGGGGCAATGCCGACAATGAGGGCGGTTGGTTTTAGCCTGAGCGTCTCTTCGATTCCGGCCACAATGGGGACGCCCTTCCCAACGCCAACAATTGAATCAGGCTCTTTTCCAACATTGAAACGGTCTATAATCGCAACGACCTCTTCCCTGCAGTAACGAATGATGCTTACGGCAGTTTTTGCCCCAAAAACATCAAATCGCCCTTCGGTTAATATAACAAGCCTGCGCTTAGTTATAGGGGGAGTCATAGAAAGATTATTTCCTGATCTTTTTCTTTACGATTTTTACAGGACGCTTTTTGTGAGGAAGCCGATTGACAGAATGGCCTTTGGGGTTGACAGAAGGGCCTTTGGTGATGTGCGCCACGTATTCCTGCGCGCTGAGCAGCCTATCGATAATATGTGCTTCGTTTGTGACGAACTTGATAAGCCAGCCCTGCTTATAAGGGTCCCTGCTTAACGTGTCCAGGTTTTCGTAAAGTCTTTCATTTACCGCAATAACCTCCCCTGCAAGGGGCGCCGTGATATCAAACAGCATGTTGTACGACTCTGCTTCACCAAATGAAATATTGGAAAGGATTTCCTCCCCGACCTTAGGAAGGTCAAGGAACAAAAGTTTGTCGAGTTTATCGGTAATAACCTTTGTCAAACCGGCGGTAACGGATTTGTTGTCTTTGTGAAACCATACATGAGTATGGGTATACTTTAGATGTTCAGGTATCATAACACAATATCTCACAATAAATTATAACTTCTTATACACTGGACAAATGTTAACACAGAGAGACAAGAATTGTCAAGGGCAATTGATTTTGCCTGATTTTATAGCGCCATTTCTCAAAAAAGCTATAGGTTTACCAGCCTTAAATTTGTTATACTGTGGACAAAATTACGGTATTATAATGCTGGAATACTATTTCCCAAAACTTTCAAATGAATATTAATCTTAACGTTGTTTTGTGGAGGGGTACTATTTTCACTGAAAAGAATACCATTCGCACGACAACGATAAATCTTTCAAAAGGGATATATTGCCTTATTATTAAACTTACTCGAGGCCACAACATAAAAGTTGGACGTCTCGGCTCTTTTCCATTCATATCGGGATTTTATGTCTATGTTGGAAGCGCCCAGAACAACCTGACACAAAGGATAGAGAGGCACTTGCGAAGAGAAAAAAAGGCGCACTGGCATATCGACTATCTCCTTCAGTACGGGAAGGTAGTTAATTTTCGCACCTATCCCGGTAAAAAGCAGGAAGAATGCGTGCTGAGCCGAAAACTCGAAAAGATAAAAGGCGCAATAACCCCGGTAAAAGGATTCGGCTCGTCCGACTGCTCGTGTGTTTCCCATCTTCACTTTTTCCCGGATGACCCCGGCGCCGTAATTACAAAGATCAAAGATATACCGTAGTGCGGCCTGCCGGTACCTTTCGTATACGTAGGGCAAGGCTTTAGCCTTGCTGACGTCTGAACACACACGAGGGGTTGCGCAACACCCTGATGGGTCGCCCTACAACAGGCCCGAAGGGCAGAAAGATTATAGCCAGGGGTGAAGCC
>CAYJPZ010000050.1:0-8943 GCA_964372185.1 uncultured candidatus Brocadiaceae bacterium
GTCTATCTGTTTATTCAACATCTCGTGAAAATACTTCAGGCTCTCTATTTTCTTTCTCATTTTCTTATCGAGTGTCCTTTGGCTTTGGGGTTAATGAATCGAATTTCAGGACTCTTTCCACCGGGATTTCCTTTATTTTTCGCTTATTTTACCATTTTCAACGAAAATATTCAATCACTTTACCCAACTATTTTCACCTGCTTTGCCTTGTTTTGCGCGGCTTTGGAGTGTTTACGTCCAGACACTAAATATGCATGAGTATCCATCAAACTCCTCGGCTTCGTTAAGAACGGCTTTCTGTAATTGACCCTGTTTGTCAAAAAACTTCTCCAGCCCCGCTTTTATCCGTTGCCCTTTCGCTAATAAGACCTGTGCATATTCAATCTCATCATACCGTGACTCTCTTAAATCTTTTCGTTGCTGCTCATTGAAACAGACCGCCAATGTCCCTTCGACTCCATCTATCGTATGCGAATACGTTACCACGTAAAATATGGTTTTATTCAGACGAACCCTATTATTGATTTGAATAAAGGTATCATTTGCAATGGCGTCCCTCAGCAGTTTTTTTAAATCGCTCCTAACGGGTAAACCACAAAGAGCGTCACACTGCAAGTCCCGTATATCCCGGATGTTTCTTGATGAAGAGATACCTCGATCATATACAAAAAGCCTGTTCTTTATGTTGTAGAGTTTTAGCTGAAAGATAAGACCCTGTAAGGTTTTGGAATCATGTACGTTTCCGTCAAAGACCTTGTGAAACACGAGACACTGTGATAATTCGATTGACACGGCACAATGATTTAGCACCATCAAAGGGCCGTATATTTTGACTTCCTCAACTTCAATGTCAGAAATCGAAGACGCAAGTACCGTTTCTCCATCGACTTCTTTACCGATATATCTGACATGCTTTTGAACGCACTTGCCGTTAACCCACTGGTTTTCTACCTCAGCAAGATATACCTTACCACCCTTTTTTATTTTTCGAATAAAGCTCATAGTGTATATATTATACAACATAAATATTTACACAAAAATAAAAATGCGGCTCACCTGAAATCCCTTTATTTCAGTGGCTTTCATGGTAGACTAATGCCAAGATTCAAAACACAATGAGATCCTAGTGTATATTTTTTAGGGCGAGGTCAGACTTATTTAATAAGCCTGCAAAACACCTCCCTATTTCCTTCTTAAGGGGGTATTGTTCGGTTTGTTAATTTATTAAACTTTATTATCTCTGCGCGAAGGCGGTTGGCTATGGCGTCGATTATATGGCGCATATCTTCGTGAACCACAGAGGATTCCGTTTCAAGCATTCTTATATCGGTCACCGTTATTTTAGGGTTCGGGAGATTTTGAAATAGCGCGGCCAGACGGCGGTTGATATCGGCAATCGTTGCAAGGTCGCTGACAATTGCGTGTATCTTGTTGCGGACGTCGGACGGCAGCTTATTGAGAGAGGCCATAAAGGTGTTCTTAGTTATCATTTCCACCCTTGCCTTGCCATCAGCAACCACCGAGACCGTTTCCAGGGTTTCTCCAAAAAAGGCCATTTCTCCAAAAACCTCTCCTTTGCCTACGGTGCCGATTAACAAGCGCTTGCCATCAACCTTTTTAAAAACCTTTGCCTTGCCGCCCTTTATAACGTAAACGCAAAGGTCTGACGATTTATCCTCCACAGGGACTTCTCCTTGTCTGATTTTACCATTTTTTCTGTTATTTTTCATGATTTGAGTCTGTGGGTTGTCCCTGTTTTACTATGAGGAAACTGTATATCTCGCATGCCAGGAAATTTTTGCCGCAATAATAGAGGGTATTTTCTACGTTCTGGCTGTCAAGTTTAACACAATAACAATCAACGTGCGGGTTTTGAATAAAAGGACAATAGCGTTTTTTGATTATTTGTTTATTCATATCTCACGGGGAAATTTTTATACTCACACTAAATGTTCGATCGAATGTTTCTGGTAATATTGCAATCATGTACCCCAGACATACAAAATATGTGCCACATCAAAGCAAATCTGAACTTTTACAGAAAAGAATGCTCATGTGTTACGTATTACGAGATTGAAAACAGCCACCAAGCTATACATTGGACTTTGCCATGCGGAGTTCTATCCCATTAGCCTGTAGTTCTTGTAACACGAATATACGCTGATGGTTAGCAACAGCAATCCGCCTGTTTAAAGTCGTCTTTTTGATTAACGCAGGAGGTGTTTTTACGGAAGAATCTCAGTCGATAAAAATTTCGTGAGATATCTAAATAAATATTGTGAAAATCTAATCATTATTGTACGGAAAGGGTAGGGACATCAGACATTTTGTCTCATTAGACAAAATGTCTCAGGACAAAATGTCTCAGAAGCACTTTGGGTGTGACGAAACAGGTGTGACGACACATCCTCACATCAAAAACGAAGTGAGTTCTGACGAGCGGTGGCAGGCTTCGAACCTGCCACCACGCGAACAGCCGTCCGTGTTACTTCAATTCCTTTATTACAAACATGTCTTGGGGAGGATTCATCAATACCACTTTGATTCTGTCATGCCATAAGTTCCCAAATTCATTTATCTCTGCATCCGATCCCTTGCCGGTAACTGCTAATGGCATCAAATCGCCCATTTTGGGATTGGCAGGGAGCATGTAATTGCAATAGCTAATCTCTATCTTTTTTTTGGTATCCATTCTCTCAAATATTACCGTGCATACTGCATCGTCATCCGCATGGGCGCCCTCGTCGAAAGACAGCAAATTGTATCTGCCAAAGCGCCCGCCCCCTAGTCCCTTAAAACCGCTTTCCCCTGACGCACCGGTAATGAGGGTAACAACCTGTGAGATGGGACCATTTACTTTGTTTTCTATGCCGCCTTTAAACGTTACCCTGATTTGTCCCCGGACAGGGGTTTCACTGCCATAGAGGCTTTTCAATGCCAATTGGGTCAACTTGTATGCGCCTGAAACGGCAGGGCACGAATGGCCTGCAAGCTTTACGGCGTCCATATAAGTAAAAACAAACGGCTCACTTTTGTCTATTGCTCCCAGTGCAACGGCAAGGGGGTCTTTAATTCTGATGGTCTCAACCTCTTGAAAAAACGGCTTGTTAAACTTGGTTTGTTCCATAAACGTTTACCTCATCTCCTCTGGAAAAATGTATTGATAAGTATCTCCATTAGTAACAGTTCACCGCAAAAGACGCGGAGAACACGAAAAGAACAACAGGGTTTTTCATAAAACAGAAGTACGGCCTGGCTAGTCTTCCAGCGTCGATATGTCCCCCGTAGGCAACCCCAGGTCTTTTGCCTTCAGCAGCCGCCGCATAATTTTGCCGCTGCGGGTTTTGGGTAAGCTGGCGCAGAATTCAATTTCTCTTGGATATGCATGCGCGGCAAGCCGGTGTTTTATAAATTTCTTAAGTTCTTCCTCCAACCCGTGCGAAGGTTTAAACCCTTCGTGAAGCACGACAAATGCCTTGATAATCTCCCCCCGTTCAACGTCGGGTTTTCCTATCACCCCGGATTCCGCCACTGCCTTGTGTTCCAATAAAGCGCTTTCCACTTCAAACGGCCCGACGCGATGTCCCGACGTGTTAATCACGTCGTCCGCCCTTCCCACAAACCAGAAAAAACCTTCCTCGTCCTTATACGCCGTGTCGCCTGTGGCATACCAGCCTTGTATATTAAAATACTCCTTAAACCTTTTTTCGTCGCCCCATACCGCCCTCAGCATGGAAGGCCAACCCGGTTTTAGCGCCAGAAATCCATGTTGTCCGGTGGCTAATTCAACGCCCTTGCCGTCTATAATGGCGGCGCTGGTGCCCGGAAAAGGCTTGCCCATGGAGCCGGGTTTTATCGGCAAACAGGGGTAATTTGCGATCATAATAGAACCCGTCTCCGTTTGCCACCAGGTATCGTGAATCGGCAAACCGTAGACCTTCAAACCCCACCGAATCACCTCCGGGTTCAGCGGTTCGCCAACGCTGCAGAGGTATCTCAAGCTGCTCAAATCGTATTTTTTTACCAGTTCATCGCCCGCCTTCATGAGCATCCGCAAGGCCGTCGGCGCGGTATACCATACGGTTATCTTGTGGGTTTGCAAGACGTCGTACCATTTGGCCGCGTCGTATCGTCCATCATAAACGTAGGAAGAAATGCCGTTCAGCCACAGTCCCCACAGCCCGTATACCGTCCCTGTAACCCAGCCAGGGTCGGCGGTGCACCAGTAAACATCGTCGTCTCTCAGGTCGAGTACCCATTTGGTGGTAATGTAATGCGAAAGCATGTCGTTATGGACGTGTGTAATCCCTTTCGGCCTGCCGGTAGTGCCGGAGGTATACAATATGTACAGGGGGTCTTCCCAATCCATCCATTCCATTTCAAACTTGTCCGACGCGTCTTTCATGAGCGTCTTATAGCATACATCGCCTTCTTCAAACACATAGTCATCGTTTTCTTCCTTGTTGCTGACTAATATAATATGCTCCAGCTTGGGCAATTCAAACAACACCGTGTCGATGCGTTCTTTTAATTCGGGAGTGGTTATCAGCGCCTTTGCCTCGCTGTTTTGCAGGCGGTCACGCACTGCATCCGGCCCGAAAGCGGAAAACATCGGTCCTGCAATGGCGCCGATCTTCGCAATCGCCACCATGCTGATATAGAGTTCCGGCACACGTGGAAGAAACAGGAAAACACGGTCACCCCTTTTCACCCCTAACGAACGAAGCATATTTGCGCACTTGTCTGATAGCCTCTTCATATCCAGAAAGGTATACTTTTCACAAAAGCCGTCAGACCCTTCCCAGTAGAAAGCAACCTTATTCTTCCGCCAGGAACGGGCGTGCTTATCAACGGCTTCATAGGCAATGTTTACCCTGCCGTCGGTAACGCCTAGCTCTTTCTTAACTGCTTCCCAGGAAAATTCTTTATAGGCCTTTTCATAATCAAGGAGACCTTCTGTAACAGGTTTTTTATTGATCACTTCCATAGTTTTTCACGATAAAAAAACAATAAAGCATTAATCACCAAACAATCATAACTTTATATCAATTCCTATTTTATAAGTCAATGAGAAAGGGTTGCGCGACGACTATTTTCGTTGTTGAAACAATAGGGAGAGGGGGCATTCCCGAATTTTTGTAAACTCTTTGTCCGGGTGGGGATGACGATAGCCCAGCAATTTGCAAAACGTTATGATATTTTAAGGTGTTCCGCCTTTTTTAGCCCCCTTTATCCGTTGGGGACGGTTCGCATCAAGTGCCTTATCGTAATTAGTGATGGCACGGTCATACTCGCCCTTGCTCTTATAGGCAAGCCCCCGATTGTAGTACGCCTCAGCAAACTTTGGGTTTAACTCAAGGGCCTTGTTGTAATCACTGATAGCCCGGTTGTACTTGCCTTTGCGATAATAGGAATTCCCCTGATGTAAGTACAAATCATCCGTGGCATAAAGTTGCCCTATCGTAAAAACAGAAAGCAAAACAAAAATTACCCAGAATTTTAAACACCCCACTTTACGCATAATCACCCCCTTAATTATCAAAGACACAGCTTTTCACAAATATTTGCAGAAAAAGTAGCGCAGGCTTCCAGCCTGCATTAGCTTAATGAAAGAAAACCTGCAGGCTGGAAACCTGCGCTACAGTTACTGTATTTCGTGGTTGGTAGTCCGGCTACGATAGGCCCAAGAGTTCGCGGAGTTTTGCGGAAATATCGTGGCTTTTCATCAGGGTTTCTCCAACCAATATGGCGCCGACCCCCGCCTTGAGCAGCTTTTCCACGTCCCCCCTCGTTTTAATGCCACTTTCACTGACGACGATCTTCCCGTCCGGTATCATTTGCCTCAGCCTCAGCGTAGTTGTCATATCCGTTACAAAGGTTGCCAGGTCACGATTGTTTATACCGATGATGAGAGCGCTTGTTTGCAAGACATTCTTTAACTCTTCCTCTGAATGCACCTCCACAAGGCAATCCATTCCCATTTCCCCGGACAATGCCAGATAGTCCTGAATCTCATCCCCGGAGAGTAGCGCGGCGATAAGGAGTATGGCGTCCGCCCCGGCGTCCCTGGCTTCGTAAATCTGATACGGATCGAGGATGAAATCCTTTCGCAGGACGGGCAAGCCGACCGTCCTTTTAACCTCCGTTAGGTATGCCAAACTGCCCTGAAAGAATTTTTCATCGGTAAGGACTGATATGGCTGCCGCGCCCCCGGCTTCATAAATGCGGGCTATTTCTACCGGATGAAAATCTTTTCTGATAACACCAAGCGACGGGGAGGCCTTCTTGATCTCTGCAATAATCCGGATATTGGTGTCGCTTCTCAGCGCAGCGCTGAACGATTTCGCCGCAGTTATTTTTGGAATACGTTCTTTCAAGGTATCGAGCGGTGTGCGCCTTTTGCTTTCAGCGACTTCGATTATTTTGTGTTTGTTAATGTCATCGAGGATTGTCATTGATGTTACGCCTCAAAAAAAATCTCATAAAGCGGTTATTTCTCTCAGGAAAGGTATTGGTAAGAATGAGCGTCCGCATTGACGGCAATGACTGGACAAGGCGGAAGGACACCCACGCGCATAAGGCCAATCTTAAACTTAAATAAGCAGTGTGGCACACAAGGAATCTGAACAGAAAACTGCCCGACAACACGGTAAACAGGACTACTGCCGTATAGAGAGAATAGACGCAACGATATCGTATCCCGTACCCCAGACCCATCATAAACAAGCCTAACGCAATATAGCTATACCCATAGCCACGTTGGGCGAGACCATGGCTGACCGTTAACGCCAGGATACTCAGGATAATGCCCAGGATGCCGAGAAAGATTACCAGGTTTGCTATCTTTCCGACGCGCTGCGAGTGATTTATCTGACGTTTTTCATTCATTTGATTTTCAGCGCCGCAAGAATAATGATAATTCCGAATAAAATAAATATACCGGCCGAGGTGTATTTGATGGCCTTATCCGGCAGTCGTTTCCCTGCAATAACGCCGGCGATGATCGCAATGGCGTCCGCTATCACCATACCGAACGTTGAGCCAAGCCATACCGCGGTAAAGGAACGGTATTGTGCGGCAAGCGAAATGGTCGCCAATTGCGTCTTATCGCCAAGCTCTGCAAGAAAAAAAGCGATGGACACGGTCGCTACCGGCCCCCAGGCGTTATTTGTGCTTTTCCCTTCCGGGCAACTGTCACCCCTTAAAGTCCAGGCGCCAAACCCTATAAAAGAAAGCCCGATCAGGAGCTTTAAATAGTGCAAGGGAATAAACGCGCTTACTCTTTCCCCGACGATTACTGAAAACAGGTGAATCACCAGCGTTCCGATAAAGATGCCCAGTAATACCTTCATGGGTTTGTATTTCGTGGCAAACGAAAGGGCCACCAGTTGGGTCTTGTCACCCATTTCAGCAATTGCAATAATGAAGAGTGACGAAAAAAAGCTTTCCACAGATAATCCTTCCTTTAAACTAATGCAGGCTGGAAGCCTGCGCTACGTGTGAACACCAAAAACCGCCGATGGCCTGATTCAACCCGGGTTTGGGGAGGGGAAACCCCGCCCCTACGATGTGGTTTTGCATAAACAGATCTGTAGGGTGGGCATTGCCCACCCTACCCTGTTATTACCACCCAAAGACACCTTTCTTCTCCTGTTTCGCAAGCTGTTTTTCTTCTTCCCACACGGCCAAACCTTCGTTGTTTGTCAGCGACAGTTGAAAGATGTAGGCAACCTGGCGGACGTCGTCAAGACGGTCACGCTTCTCAAGGATTTTTCCGGAAAGTGAGAAGTCCGGCATGCGCTGCGGCTCTTTTTTATCCGCATAGAACTCCTTTTCCTGCTGCATACTCTGCGCCAGCGGGTCCTCGGCAATACCTCCTATGCCCATGGTCGTGGTCGTCAATGCCTTTCCGCTCTGGTTGACGGCAATGCGGATTTTTTTTGTCAGCATGTCGGTATCGATCTGTTGGGTGGTATTATTGACAATCCTGCTGATGGCAAGGACGGCCGGCTGTTGCGGCGCTTTATCAAGCGCCCCCGATGCCAGGAGTGATTTGATCATGTCCTCGGCGGCGTAGGAAAAGTCCTGAATGTTAATGTCGGTTGTATTGAGGGTGCGGGGCCCGGAGGTCTCTACGTACCTCGTGTGGGTTGAACAGCCGCCAAAAAGCAGTAGTGGCGATAGAAACAGCAGAAACAGTTTTATCTTCCTTTTCATAGGTATTCTCGTCCTTTCTAAAATTTAATGTTTAGGTGTTTCAAATACTCAGGTAGCGGCAAGGCGCGCCTTGCCACTACGCTTCATAAAAGTTCCGTATGCCGGATAGTGCGGAGCGAAACGCAACGGTTCGGTGCGTGACCATTTTACTTAATTATCCCGCACGTTTTCCATAAATTTCACCCGAAAATCCTTCGCCGTCGGGGTTGGGGCTACTGCGGTGATCGTCAACGACTCCTTTCCCTCAATTTGACGGGGAATCCACACGGAGGTTGGTGTGTTTATCGCCATACCGTTCATATCAAACCATTCAATGCGGTAACTAAACTCCTGCATGGAACTCCTCCCATTAAGCACCTCGATCTGTATCTGCAACAACCCGCCGGACGTTGTCGCATCGTTTACACCGATAATGTTGACCTTATTCTCCAGTGATTCGTCGGTAATAACCCTTTTGTCTGCAATCACATGCCGGGTTCCGACGGGTGTCTCGCGCTCGACGGTATTTACGGACGCACACGAGGATAGTACTGCCGCGCCCATGAGGGCGCAGGCCAACGCTGCCTTTTTCATAAATCAGCTCCTTTTAAAAAATGATACGTAGTTTTTCTTTATAAATAGGCTAAACAATAGCTGTTTTTGCCGTTTTTAAATTATGCCGCCTACGGCGACATAATTTGTAGCGCAGGCGTCCCGCCTGCATTAAAAAACAGCAGGCGGGACGCC
>CAYJPZ010000050.1:8953-21823 GCA_964372185.1 uncultured candidatus Brocadiaceae bacterium
AAATTTTTTTTTCCGCGCGGGCCCCCCCTTTAAAAAAAAACCGGCGGGGGGCCCCCCCCCCGCTACCGATTGTCTCCCTTTCTTGCATACGCATAAACCATTTGAAGATAGGCTGCCGGTAACGACGGCTTCAACTCGCTTGCCTTCGTTGCATATTCAATCCTTTAGTCTAAACTGCTTCACCTGTAAAGGGCTGTTACGGTTTACCGATTTTACCCATACGACATTAATAAGCCCATCATCTACGGTTACCGGCGCTTTAGTTCCGGAAAACGGGGACTCCAGCTCAATCTTCCGGTTTGCAGGGGTAGGGAAACGGCACAGTTGAAACTCTTTGGGCAGGGTAGTCCACGTCCTTAAATCGGCCTGGTTCATGGTTGCCTGAAAGATTGCACCGGCAATCAACACGGCAAACCCTGCCTCGGCATTATTTCTTCCCCCATTCGTAACGCCTGAATAAGCCCCATAGGTGGCGACGGCCTTTATAGCGGAGGCAATAAGCGTCCTGGTAATAATGACGGGCAGTTCATTTTTGAATTCACGACCAACGACTGCATCCATACTTGCCAACAATTCCGTGGACTCCGTTGTTCCACTATGCAAGACATTGAGGGAAGACAGATGATTGCCTCTGTACCGCAGTTCCGGGAATGCGGCGCCTACGTATGGCACACCCGGAATAATCAGGAAGAGCGGCAGGTCGATGCGGATTTCCTCCCGTTCCGGCGCCTGTCCCGTTTCAAAGAAAACGTAGGTTATTGAGGGAATGGGCTGTCCGTTAATAAGCTGCTTTAGGGTTTCCAAATCCTGTTGAATAAACTTGTTTTCACCGGCCATAACGCGCACACGTTCAAACGAATTGCGGGAGCGTTCCAAGTCGGAACTCCCGGTTGCTTGCGCCATGGAAAACAAGCCGTCCAGATAAACGGAGGCCGGGTTTACATAATCCGAATAAGCCTTGAGCTGATCAAGGTCTGCGTAATACCTGTCAAACTGGCTTTGAAAGCGGCTGTTGTTATTGACTGCATCCACGTCGACGTTAAAGTTTTGTTTTTTGCCTTCGTCCAGGGCCTTTTCGATACGTTTTGAATTGATATAAATGGCGTCCTTCTGCCGTTCATAAGCGCGATTGAGTTCCACACGCGCCTTTTCAAAGTCTCCCAGTTCCAGATAATTCAATGCCTTGTAGGTATTCATCATGATCTTGTCGTAGGCAAAACCTTCGTAGGGCAGATTTTTCAGGTTGGTTACGGTGGCTAAGGCCTCCCGTGAAACGCTAACCTTGGCAGATTCTTCATATTTGTTTATCTTTTCTTCTGCCAGGTCAAATGCGTGATTGCTTTCCACTAATCGTCCTGCCGCCCGCAAGACTGCCCCTTGTTCCAATCTCCACACAACGGCGTCTTTCCCCTCTCCGTGATTGTCGGCCTCGGTGGCAACGTAGGAAGCGGCTGCCTGCATATCCCCCTGCTCGTAATAGTTTTTTATCCTCTGGGTCTGTACGTTGTAATTGGCACATCCGGCGCAAAAACAACCAATCATACCCATAAGAAAAACAGACCGGCGCCAAACGGCGCTCTTTCTGTTTCTTTGTGTCATCATTATCCCCTCATTGAGGTCTGACGATTTTTGTTCACTCATAGAAATTATCCACATCGATGGGCTATTTCCATCTGTCCCTGCGGGACAAAACACACATTTACAAAAATGTGGGCATACACCCGAAACAACCGCTATTGAGCCTTCCTTACAACCGCCCCTTTATCGATTCCCAAATCTTCCAGTATCTCCGCTGTTGAGGTCTTAGGCAAGACGCTCATGATCTTCACCTTCCCGATAAGCACCTCTTCTCTTCCGAGTGATTCTTTGGTATCGGGGTCGATCAGCTCTTCTCCGATGGCAAAGACGTGCCAGCTTTGCCCTACGGCGATTTCGGTGCCTTCACCACGGTTGATGGTGACCTGCTTTTCTCTTTTACTGATCACCTTTGGCGGGAAAATCACGTCGGCGATACGATTTGCAATCTTTTCCGCCATTTCACGGGCAATGGACACCAGCATCTCATCGTTCGGCACACCATCCCTTGTCACGTTTGGCCAATTCTCTAAAAAGTCTTTTTTGCTGATCTGGAGATTTGCCGACTCCAACAACTTACTCGTAGTCGCATCATATATCTTCCCTACGCACGACAGCTTGATAACGCGCTTGGTAACGTTTCTTCCTGATCCCTGGAGGGTGGCCGTTTCATGGTAATCCTGAAAATCGTCAACGGTTGTAACCAGGAGGTATTTCGCACCGGCTATTTTCGACTGCTTTGCGCTTGATTTATCAGCGGTGTCAACGTTTCCGGAATTGGCAAATTCCTGTTCCACTATCAAATCGTGGACGTCGCTCCGCCCCACTATTTGAAACTTTCTGGTTGCATTTATGCGGTCGATGAGTTGACCATCCAGGGATTGCAGAACACGGTCCATCATAACCCGCTTGCCTGCCTTTTCCACGCCTTGCGCGAGTCCGGGGGTAGATTTGATGGTAGAAACCGCCAATGTCTCCTTCTGCGCCCGTGCGGACGTTTGAATCAAGAAAACCAAAACACTGATACCTAGAATAATTTTACCGGCGAAACATGTCTTCATAACACACCCCTTTTTTCTCCTTTAATTGTTTAGGAATTTTATAATCAGAAAACGAAATATTCTAAAAATGTAACAGTTCACCCTCCCTCCCAAGTGCCGATACCCTGTCAGGGTTATCCGGGTAACATACCAATTCCCATCCAGAGAGGAGGCAAGGGGTGGGTGAACTGTTACCTGAAAATAATGAAGCAGGAGATTCCGGTACAGGCGCATTCCCAAGCTGTAGCCTGGAAACGAGAAACCCGCCGGAGAGGGACACGGGCACCGTGTCCCTACGTCAAGCCGGAATACCGCGGATGCTTAATTCAATCAAACATTCTAAAAAGAGACCCCCCTTTAGCATCGACTTTAACATCCCCTTTTACATCCACCCTGAATCCGCTTTGCCGCAGCATTTGAGCCTTGCCTTCCAGCACCTTGACTTCTGCATCCGTAAGCTTCTCGTCCTTTTTCAAATGGTGAAGAAATGCCGTATTATCCTTCCACCGCGTATATCCCGCTTCGTTCATTTGCAATGCCACTTTCAACTTCAGTCCCTCCATCACGTTGATGGTTCTCTCCCAATCCCTGAAGCCCTCGCGGGAAACACTGATTTTGCTCAAACCGGGCGGCGCCTTAAAAGAGCCGGGCGCCGAGCCAATGACAACCCCATTGAGTTCTACCGTGGCATCTAAAATCTGCACGTCCAGGTTGTTGTTTTCAATTACGACCCTATGGTCTTCCGTCAGGCGGACGTCGGGTACCGTTACCGGCAGTTGAGCCAAATCCTGCATACCGCAGGCAACCGTTATTTCGACAAAATTGGGTTTTGGAGGTGGTTGGATAATGTGCTTTTTACCCAGGCTTTCAGCGACCATAACCGAGGCGTCGTCCAGCAGTTCGTTAAGTATGTCATTAGACTCGATCTCACTATACTCAGTAGACCGCATGGTTTTGCTGACCTTGCCGGTATCGGCAACCAAACTTCCACCCTGTACCGCCTCCAGGATTTTGTAACTCACCCGCAAATAGTGGACAAGATTTATTGTCCTTGCCCCGTAGCCCTTAAAAATCCTCTTTTCCGTTCCGAAGGAGGTGATAGATGCCGTAATAATGTAATCCGCCCCCATCATTTGAGCCAGTCTCAATATAGACGCCTGGTTGCTCAGCCGTTGGTCCGGTTTTGTGCCAGGCGGTTCCGTGCCTGGGTCAGCAGATTTTGCCCCTTCAGCAGCGTTAGCAGAAAAATCATTGACCAGTATTGTGCCAACAAACTGTGACATTATCTGCGTTGCCATGCTATTGTCATTGCTCACTATTTGGTCTGCCTTCGGCTTCCCGGCGGCCTTAGCCGTTTCATCATTATACGTGTTAATAGCGTTAATCAATACCTCGCGGCTGAGTACGCTAAACCCTTTTTCCGTTATCCGGCTGGTAATCAAATCCTCCAGCACAATCACCTTATCATTCAAGGCCTTGCCGGAGCGGTTTTCAACAAAAATAGCCGCCTTACGCATGGCCTGGCCGCTTTCGTCAGCCGCTGAAAGGATTTTAGCAAAGAAGACGGATAAAATAATCAACAAAAACGCGCACATCCGTTTAACCGATAAATCATCTATCTTCATAAACACTCCTGGATATTTGACCACATAAAACCCTTGATTCCGCCATTGCGGGAAACCTGTTTTCCCGTGTTAAACTCATTTTGGTTGCGGCTTTGCTACGCTGGTACCTATTATAATCTCAATTCCTTAAATAATACAAAAAATATCCCGAAAAAAACAGGTTGCTCCTTCGGGGTGTAACAACAGCAGCCCACCGCGTAATTGGACAGTGTTATAATTTGCCTCAAAGCCTTATACAAAGCGGAATATGAAGCTTCACATAAAATATTTTTGCTGAAAACGTTAAAATATTATTTCTAAGAGACTATGGGGGCAGGGGGGGCAGGTTCCACAGGCAAGGCTAAAGCCTTGCCCTACGTTTTACGGCAGGTCGGGGTCGTCCGGGTCCCAAATTAATCCCAGGCCGGCCTGCCTATTGGGCCAACCGGCATTCGTCGTCCCGTTTGAATTGCCATTTTGAATGCGCTCCACGTGACCATCGGTAAAGAGTATATTTGCGGCCTTCGAATGCCGTTGCGCAACGCTCCCGTATGACCCTTCAAATTTATTTGCCACGGCATTGCTGTAATTCCCGCTACTGTTATAAATGTTGCCGTCAAATAGCAATACCGTCGTAGTCTGGTAAGGGATGTTTTCGAGGGATCGCTGGCATTCGCTGTCGGAAATCAGGCTCTGATTCATTTTTATCGTACGGGTAGTGTCCTGGTTGGAAGATGCAACGGTATCGATAAACACAGGGTCTTGTTTTACCTTTAAAAGCCGTTCTTCCTGGGAAATCACGTCCCTTTGCGTCGGAAGCTGTGAATTTATCAGATACCTGTCAATTGCCTTGAACCAAACTTCCGCCGTGCATTCTTTTGTGCCGTCACCACTGGAACTGCTATTGTTTGAACGTGGGAGAAGACCGTTGTTGTCATTGGCATATTGTTCAAGCGCGAGATACATCTGCCGCAAATTGTTGGCGCAAACGATCTGCTGTGACTTGTTTTTTGCCGCAGAGATCACCGGCATAATAATACCGGCGAGAATGCCCAGTATGGCAATGGTTATCAATAGTTCCATCAATGCAAACCCTTGATTCTGTTTCATAAACCACCTGAAGATGCAATGGTAAACGGATATTTCTACTTGAGGAACCCAAAACGAAAAAGGATGTGTGTGTTTTTAAGTCAAATTTTGTGCCAAAAGAGAATTTCAACGTCTCAGCCATAACATACGCAGGCATTTACAATACTTTTGCGATAAAACGAATATTGAAAACCTTTGGGACAGAACAGACGTAAAGGACAAAAATTGGTCTGTTGGGAGGACAAAAATGTAACGCTTGTTGCTTGGAGGGAATGAAAAACATTTGAAAAAAGCGGTGGAAAAGCTATTATAAGACGTTATCCAGCCCCGGAGGGGCGGCGCTACAAGAAAAAGGTGTATCCTCTTAAAATTTCATGGTAAAATTGAGTACTTTATCAGGGTATCGGCACTTGGGAGGGTGGGTGAACTGTTACCTTTTTTGAGAGGATACAAAAAGTCGTCTCCCCAGACGACCTGACTTCGCCTCATACCCAAGCCCCTGCTTGGGTACGAGAGAAAAACAATACGGGAGTGTGTTATCATGGTCAAAATTCGTCTTGCGTGTATTTCTGATTTCGAGGGCATCTGGACGATCTTCCACGAGGTGGTTCGCAGGGGAGATACCTTTGCCTTCGACCCCAAGTCAACCAGGGAGGATTGCAGGCATCTCTGGATGTCGCCTCAAATACGCACCTATATTGCCGTGTCTGGCGGGAAAATCCTCGGCACCTATATCCTGCGGAATAACCAGCCGGGTCTGGGGGCGCACGTTGCCAATGGGGCGTACATGGTTCACCCGGAGGCGCGCAGGCAGGGAATTGGGCGGGCGATGGGAATGCATTCGATAAAACAGGCCAAAAAACTGGGGTTTTCAGCGATACAATTTAATTTTGTTGTGAGTACCAATCTCGTTGCGGTTCAGCTCTGGCTAAAGCTCGGATTTAAGATCGTTGGCACGGTGCCAAAGGCCTATAACCACAAAGAACTCAAGCTCGTTGATATCTACGTTATGCACAGGTTTGTGTAACATGAAAGTGCTTTTACTTTTTCCGCCTGACTGGCTTCCGTCCGAGCCCTATTTGAGCCTCCCCACGTTGACTGCCGTCCTGCGCAAGGCGGGCTGCGAGGTCATCCAGAAGGACGTCAACGTAGAGATGTATGATATGATGTTGAACAAATCCTTTCTCATGCACGTCCGCGACAGGATTACGCATGCACTTCCTCTCTACCGCCGACGCGCAGAGTCACAGCCTCACCATACCGGATACAAACAATGGGTAAACCATATACGCACGTGCGATGACGGATTTTTCGCCCGTGTCGGCGACGATGTAGAAAAGGCCATAAAAATCATCAGAAGCGACGATTTTTACGATATCAACAAACTGGAATGGGCCAACGCACGCCTGCACGATGCCATGTCCGTAATATCGCTGGGATACTATCCCGCACAGGTCTGCTTTCCACCTATGGAGACGGACCTGGGGTACAAGACCTACCAATCCAGCGAGATACTGAGCGCCACCGAAGACGACACGGTTAATATCTACCGGCACGTTTATCGCCGGCTTGTTGAGCCGGTTATAGACCGGGAACAGCCCGCGATGATAGGCATTTCCGTCGTCCAAAAGAAACAGTTGATCCCCACCTTCACCTTTTGCAGGATGATTAAGGAAAAATATCCCGATATCCACATTACCCTGGGCGGAAACATCATTACCAGGATGCGTGACGTCCTGGCACACAATACCGCGCTCTTTAGATGGTTTGACACCGCCATTCTCTATGAAGGAGAAGACGCCATCCTGCATTTAGCCAGGGCTATTGATAACCATGAAAATGATTTTTCCCGGTTACCGAACCTGATTTATAAGGACAAGCAGGGTATTCACACCAACACAACGGTAACTTCCGTTGATATTACCCAACTACCGCCGCCCGATTTTGACGGATTGCCGCTGAACAAATACTTCGTCCCCCGGCTCATCCTCCCCTATCTGGCCACCCGCGGGTGCTACTGGGGGCGCTGCGCCTTTTGCGACCACTCCCAGGGCTATACCAGGAAATACCGTGCAAAACCGGTTGAACAGATAATCGACGAGATCGAATCTCTGAAAAACAAACACGGATGCCGCCATTTCCACTTTACTGATGAATCGTATCCTCCGGCACTGTTCAAACGGTTGTCTCAGAAACTTATTGAAAAAAAGACCGGCATCTCATGGACCACCCATCTGCGGTTTGAAAAGTCACTTATGGACGAAACCGTCTGGAAAGAAGCGGCGGAATCGGGATGCAAAAGCCTCTATTTCGGCTACGAGTCTGGCAACGAGCGGGTGCTGGAACTCATGAACAAGGCTACAAACCTGGAAACGATAAAGACCATCCTGCGCCATTCCGCAAGGCACGGAATCTGGAACCACTGTATGGGATTCTTCGGCTTTCCCGGAGAAACCCGTGAAGAGGCGGAAGACAGTATCCGGTTCCTGGACGAGAACAAGGCCTTCGTGCATTCCGTCGGCTTTATGACCTTTGTGCTCGGTAAATACAGCCCGATAGCCCGTGAACCCGACCGTTACGGCGTTTCTGCGTACAAAAATCCGGAATGGGACCTTGCCCTCGATTACTATTTTACCACAAAATCAGGCCTGGGGGTTCACGACGCCCTGAAGGTATTTGAAGAATTCGAACGCCACCATGACCCCAAATGGGATTTACGGCTAACCGTCCGGGAATACCTCTTTTTATATGTCGACCACTTTCAGACAAACCATTTAAATATCACGAATGGTCATCGCTGAGTTTCGTTTTGCTGTAACAGTTCACCGCAGAGGGCGCAGAGAGGCCGGCCACGGTAAAACCATGAAACCGAACGCAATTTGTATTGATTTGTTCCTGCAAAGTGCTATCATAATTATCCGGATACCCTTAAACACGATGTCCATAACTATTGTTTCAAATATGAAAAAGCGGTTTACGGTAATCCACAATAAAAAGTAAAAACAACTTTCGGTGCCATAGAATGAGGATAAAAATAACCCTCTCGGCTGACAAATCCGGCAACATCGATTTCAACTACCAGCACCAGATACAGGCCATCATTTATGGTTTCCTCTTCAGATCAAATCCTGACTATGCGCAATGGCTTCATCAGCAGGGTTTTGTTTACAAAAAAGATAAACGGTTTAAGCTCTTTGTCTTTTCCGGCATAACGTTCAACGGATCAATTAAAATCATTTGTTCAAACAGTTTAAGCGGTTTAAACGGTTCAAGCGGCTTAAACCGTCGTAACGGCTTTTCATTTCAAGCATCTCAAACCAATCCCTTTACCTTTACCTTCCAGGTCGCGTCCCCGGTTGATAAATTCATTCAACACCTTATTGATGGTATATTTCAGGAAGGAAGTGAAATCACCCTCGGTCGGCAGAAGGCAACCATTTATCGTATAGAAACCCTCCCGGAACCTATTGCTTTTAATTCCGAAATCCAAAATCCAAAATCCAAAATCTTACTTAAGCCTCTTGAGTCCCCCATCTTCATCAAAAAGCCCATGCCGTCTGGCCAAAACGATATATACCTATTTCCTGGAGACGAAGGCTACGAAGAACTCCTTAATCAAAATCTCATGCACAAATACGAGACACTCTACGGCAAACCATATAAAAGCGAGCCGTTAAAATTCGATTTCCACGCTATCACGGGAAAGTCCGTGAAGCGCTTTACCGTCTTCAGGAAGGGATTGGACGGCAGCGTGAAATCCATTGATATCAAAGGGACGTTACAACCCTTCACCGTAACCGGCCCGCGGGAACTCATCTGGATCGGCCTGGAATGCGGCTTTGGACAAAACAACAGCATGGGATGCGGGTATGTGGAAACGGACAAGAAGGGACAGGGTGGACAAGATTTAAGATCAGCCACGAATGAACACGAATAGGCACGAATGGATTTATAGAGACGTGTGTTTCGTTGGTCTGAGGCCTTGCCCCGCTCGTTTGTAAACGCGCGGGGCTTATTATACGAGGTATTATGAGACTGGATAAAGGGCAGATAGAGGTAGTAGACGATAAGGTTGCAGAGATACTCAGGAAAAAGACAGGCCAGGAGCGCCTGAAAATGGTCTGGGACTCATGGACGTTTTTTTGTCAGAGGATAGAGGCGCATCTGCGGGGCATTCATCCTGAATGGACGCGGGAGGAAATACAAAAGGAAATCGCGAAAAGGGTGCTGTATGGAACAAAGTGAACTCATGCGGTTCATGGTGCAGACGTTGGAATCACTGGAAATACCGTATATGATTACCGGTTCCCAGGCATCCGCGTACTATGGTGAACCACGTTTTACCAGAGACATTGATATCGTTGCCGAATTGAAAGAAGGGCAGGTAGATGCGTTTGTAAAATTTTTCCCGGCGGATGAATTCTACTGCGATAAGGATATGATAAAGGCAGAAATAAAAAGACAGGGACAATTCAATATTATTCATGCCACCTCCGGACTAAAAATAGACATTATCTTAACAAAAGCAACCCCTTTTTCTAAAACAGAATTTTCCAGGAGAAAGAGTGAGACGCTGTTTGGAGACAGAGAAGCGAGCTTTGCCACACCAGAGGACGTGATTATCAAGAAAATGGAATTTTATAAAGAAGGTGGTTCAGAAAAACATCTTCGTGACATTACGGGTATTTTAAAAATCAGCGGAGATATTATCAACCTTAGCTATATTTCTGAGTGGATACAACGTTTGGGATTAACTGATATTTGGAATGCCGTACAAAAACGGCTTACGGAGAATATGACAGGGAAATTGCAGTAGAAAAAATAAATGTTGCAATATCTATATTTGAAAAACTGAAGGATAGATATCGTAGAATGGAGGCTAAGTATGAGTGAAAGAGCATCAAACCATGACAATATTCTGAACTTAGTTTCTCTCTCCGGTTTTTCTTAAAATCATGTTTTTAGTAATGCCATAGTTACCTTTAATGTAATCAAAACAACCGTTTTGTTTATGGATAATTGACAAAAAAGGTAACTTTATGAAGCGTTTTGGCGCAAAAACTATTACAGTCTAAAGCTTCCAGATGGTGGCATGGACAAACTCGTTTGTCCGTGCCTGTCTCATGATTTGCGGCGGTACGAAAGCTACTGAAATATAGCATGCTACTGTCCTCCGCTGGCGGGCGTAAGGGGGTGGAGTGGTATAGGTGAAAATCCTGTCAGATTTATAACTTGATGTTTAAATAGCTTCGTCGGCTTGCACGGCTTGTACTGTTTGATTAGCCTTACAGGCTTGCGAGGATCACTCTGTTTGACAATTTGAATTGTTTGAACAGTTTGTACCGCTTTTTCGGCTTGAACGATTTAATCGGTTTCATCTGTTTGAACTGCTTTTTCAGCTTGAACTGCTATTTTTACCGGAGGTAATCATGCCATTATTTAATTGGACGGGGAATCCGTGGGTGGATACGGGGATTGCGGCTATACAGGAGTGGAATAAAAAAGATAAGCCGGAAGATATTATGATTGAAAATCTTATAAAAGTTTCTGATATCCTAATCAATGTTTATCTATCTGATGCGTGGAAAAGGAATCTCTTTTCCATTTTTCCTAATAATGTTGTGACAAATCCAGCCGTAAAAGATAAGAAACAAAGATTAACCGAATATTACGAAGCCCTCATAAAGGGTATTCTACCTATTGGAGATACGGGAAATTGTATAGCATGCGGAAGAAGAAGTGTTGTAAGTGGCAAAAATCGTACGCATATTCCATTAACTGGATATGAAGGGTCTCATTTTTTTTCATTTAAAACGGAGGGAGCGGACTACTGTGATGCATGTTCTTTTGCGGTACAGTGCTTTCCACTCCTTTGTTATGCTTGTGGAAAACTCGTTCTTTTGCATTCAAATTCCCAAAAAGTTATGCGGTATTGGGCTCGGCGATGCATATCCGATGTTCATAGGCAAATAGCCACACGTAATTTTACTGGTTGCCTAAATGAAAAATACACTAACCCAACGAATGCGCTTTTCCATATTACTCAGGATTTGATACTTACTTACGACGAACGATGGACTGAGGAAAACGCATCTCTGCGTATCTATCACTTTACAAATTACAATCAAGGTCCAGAACTTGATATATGTGATATCCCTTCGTCCGTATTCCGATTTCTTGCTTATGTTCGACCACATCCGAAATACAGGGACTGGCTCAAGGTTATCCGCAAGGGGTATCGAAATGCTGAGGGAAAGACAGAAGAAGAATATCGTAACTATAAAAATACAGTTTACTTGGCATTGTTAAATGGCCAGCCAATTATAGGATATTTTTTAGATAATACAAATAAAATGGCGATAGGTGATTGGAGTCTTTTAAAATACTATCTAAAGGAGGTGTTAGGAATGGATGAGTCACGAATTGAAACCATACGAAAGCTCGGAGATGATGTTTCTGAATTTATCAGGACTTCAGGAAATGGTAAAAAGCGACTTGGCCAGATTGAGAGAGCAACAAACTATGCGTCATTTCGGAACGTGTTACTCCGCTTAATGAAAGATAGGATTGCTGTAAAAGCAGATAAGCCGTTATTTACCTTTGATGATTATGCAAAACATCTTTTTCCAGAAGGGGCATTGGGTTGGAAAGAGACACAAGATTTATTACTCTTTAGACTTTATGAAAACCTTCATTCCTGGTTGGTAGAAGAGGGTATTATTGTGGAAGAACTGGAAGAATTGGACGAAGTTGCTATTAAATAAGATTATACTTTTAAAGGAGATCTTAAAATGTTCAAAAATATTCTTGGTTTTGTATTGATTGATGCACCACATTCGGCCCTTAATAATGCCGGCGCGGATGCTGGATCGCGTACCGAAAATACTGTTGCAGTAAAGATCATAAGAAAGGGAAGGAGTGTCTATCCTTATGTTTCAGCGCAGGCATGGCGATATTGGTGGCGTAATGCCCTTGTGAAAAAGATGGGTTGGAATGTATCGCCTATCATAAGAGATGCCAAGGTTGCCTTTACCAGTGCAAACCCCTTTGAATATCCAGATGATGATGTATTTGGATATATGCGTGCATTAAAAAAAGCTGATGGCGGTACACTAACTCGCCTTTCTGCTTTGAAATGTTCTACACTTATTTCAACATTTAATTGTATCCCAATTGATGACTTTGGTGTTATGTCCCGCCATGAGGGTGACCCTGTGCCTTTTGAGCATCAGTTTTATTCGACGGTGTTGAAGGGTATATTCTCCCTGGATTTGGATAACATAGGGGTATATCATGATACCGCAAGGACAGGGTTTAAGAATCTTGATGAAAATTATGTTAAAAAACCAGAAATTGTGGCATCTATTCAAAAAGTTGGCGCTGCAAAGGTAAACGGTATATGGAAATTGCCAAAGGCCGAGCGAGTTAAACGTGCCAAAGATACCATCGGTGCTTTGCCGTATCTTTATAGTACAACAAAATCTGCTAGCCACCTGACAGATGTTACTCCTAAGTTTATCATTCTTGCTGTAATTGAGGGGGGCAATCACATTTTTATGAAT
>CAYJPZ010000051.1:0-21704 GCA_964372185.1 uncultured candidatus Brocadiaceae bacterium
CGTACGACGCGTTGAGTGACGCGAGGAAGCTCGCCTCTCTGAAGTCACACCTCTTCTCGAAGAGCGAGACGCAGCTCTACCCGACGGCACGATCGGGCGTGCAGCTCGCGATGATGATGGCTCCTCAGCACCGTCCGAGCCTTGGTCGCAAGAGGAACAAGCCCCTTCGCTTCCTGAAGCCGCGTCTGCATTCAGAAGACAAGTCGACGATGCTTGCTGCGCTGGATCGCATTCTCGCGAACCGCGAGTGGTTCAAGGACTTCGACGATGGCGGCAAGGACGCCATCGCGCAGGTCGAGGCAGAACGCGCAGCCGTGGCCAAGATGCCAGTCTTCTAGCGTTTGCCTCGGAACAGGAAAAAGAGCAGGACCGCAGCTGCGGCGCCGAGAACCGCAACGAAGCCTCCCGAAGAAGAAGATGAATCTCCGCCACTACCGCCGCGAACGAGAGGGCTGTTCCTGATCTCGTCGAGGCTCATGGGCGAGCGCGCAACACGTTCGATCTGCGCGTCGGAGACGTTGGGGTCGACCGCGCGCAAGAGACGCTCGACCTCCTTTCGACGAGTGTATCCAGCGTCGAAGTCCACGAGGTTGCCGCCCGTCGCATAGACGTCTTGAGCGATCGACTTGGCCTGGTCTGCAGGAACTCCGTCCGACGCGAGCTTGGAAGCGATCCACGGTTGGCCAAGAGGAGGGATCGAGCTGGCCACGGCCTTTGCGAGGCCGACGACGTCTTCGTTTTTGAGATCGTCTCGCGACTCCTGGAGATGCCGAGGAAGCTCCTCTCCTTTTTCGCCCTGGTAGAAGAGAAGCGCCTGAACGACATTGGATGGAAATCCCATCGACGCGAGGGCTCTTCGCGCATTCTCCCATTCCGCGCGGATGGAGAGCAGGGCCTGGTCGATCGTGTATCGGGAGAAAGGATCGACACCTCCGTTGCCGTAAGCGTCGATCGTTCCTCCGATGTCGACACTCAGAATCCTCCGATCGAGGGAGCCGATCTTGGACGCGAAGAGCCACGCATCTTCTTCGGTCAACGGGGTAGTGTCGACCGTTTCACCTTGCAGGTCATGATTCTTGGAGCGCGACAGGAGAAGCTCGGCCATCTCTCGGATGCCCGGGTCGACTTCGCCATCTGCCACGTATCGGCTGCTTTTGATGCTCGACATCAGCGTCCCTTGAATTTCAGGTAGGTAGGAGCGATGGAAACAGGAGCGTCCAAGGCCTCTTTGACTCCGAGAGGCTTGACGTAGGAAACGATGTTTCCCAGGTCGACGTTGTTGAACGAACGCACTTTCTTCGTCGCAGCGCGAACGCCGTTGTCGGCCTCGAAGTAGACGTTGGCAAAGTCGTCAGCAGCGTAGCGCGGATCGAATCTGTGGGCGTCCATGTCGTAGCGCGCACGGCGCACGCAGGCTTCGACGACGGATTCGATTTGCACGTTGTTGGCAGCAGCCACGAGGGTGCCGACGGTCGCAGCCATGCGCTCGCGAATGAGCCGCTGAAGGGGCGGAGAACGGGGCGCGATGACAGAAGGCTCGGGCACGCTCTTCACGTGGAACTTGTCAGGAATGTCGATGGTCCTTCGAGGAAAGCCGAAACCTGGGAACCAAGTGGGCGGGTTGCCACTTTTGTCGAAGAAGATCTCTTTGGCCAATCCTGGCATGACTCTGTAAAGGAATTGGTAGGCAAGAGCAGGATCCATGGCTTGAATCCAAGCCTTGTCTCCGACCGTTCCGACAGGACTTCCGCCAAGCACGGAGCTGATGGTGCTCCTTCTCCCATCGAGATCGCGACTCATGACAGGGGAGGCTCCGCCAATCCATTCGGAGAACTGAAGGGGGAGCCATCCCCGAGCCTGGAGGCTGAGAGCCGCAGGGTGGGCCTTGACCGTTCCGCCCTCCAAAGGCTGGAAGTAGGTCCAGGTGACGATTTTCCTCCACGCCTCGCGCCAGGGCCTCTTGGTTTCGGAGGCGTCGAGGAGCTGCAGCTCCCAGCCGATGGAGTCTTCGGCGTAGGATGCGAGAGAGTAGGCCGTGCTGTCGAACGCGGCAGGCGCGAAGCCGTACTGGTCCCACAAGCGCTTGGCATTGGCAGCCGCTTCTTCGGCGAAGGCTTGGGCGTTGTCGTCCTTGCCAGGGTTGAGCCAACCCAGTGCAGATGCGAATTCTACGCCCAGCGAAACGATGCCGGCAGCCATCCATCCGTAACCGGGGACGACCGCGAGGGTGCCGGCGAGCTTCGCGGTTGCCTGACGGAGCGCGGCAGCCTTCTTCATGCGGATGGACTCAGACTCGAAGGCCATCTGATCGAGAGAGCGCGACAGGTTCTTGAGGGAAGCGTCGCCCGAAAAGAAGTCGGCACTCCACTCGCTTCGAGAGTAGGTGTTGCTCTTTCCGAGCGTCTCGCTCGCCGTGAGCACGGTGGTGAAGATGTCGTAGGCGGCAGTAGCGCCACGCGTGATGCCCGCGAGCTTCTCCGGCGGGATTCCAAGTCCCTTGGCAGTCTGGGCCGCGAGGTCGATGCCTTCCTTCTTGAGTCGTTGATTGAGGTCGGCGAGCAGGCTGCCGAGACGCTCCTTGCCGAGCGCCTTGAGCTTCTCCAAGTCGCCGCCCGTGGCCGCCAAGGCCTCTGCTTCGGCTTGGGAGAAGCCCAGCTCTCGCATGCCGCGAACGGCCTGCTCGCTGATGGCCGCTCGGGCGTAGGCCGTAGCGAGGGTCGCACCTTCACTGAGCTTAGCGAAGAGCTTCTCCTTTCCCAAGGCCAAGAGCGCTTCGGGGCTCATGCGCAAGGCGGAGGCGAGGAGAGAGATCTGCTCGTCGCTCAGACCAAGGGCGCGAAGTCCGGCCATGGCCGCCTCGCGCGCCGCGCTGCCAGCCAGTCCCTTGGCCTGCTCTTCAGGAGACAAGCCTACGCGGGCAGAGCCAAAGCCTGCCGCCGCACGAGCGCCAGAGAGGGGGCGAGGAGCCATACTCGCATGGTATCCGACTCCAGCGCATCGGCCTAGGCGCTGAATTCGCCCTTGATTACCTCCTGGTTCGAGGCGGGAACGCGGACCATGCCACCGGTAGCGATGTTGGAGAGGAATCGCAGCTCTTCGATGGTCAAGACGTAGACGTCTTGGGCTCCAATCGACCTGCTGGCGATCTGGATGGCGTATAGCATGGCAGTGAGATCGTCTTCGACCAAGTTGAATCCTTGGTCGACAGCGACCTTGCGAGCGAGGGCCGCCTTGGCCTTGGTGACCGCATGACCTTCATCAAGGAGCTTGCGGATCTCCTCTCCCTTCAAGCGGAACTTCAGTCCTTCGATGACATTTTCACTGGCCATCTTCGCTCCTAGAATTGCAAACGTCCGTAGGCCAGCTGAATCACTCTCGACCACGAGTCCGTGTGCACGAACGGAACCCGATCGAGACCGTGAGCGATGTGGTTCCACGGCTGCTTCCACAGAACAGGGAGGGGATCTGCACGCTTTCCCGCGCGGATTCTCATCTGCTCCGCGTACCATCGCCGGAGGTTCTCGGGCTTGTCATCGACGAGGATGTCGCACGAGACCATGTGCTTGCTGCTCGTGTGGATGATCTTGTGGTGGCCGATGCCGAACTTTTCCTCGATCCATCGGTCGCGATCGTGCGTCCAGGTGGGGGAGGAGCTGAGCGGGGAGGTCACGATGTAGACGTCGAAGTAATCCGTCAGTCCTCGCATACCAGCGGCAGCGCCTTCATAGGGCTGGAGCTTTCCGTGGAATCGGTTGTCTGCCGCGCCGAGGTTCTTCCAGAAGACTTCGCTCTGCTCCTTGGACTCGAAGAGGACTTCGAGATCCCACTCCTTCAAGTGGTCGGGAAGGATCTCTCTGCCAAGCATGGCGCTGGCCGCTGCCAGTGCGGGGGTGATGAGGTCCGCAAGCACGCCGTCGACATCGACGCCGACAATGGTTCGACTGTTCATTCTGGCATCTCCGTTTTGGCCCATTCCGCATTCTGAAATCGAAGAATCTTCTCCATGAAACCGTGGACCTGTTCCAAGGCTCTCGACTTGTCGACAGGGAGGAAATGTGGTCTATCGCATGATTCGCAGCGAGTTTCCACGACTTCCTTCTCCAGCGCGGCGGACAAGTCGGTCAGATCATCTCCGATGCGCTCCAACAGTTCCTTGTACTTTGACATCAGACCTCTCCGTCCGGGTCGCCGACCTGGCGCTGGTGAATTCGGCAGATGGAAATGGCGGATTTCCACTGTTTTTCGGAGAGACATCCGACGGAAGCGAGCTGGTGTGCGAGGGAAGAACCGACGCCTCTTGTGACCATGGAGAAGCCGACGCCGTCGAGGGTCATGACTCCGTCGCATGCTGTGAGGAGAGCGCGCAAGCCATTCTCGGCCCATCTCTCGACGTCGTTCTTGGCGGGTCGAAGAAGCGTACCCTTGCGCGAGACTTTTCCTCCGACCGCGGCCGCGGCCGCAGCGAGCTTCGCGACTTCCGCCTCGACACGATCGTTCTCCTCGGCCGCTTGTGCGACGATGATGCTGACGTCGATGGTTTCGACCTTCTTGTCGACGACACGGCCCTTTTCGACAGAAGCCTCGACGAGCGCAGTCTTCTTGTCGATCAAGAAAGCGATGTGCTTGTCGAGTGCATGACGGGCAACGAGGCGCATCACCTGGACGCCGCGGGTCTGTCCGATGCGCGCGCAACGGTCCTCAGCCTGCGCGTTGTCTCCAGGATTCCAGGCGCGGTCGACGAAGATCATGTGGGCAGCGCGAGTCAGGGTGATGCCGACACCGGCAGACTTGATGCCGCAAGCAACACCCTTGAGCTTGCCGGCCTGGAAGTCTTCGATGATGCGGGTGCGGTCGCGCTGGGGCGTTGTGCCGTGGATGATGGCCCATCCTTTGCGCGCGCCAACGACGTCCAAGGGGGCGTGGTGCGCAGAGAAGACCACGAGCGGCTCGCCTTCTTCCTCATAGCGTTCGGCCATCTCGACGAGAGCATCGATCTTCGCTTCGGCGAGCGCCTTGCGGACCGCGGAGAACATCTCGAAGGGCAGATCGCTGATGTCGTCGATCGCGTAGATGTTGATTCCAGCTTCCTCGCTGGCCTGTGCTGCGAGCTTCTCGGCGAGCTTCTCGGCGCGCGCAGAGATGTCGACCTGGATTTCTTGGTAGGTCTTCACGGGTAGGTCCGGGAGAACCTCGGCGCGCAAGCGCCGCAGCATCACGCGTGAGAGACGCTTGCCAACTTCTTCAGGGTCTACGACACCTTTCCAGACGGTAGCAGTGACGGTACGCGAGACGCGCTCGTCGACGCCGCCCATGAGAGCTTTGAAGGTCGCGTAACTACCGAAGGCTTCACGCGCGAGACCGCCGAGCTGCAGCACGGAGTAAAGCTCGGGCGGGTCCTTGATCAGCGGGGTTGCCGTGAGGACCATGGTGCCCTGGCACAGTTCCGAGAGGGCGCGGCAGGCGATAGTGCGCTTCGCGCGCGGGTTCTTGGCGAAGTGCGCTTCGTCGAGGACGAGGCGTACAGGGAAGGCGGGACGGGCCTTTTCGAGTGTATTGTCGACGACGAAGATCTTCTCGCCTTTGGCGTCGACGCTCTGCTTGGCGAACTTGGGCTCCTTGTACTTGGAACCCATGGGGGCAATCTGCGCAGCGAGCGGCAAGACTTCGTAGTTCGTGATGACGATCTCGCCCTTCTCGGGCCAGCGGAAGCTGTCCTTTCCTTCGAGCAGCGTCGCGCGGAAGTCGGGGCGCCAGGCCGCGATCTCGCGCACCCAGTTGCCCTTGACGGAGGCAGGGCAAACGACGATCACACCGATCTCGGAGGCGTTAGGTAGGCTCGCGAGAGCTTCCACCGTCTTGCCGAGCCCCATTTCGTCACCGAGCAGCGCGGAGCTGCGCGAGACGAGCCAGTGCACGCCCGTGCGCTGAAAGCCATAGAGGGCACGACCGCGCGCGGCGAGCTGCGCGTCCATCGCGTTCATGCGCTCGCTTGCGGCGCTGAGGTCTACCTGGAGGGATGCGTTGCGCGCCTCCAGGGCGCCTTGCGCAGCCTCGTCGAGCATGGGCGTGAATCCGTCGGCAGCGAGACGCGCCACGATGGAGCTGAGAACGCCCGCGTCCTCGACGACGTTGGCCTTGCCGTTGTACCGGGCTCCGGCACAGGCACTACGGTAGGCGTTGAACATATCGCCGAGGTAGTCCTGCGGACTGATCTCGAACCCTGCTCCCGTCTTGGCCCTGACGATGCGAACGCGTAGCGACATGGATTCTCCTTGAGGCCTTGCCCCAATTCATGTGTAGCCACGTAAGTGCTACGCGTCAAGCGTCGATTCGGCGACTGATAATCCTGCCTCCCTGGCGAATCAGCAGGTAGGGTCCGATCCTGTCGGCAGCGCCGAGTTCTTCTTCGACCTTCTTGCGACTGCCTCCGCGAGCCCGAAAGCGCGCGCTCGACTCGCGCACAGCGGCGAGGCAATCGTCGCAACGCACGCAGCCAGGGGCAGCGGGTGCTGTGCAGGCACCATGGGTGCAGAGCCCCAACGCGCGACGCTCCTCACGGTCCATGCAGCGCCTTCTCATTGTTCGACCTCCAAAGCCTCGATCGCCTTCTTCACATCTTCGGCCTCCCAGACCTTCTCGACGAGGCGGGGCTCTTCCAAGGCTCCATGAGCGATGAGTTGCACGAATCACCTACGATGTGGAAGACCGTGTCGTCGCGTGCTCGGACGAAGCTTGGAAAGAGATTCTCGACCTTGTCGGACTTCCCGATCGAAATGTGAAGAAGCCGAAAGAAAGCCTCTACCACCGTGCGCTGTACTCTGCGAGAACTGCGCGAAAAAGCTCTCGAAAAGCCCATGGCGACAACTACGAAAGCAACGCCAGCATTCTGAAGCTCGGAGCCGAAGCACTTCAAGAAAGTCCACGGTGCCACTGATGTCGCCTTTGCTCAAACACAAGTCGCACCAGTTCATCGTGGGATAGCAGCACGGGCAGATGGTGTGAGAGCATCGTTTGCACGCAGGCAACGGAGGCCCATAGCAAATACGGCTCTTCAAGTATTCGATCGCACCTTCTTCTCCCTCCAGTTGACCGTGTCCACAAGCCCAAGGAAGGCATGCTTCGACAATCTTCACCAACTTCTCGCGGCTAGGAATGGGCATCAGATCCACCTCAAGGACTTGAACAACTTCTCGTTGTAGGCGCGATAACTGCAGGACGACGTGAGTAGAAGATGGATGTGGACGTATTGAATCTCGATGCCGACCTCCATCTGTCGGGGAACGAGTCTAGGGTCGACGGGCACGAAGAAGGTCGAGACCAGGCGCGCCTCCTTGGCCCCGTCGTAGGTGTCGAGATCTGTGAAGACGTGGCGCGGCGCGCCTTTGGGCACGAGGCCAGCTTCTTCGAACAGCTCTCGGCAGGCCGCATCCTCCGGACTCTCGTTCGGACGCCGCTTTCCGCCCGGCAACCCCAAATCGCGAGGGCGTCCACGTCTGCTCGCGGACAGGATGCGATTGCCCGTGGTGACGAGGGCGAGAGATGCAAAAATGTCTTCCACATCTAGAGCGTAGCTACATCGAAGCTACGCGTCAACGGGTGTGAACACGCTACCTCTTGGTAGAAGGCTCGCTGTCCGCCGCGTCTTCCAGGATCGAGGGTAGGCTCGGCAAGGTGCTGGTGACGACGTCGAAGGAGATCACGAAGCCCGGGCGTCCTCCCAGTTCGACACGCTGTATCCAGACGATGCGTGCGATGAACCACTCTCCGTGACCGTCGGGCGCATTGGCACCCTTCTCGAAGACGCGGAAGGAGTCGAAGAGCGTGAGTCCTTCGAGGTGTTCGCGAAAGATGGCCTTGCAACGCTTGTTCAGCATCGCGTGGTAGACGGGCGGTCCTACAATGAGGTCCACATCACCCCTTCAGGAGCGCAAGGTCCTTGCGCAGCGTTGCGAGGTCGAACCCGGCCGGAGTCTTCTTCGTCGTCGCCGAGAGGAACTGCTGGCTGACGATGGCGTAGGCTTCGTCGCAGTACGTCTTGAAGAACGGCCAGGTCATGCGCTGCAACCTTCCCCACGTCACGCAGGTGAGGCCGCGCGCATCGTAGGCAACGAGAGGCGCGGCATGACCTCCCCAGGAGCCAGACTCTCCCTTGCCTTTGGCGCCTGCAGCGGGGACGTCCCAGACCGCCTGACTCTGGGCGCTCAAGGGCAAGGCGAAGCCGCTGTAGAGACCGCCGAAGAGGTAGATGCCGTCCTGTACGATGATCTGGCTGCTGAGCGAGACCTCGACGAAGGCGCCGATGCGGTGGCCGCCGAGTCCAGTCTTGGCCCAGGCCTTGAGGACATCCAGTTCCACGGCGCCGTTGTCGGTCTCCGGGCGTTTGGGATCGTAACCGGTGACGCGCGAATAGAGGTTGATCACGGAGCGTTCCGTGACCTCGACCTCCTTCTGGCGACCGTTTGCGGACCAGATCTGGAGCATGTGACCCGCGGTTGCGGCGGTGCAGTTGCCAATTCGATCGTTGGCGTACATGGGCCAGTGACGGTCACACTTCTTGGTGTAATCGACGATCTCGGGCGGCGTGGGGAGCGAAGACTTGAGGTACTTCGCGAGCTGTAGGTTGCGCTCGTCGCGCTTGGGATGCCGCTTGCCTAGCTTCACGACATGTCTCCCACATATTCGCGAAACATGTCCAGATGCAACGCGTCCATGTTGGCGTCGCTCATCTCGCCTGGGACGATGAGGAGTTCGGCGAGGGCGCTGGAACGATCCATCTGATCGGTTGTTGCAGGATTGCTTCCGATCCACAACGCGCCAGCCGTGTTGGCGCCCGCTTGAGACGTGTTGGTGGATGCGCGCAGCGTCTGCTCGTATCGATTGCAAAGGACGCGCGGCGCAGTTCCGACGCGAACCGCGCTGGCGACCCATTCGCCGTCAGCGAATCCTGGGAAGCCGGATGTGATCGCTCGTGGGGCGCGCCCAGCCGTGAAGCCGTTTCCGAAGATGCACAGATCGCCCGCCTGCCAGTCTTCCGCAGCGCCGCCCGCGTAGAGCACCGCAGCTCCATCGGTGCCAGTGTTCACGATTCCCCAGAGCGCATGGTAGGCCGTGTCTGTGTCCCACTTGCGGCGCCAGACGAAGAAGGCGGTGAACATCTTCGGCATGGCGAAGGCTGCAGTCGTGAATGGTGTCTCCAGCGTGAAGGCCTGCGCACCGCTGTTCGCGGCGGTTCGCAAGGCGCGTGTACGCGTCAGCGAGCCCGCCGCCTTGGTCGCGTTCCGACCGTTCGCGGAAAGGTCCAGGAGCGTGGTGACCTGCCCGTTGGTAAGGGTGTAGCTTCCGCCCTTGTACCAGACCACTGGGGCGAGAGCTGCACGGTCGACGGTGGCGCTGCTGTGACCGAGGAGTGAACGCGAGCCAGAAGCTCCAACGATGGAGACGCCCTGTCCGGGCGTAACCACCTCTCCCACGCCCGCGTCGACGTAGACGATACCCGTGCCTGCAGGGAGGCCGCCACCGCCACTTGAACCGCCGCTTTCAGGTTTGACCTGGTAAGTCATGCGAGCTTCGTCCCGCGCGCGAACACGCGATAGAGGTTTGCAGCCACTGGAGTGTAGAGAGCCCCTGTGGAAGATAGCGCGCCGTAGATCTTGGTGTCGAATCCGACGCCGTAGAACGGGCTCTCGCTCGGGACCTGGAGTGTGGCGTTGGGAACGACCAGCGATCCGTTCACGAGCCATGAACCGGAAGGTTCTCCGAACTCGCGGACGATGGAACCGCCTACGGCATCGGCGGCCGGCTGAGTGCTTGGGCCGTATGAGGATTTCGCAGCATCGGTCACGACAGGTGCGACCGCGACGTCGAAGATCTGGAACCAGAAGGTAGCCCCAAGGCTTGGCACGATCGTGACTTCGAGAAGGCTGAGCCAGCCGGGGCCGTCGTAGAGGAGAATGGGCGTCGCTCCTTCGAGCTTGTTTCCGACGTAGGTCGTCTCGTAGTTCCAGCGGTTCCAGACGGTGGAGGGGATGATGGCCATGTTCAGGTAGGCTTTCGAGCGTAAAAGGCCTGCAGCGCGCGCACGGTGCGCCGTCGGTTCGTGTCGACATCCACGAACTCCGAGCGCACCTTCTCCTTCGGCGAGAAGCTCTTCACATGGTACATCTCCGCGAGCTTGCCATCACCCACCATGAAATCTCCCTCCCGAGAGATGTCGTGTTCGGGGTTGGTGATCTCGACGATCAGGTTGTGGTGGAAGCCCCCGTTCAAACGCGCCCAGAGATGCATGGATCAGTCTCCCCATCCGTAGTCGAAGTCGATCGTGTGCGCGACGACGCCCCCGCTCGGCGCGGTGCCGACCTTCTTCTTGACCGCCTGGATGAATTCGCCAGGGTTCACGACAACAGGAGCCTTCCAGTCGCGGGCCACATCGGCGAGCTGCGTCAGCGCGGCGGCTGCGGACGCCACCGTCTGCACGCCCAACGGCTTGCGGCGCGGTGCCTTCGTGGTGGCGGCTTCGGCCGTCGCGAGCGAGACGGCGGTGTGGCCCCACGCGAAGCTCCACTGCGCGTTGTAGCCACCTCCCACGAGGACGGTCTGGATGTACGAGGAGATCTTGACGCCGTACACGTAGCAGCGGCGTCCCTGGATCGCGATCGAACCTGCGGGGATCTGGTAGCTGGAGATGATGCCGTCGGTGTTGACCGCGAGCGTGTCCGTCTCCCAGAACTGACCGCCAAAACCCGAGCCGAGGGCGGCGGTGGTGTTGGTCGGCACCGCGGCGGCAGGGTTGGCGGAGTTCGCGTAGTTCGCGAGGGAGCCCATCGTGCCGCCCGACAAGCCCTGATAGGCGCCGTAGATGACGTTGCCGAAGTCCGACGCGTTCCAGACCATCGACGGCGAGTCCTGGCCCACCATGACGTCAGTGATCTGCATCTGCAGGACGCCGCCCGCGACGCCCGGGTGTGCCTGACGCACGGACCAGGGGAGCGTGGAGGAGATGCAAGGCTGGCCCTGTCCGGCGGGCGTGAGGATCGTCCCCCACAACTCGTCGTCGACCCAGTACTCGACCGCCGCTTCGTTCAGCGTGATGGTGAACTTGTACTTGGTGTTGAGAGTGGGCACGAAGGCCAGGGGTCCCGTGTTGCCCGTTTCGACGGTGTTGAAGTTGGAGATTCCGGACAGTCCGGAGGCGTCGTAGCGGAAGTAGACGCCGTCGGTGGGTCCGTATGCCGTGGCCGCGCCTCGGCGGAAGAGGCCGAAGTCGCAGACGACGTTGACCTGCGAAAGAGCGCTGAAGCCCATGGTGTATTCGGCGTACGTACTCACGGCGCCAAAGAGTGGGAACTCGGCGTAGGAACCGATGGTGAGACCAGTGCCGCCTGTCGTGATGCTGGTCGCGTTGGTCGTGATGCCGGCCGCGCTCCATGTCGCCGTCATGGTGGTGTTAGCGTAGGTGTACTTGCCCGTGTTCTGGGCCGCGTAGTTGAACGTCTCGGTGTCGAGCGCGCGTTCGAAGACCTGGCGCAGGCGGAAGTCCCGGGTCGTCTCGGGCGATGCGAGGGACTTGTTGCCGCTCAAGTGCGCGCCGATGTCGTTGACCGAGTACATGCCGATGGCGCCCACTGTCGCAGGCGTCGTCGCGTCGGGCAGCTTGACCTGCATGTTGCGCGACGCGTCGACTTCGACGATGTTGGCAGTGGTGAATCCGCGGATTTGGACGGCCATGGTTTCCTCGATCAGGGATTGTACCCGATCAGCCTCACGATGTAGCGGCCCCACGTCATGTTGGGCGCGTTGCAGTTGACGGTGACAGTGCCTGCTCCGAACGTGTTCACGATGGCATCCATCTCTTCGAGGAGGACGTCTTCGGGATCGTGGTCTGCAGGGTTCGGAAGGATGATCGGTTTTTGAAATACGCTCGTGACAGTGACAGCGGCTGCCGCTTGTGTGACTTCGACGAAGTCGCCACCGCCGTTGGTGGAACCGAAGTCGATTGGAATGTCCACCTCAAAGGGCGTAACGCCAATCAGCGCCGCGAGCATCGCTGGCGTCATGAAGCCGCTCGTGAACAGCGTTACGGCCGCGTGCATAGTTTCGTCTGATTGTGCGCCGTGCGCATGCACGTGGTCGTCACGGGCCGCGCTCGTGCCGGCACCGATCGCATTCACGGTGCCGACGGTTTGCGCCACGACTGCGGAGAGAGGCGTGTTGGTTGCGCCCGGGGCAATTCCATCGAGCTTGGTCTTGTCTGCCGCGGACATGAAGCCCGCAGCGGCGCCGACCAAGGAGTGGAGCGTGCCACCAGGCTGGTTGTCGTGCGCGTGAACGTGATCGGCGCGCGGAACGAGGGCAGACGCTCCGTTGGCGTTGGCAGTGCCAATGGAGACAGGCGAACCGTAGCCTGGAAATCCGCCGCCACCTCCACTGGCGGCTTGATCCGGTTTTACGGTGTATGTCGACATGTCACTTCACATGGCTGCGGAGCGTGGAAAGAACGTCGCGAACGACGGCGTTGTCGGGCATGTCTCCGACGGGTTGAGAGATGCCGAAATCGCCATTGTGCGTGACATAGACGATGAGGCGTGGAAGGTGGGGAGCGGTCGCGCCGAAAGAGTAGGCTTCGCCGAATCCATAGCGAACCTTGGTGGGCGGTCCGTCGATGGTGAAGCCTTCCTTTCGGAGGAAGGCCGCCGCGCGTTGTGCCTTGGGGTAGAAGTACTTCTGGCCACCGGCGCGACCCGCGCGCCGCTCTTGTCCGGGCAACTCCGCGCGCGAGGCGGGTCCGATCTTGTGCGTGAGAATGCTCACGATCTCTTCGAGGTACTCGCGAGCCTTGTCGCGGCGGGCGGCGACGGGACTGTCGGTTGCGTGCGCACGCATGCGGCGTTCGACGGTCGCGAGCTGCTTGTAGAGGGCCTCGGCCTTCTCGCCGCTGCGGTCGAAGTCGATCACGTAGTGACGGGCCTTCGCGAGCGTGTCACGGGCTTCGGCAAGCTCGTGAGCCCAAACCTTGTCCTGATGTTCGGACGAAGCCTGTCCCTTGGCATGGCCCACAGCGCCTCGTTTGGCGCGCTTCCAGGCGAGGATGCTGGCGACAGCATACTCGGGCTTCCTGCGCGCCTTGTAGGGCTCGCGCAGCCAGGCCACAGGCACCTCGGCGACGCCGTGGCGAAGGCCGTTGAGCACGAGGAGTTCGTCGACCTCACTGAGCCAATCGAGGCCGGAGACAGGCCAGACGACAGGTCCGGCGGCATGGGGCGCCGGGCCGGACATCACGACATGGCCCGCGGCAAGTCCCGCGTGGGTCTCCGGCGACCGCGCGCGGACCACGTGCTGAACGGGAACGCCCTGACGCTGCGCGTAGGAGACGAGACTCCGCATGTGCGGGTTGCTGCGAAGACCCTCGGTCGTCCGCTGCGCACCAGCGCGCGTCAGCCAGTGGATGCGCGCCCAGGTCTTTCCCGAGTCGCCGTACGTGCGGATCTCCACGCGCGTGATGCGCGGCTCCGAGCCCGCACTGTGGCCAGGAGCCGGCCCCAGCTTCTTTTTGGCTGTAGGACTGCACTTGCTCTTGCGGGCCGCGGAAAGAGCGATGGCGACAGCCTGCTTGTGCGGCCGACCGCTGCGCTCCAGCTCGGAAATGTTCGTGCCGACGGTCTTACGGGAGCAGCCGCGCTGAAGGGGCATGATGCCCCAAGACTACACGCTTGATCTTCAGCAGGGAAGTTCGCCATCCGAGAGGATGACCTTGGCAATTCGGCGAGCGATGGCGTAGCGGATGGCCTGAAGTGAGTCACCATCCTCGTAGGCCGCACCGCCGTAGCGTGTGAAAGCGCGTACGAGATCGCCAAGGACACTGGGAAGAACGTTATGAATGCATTCGGCCTCTCGCCAGATGGCATCGAGTGCGCTGGACTCGGGCATCGACCCATCGTTCAACTTGCGAGCGTAGATCTTGAGAGCGGTGACGCGATCGGCGTACGGGTTCCACGGGGGCATGTCTAGAGCGTAGCCACGTTGTAGCTACGCGTCAACCATGCCCATTCAGCGCGGTTTCAACTGATTCATGACCTCTCGGCCCGGCTTGAGGTAGCGCTCGACGTCGCGTTCTTCGACGTTGGAAATGCCTGCAGCAACCTCACGAAGAACTTCGCGCACGGCGCAGTCGAACGCCGTCCAAGCGCGGAGCGCGAGCTTGTCCACCTCCGCACCGCTCGCACGTTCGATGCGAAGGACGCTACCCGCTAGAAATTCCTCGACCACGAGCGCGTGTTCGTACCAGAGGAGCGCATCGTCGTGGAGGGTCATCACACGGCGGCGAGGCTCGAAGAGGAACCGGTCCAGAACTTCGACTTCGATGAACTTTCTTTGGAACGCTGTCAAGTGAACAACTTTGACCACTTTTACCGCCTTGCTCCCTTGCGCCGCGCAAGCTCACCGCAAGCTTACGGCTTGCAAGTTTTCGAATCGGGCGTGAAGATCGAACCGATGGCATCGCTCCTGTACGCGCTCTACGTCCTCGCGCTCCTCCTCGTGCTTACCACCGGCGGGAGCGTGTACACTCTGACTCGTGGCCGATCCCAACATCCAGACCATCCAGACCCCATCGCTGGCAGAGGTGCAGGCGATTCTCGGCCTGCTCAAGATCGTGATCGCGGCTCTGGTCGTGGCGGTATCGACGATCGTAATGGCCACGTGGCGCGCAGCTAAGCAGCGAGCCGACGAAACGGAGAAGATGCGTCGCGGTGAAGCCGCGTATCTTGCAGTCTTCGGAGTGCCGGAAGAAGCCAAGATGGGCCTCAATGCGAAGATGGAGCAGGTGCAGAACACTGTCACCGAGCAGGGTCATCGTCTTCGTGGAGTGATGGAAGGTCTGAACACGCACGGCTCTCAGCCACACCTCATCGCGCAACACGTCAATCGGACGCTGAAGGATCAGTTCGAGAAGGCGGCGGAGAAGGCGGCCGAGACGCGCAAGCTGCTCCTCAAGGAGCAGGACTTGAGGTTCGATCGCCGTGAAGAGGATCGGAGCGATCCCTACGACACGATCGACGAGCCCGATCCCTTTCCGTCCGATCCGCCGCCCAACATCATTCCCCGACCGAAGCGCTTGCGCTGATCACGCGTCGGACACCCATACCGAGGTAGATACCTCGCAACTTTTCCTTGAAGGTCTCCAGACTTTGGTCGTTGTCGATGAGGAAGTCGGCACGGATCTTGGAGTGCTCCTGCTCGCTCTGGTGAAGAGCGGCCTTTCCTTTGAGACCGCTTCCGGGCCGTCGAATTCGGATTGTGTGAAAGTCGATGTTTCCTTGAAACAAGTCGCGCAAGACTGCGTGCTCGTTGATGAAGCGCAGGTCTGAGACCACAACCCCGCGGGGAAGCGCGTCTCTCTCACACGGCAGGACGCCCTTGGCGGCCGAGTACGTGAGGTTCTCTTGCTGCATACGTTGGATGATGCGAGCGACGTAGAGGACCCAGACATTCTCGTAGAGACGCCGACCCCATTCGGTTCCGAGGAGCTGACAGCTCTCGCGCGCTGTGACGCCGTACGGTCCAGCAGCGATGTTGCGAAGCGCGCTCGGGCCCCACAAGTTCTCTTCCGGGATCAGGAGCGCCTCGGCACAGAAGCGCTTGAGCACGTCGGCAAAGGCGATCTTCACGAAGCCGAACTCGGAGACGAGGAGATCGGCTGCAGTGTCCTTGCCCGATCCGGCCGCGCCCAGGAAGGCCACGACCGAAAGATCTCTTCGAGTGTCGAGCACGACGTAGGCATGGGGTGACGACGCGCGGAGGAGAGGCTTGTCTTGCAAGGCGGGATGATTCTCCGCCTCGCTCTCGGAGAGGATCTTCACCGCCTGGCCCGGAAAGTGACAGACCGCGGCCGCGTGGGCGTCGTACCAGCAGACGGCTTCCACATGGACACCGTGAGGCGCAACCTCGTCGACCACGGCCACGAAGTGTCTCAGGTCTTTCATGTCACTTTCCGATCATTCTCAGGATGATGGCGATGGTGTTGTTGATGTGTCTGAACGTTGAGCTGATGAGCAGCACGCTCATCAAGAGACTGATGGAGGTGATGGCGGTCGTGACTTGCAAGGCCACGATTCGGCGAGAATCCCTTCTCTGCGCCTCCCTCAACTCCGCGACGACGGTATCGAGACGTTCGTGTGCAGTTCGCATCTCGCGCAGACCGCCATCGTCGAACATCAGATGCTCGCAGCTCGCTTCAGCTCGACGAGGGCGGCCTCGTGGTCGCACGCCGCCTCGCGCGCGCCCGTAGCCTCGCCCTCGTCGAGGATCTCGTTCTTCTCTCCGACATCGATGGCGGTGCGGTAGTCGGCGATGACGACCTGACCGGTGCGGAGGACCTTGGCGATGGCGGCAGCGATGCGTTCGTTCATGGGGACTGCTCCGTAGGTTGGGGATCTACGCATGCCATGAAAGCGCATGCGATGAAACAGGAAAAGATGACGAGGAAGGCGAACAGACTGTCTGTCTTCTTTTTCATCTCAGATGTCGATGGACACGTCGGCGATCTTGGCAGTGAACGCGACCTCGAAGGGAAGACCGTCTTCCTTGGTGAGGGCAAGGCTGCCTTCACCAGCCGTCGAGAACTCCTTGAACCACGTCTGACCGGTGAGGATGGTGAACCTCGTCTTGGCCTGCTCGGCGATGAGCTTGCGCGTTTCGGCGATGGACGCTTCGAGGAGCTTCTTGAGGCCCTCTACGGAGGCGACACGACCGGTGTTGTAGGCCTGGGTCATCTCGTGGATTCGTGGAGTGGATGAACCCTTCGCGAAGGCGGCTTTGAACTCCTTCCAAGAAGGAAGACTGCTCATGCCCTTCATGGAGACCTGGAGAGCCTGGCCGGTGTAGCTGTCGAGCGAGTCGGCCTGGATGGTCTTCTTCGGCGCGAAGCCGTTGTCGGTGATGCCGATCTCGCGGAGCCACTTGGCGCTCTCCTCGTCGTAGACCTTGGCCACGCCCTCGCTGCGAGCTTCCGCGCGCGCCTGCGAATCCTGCTCGTCGAGCATGGCCTTGAAGACCTTCTGGCGACTGCGCGCGCGGTGAAGCGCGTACTCGCGGAGGAAGAACTCCTTGGCGCTGACGCTCTCGGCGGCCTCCCAGTTGGTGACCGCGAGCTTCGTCAGGTCGAGGACCGCGAAAAAGAGTCCGTCCGCCTCGCGAAGCTTGTACTGACGGACGACGTCTTTGTTGCGGGCACGGATGGCGTCGAGGGTCGCGCCGCTCGCGAGGATGGGGAGGAGATCGATGTGGACGATGCCGTCGCGCACGAAGTTGTAGTTGCGGTAGATCTTGGTGGGGTAGATGGCCGGGATCTTTCCCTTGAGCGCGACGGGGAGGATGCCGCTGAGGTCGACCGTGCCGAGGTAGGTGACGAGCGCGCTGATGTTGGCCCTCTCCTCGTTCCAGGTGAGGCCGAGGAAGGGGACACCGTCCTCGCCCGAGTGTCGGATGAAGGCGAGCTTGTTCGGCGACACGTCCTGCCGCGGTCGACTCATGCGCGCATACTGGAGCATCGGGTGATCGGGCAGGAATCGGGCGCAAGCGTCCTGAACGAGCATGCCGAGCAGTTCGGGGATGGTGAGCGCGTTCTTCTCGAAGACGACGTCTCCCGTCGGGTAGCTGTTGTCGGCGCTTCGCAGCTTGGCAACAGCCGTCGCCTTGGCGCGCTCGACGAACTCGCCGTAGCGCTGCTTCCCGAAGCATCGCCCGAAGAGATTCGCCATCTCCAGGTTGCGCGTCTTCATCAGGAGCTGGCGCACGATCTTCCCGCGCATGCGGTGACCGAAGACCGCGAGGCCGAGGTGTAGATCGACCTGCCAAGCACGCTCGTCAGCGCCGCCGCTTGGATTGCTTCCTCGCTCGTGTTTCGAGAGGAAGGAGAAGCAGTAGCCCTCGGGAAGCTTGACGCAGCGGTTGCCGTCGACCTCGAAGATGCGGACATCGGCCGAGTTGCTGTCGAGTCCGTAGACGATGAAGTCGACGGGATCGGTCGCGAGCTGGACCTCGACGAACTTCTCCTTCGGCCCGCCGCGCAGAGTTCGCTCGAAGACGATCTCGTAGTCGCCGAAGTCCTTGGAGAGCACGAGAGAGCCGCCGGCCATGGTCGCGAGGCGCCCGAGGAGCGCGCGATCGGCGTAGTAGCCGTATTCGACCACGGTGGCAGCATCGACGACGGCGGCGAGCTTCTTGAAGGCGTCGAGGACGCGGTCTTCGGAGGTCTGGTTCTCGCAGCCATCCGAGAGGAAGAGGAGGCTTTTGCGAACGTTCTTGCCCGCATCGGCGAGGAAGAGCTTCTCGGCGAGCTGTGCAGGCTCGTAGAAGCCGGTGAGGCCGATGGGCCGGAGCCACTTCTCCAGGGTCTTCTGGAGCTTGTCGATGTCCTTCACGCTCTTGACGCTCACGTGGTCGAGAACGACGCCCGCCTCGCCGCGGCCGGAGAACCAGACGAGCGAGAAGAAGTCGCCCGGATCGAGCATGGTCGGCAGTTTCTCCGAGAGCTGCTTGCGCACGTTCGGCAGCTCGCCTCCCATGCTGCCGCTGCAGTCGATGACGGCGACGTGGTGAGTGGGAGGCGGCTTGGAAGCCTTCTCGGTGCCGGCGAGGGCGAACGCGTGTGCAACCAAGTCGGTGTCGAGGCGAAGGGAGGTGGTCGAAACGGTTTTCATGGTTCCCCGAGAGGTGGCGAGAGCTGTTCTACTTCGAGCCGCGGATGCCGCGCGTGACGCCGGACGCGCCACTGTAGGCGCTGGCGACACCGTCGAGGGAAGCGCTGTACTGCATGGCACGATCGGCACGGATGCCGATGCCTGCCGAGACGGCAGCGACGTCGATGTTCGCACCGAGGAAGATGAACTCCCAGGCGTACTTCTCCTGCTGGTGCTTGATCATGGTCTTGATCTCGTCACCGCTGAATCGCTTCGAGGCGTTCTCCTCTCCGTCGGTCATGATGGCGACGATGACCTTGCCGGGACGAAGGTGTTCCGGCGTGTTGGAGAGACGCGTACCGATCTTGCCGACGACGACACCGACGGCGTCGAAGAAGGCGGTCATGCCGCTGGGGTGATAGGGCGGCGCCTTCGCGGTCTGGATGTTCTCGTATTCGAGGTCGACCTTCAGATCGGTGGCGAAGGTGTAGATGGAGAGGAAGGCGTTTCCCGGGACCTTGCGCTGCTCTTCGATGAAGGCGTTGATGCCCTTGATCGTGGCCTCCGCGAGGGGGTGCATGGAGGAGGAACGGTCGAGGATGAGGCTGATGTCGGCGAGATTGTCTTGGGCCATGGGCTTCTTTCAGGGTTCAGTGCCGGTAGGGTTAGCGATAGGTACCCTCTCGAATTGGTGACCCTTCCCGAGGAGCGGGCAATTCGACGAGGTGATAGAGACGGATGAAGGTACTTTCCTTGCAAGAGTCCGCGCCGAGCCATCCGACGGCAGCTCCGCTTCGGTCGAGTCTTTCGTATTGCACGAAGGTGACGCCGGCCTCATTGCTTCGAATCTGGATAACTCGAACACGCCCATCTTTGGGATTGTCGGGCTTGAACGGATCGGCATTTTTGGGATCGGGAGGGATGCGGTAGATGCCGCCGACGGCGGCACGATCACATTCCCACTCCTGCGCAGCGTCCTTTTTGATGAGCATGTTCATGGAAATCCCGTTACGGTTTGGCCGTGGAGACGCACAGGCACTCACCCTTGAGAAGCTTGGGCTCGCTACCGTTTTCACAGGTCCGCTTGCCGCATTCGTCCTTGTTCTGAGAGGCCGCGACGGCAAGGCCGATGACCAACGCCAGGCTGAGAATGGTGAGGATGCAACCAAAAGCTCCACGCCCACCTGCAGGCGTGAGAATGGCGGCCGCCAAGACGTCGTCGTCATCGATCATTGGTCCACCTCTCCCATGAATCTGTTCACGGTACCGAGCCGCACGAGTTCTGGGTCACATCCCCATCGGCGGTAGGCGTTCTCGACCTCGATGTTGGCCATACGGTATTGGCCATCGTCGATCAGACGACCGATTCGAAGGACGGTCTCTTTGAACTGGAGGGGTTCCAGGCGAACGTGAAGTTTCCAGCCCGGCAGCTGATACCACCGCTCCCAGATCTTCGTCTCTCCGAGCAAGACCCAGAGGAGTCTTTTCGGGAGTCTGCGCAGCCAGTTCACTTCTCACCTCTCTGGACCCAGGCCGCGGTCTCGTCGTTCACGTCGACACCCTTGGGGCGCATGCCGCGGGCTTCGTTGTGCGCGGCGGCAGTAGCCCAGCCGACGATGAAGGCGAGAGAGCTGCAGGTGGTCGGCCAGTATTCGCCGACCCAAGCGTAATAGCCGCTGCCAAAGCTATCTTGGACTTCTCGACGGACGTCGCGCGACCAGGCTTCCGATTCGGCGAGGATGGCAGCGACGAGGGCCTTGGTGAGGAGACCATCGCGGTTGGTCAGGATGGTTGCGCGCGTATCGGTTGGGGCGCCCAGCGGGCTGAGGTTGAGGCGCTTCTTCACGGAAATCTCCTTGTCGCCTTGCGACGGTGTTTCCAGGGTCGACCAGACAGGCACGAGGGCAACGTAGCCACATCCAGGCTACGCGTCAAGGGGGCGCGCCAGGCCCGACTTGAACGGGCGACCCGCAGCTTAGAAGGCTGCCGCTCTATCCAACTGAGCTACAGGCGCGTGGACGTTCGTATGCGACGAACAGGACCTCTTTGACATCCTTTCTCTTTCCACCGTCGGCGGCAATGCTGCGCGGCGCGGTGATCGAGACAGGGTGGAATCCTTCGGCGTAAATCTCTCGCGCGAGAGGGGTGTCGGACGAGGAGATGACGACTTTGGCGCCCAGTCCGGCCGCTGCCCTTCCTGCGCTCGCGAGACGGCGATGGTCTTCTTCGCCGAAGCCATCCTTGGTGTAGGAGGTGAAGTTCGCCGTCTTGGTCAGCGGCAGATAGGGCGGATCGCAGTAGACGACGTCGTCCTTTGTCGGTTGCGCGAGGACGAGGAATTCGCCGAAATCCATCGAGGTAAGGGCACCGATGTTCTTGAGCTGATGCGCAAAGACTCCGATTCCAGGGCCGTCGACGAAGTTTCGGTTCGGGTTTCGACCCCAAGGACTGTTGAAGTATCCGCCTCCATTGACCCGGTAAAGGCCGTTGAATCCGACCTTGTTGAGGTAGATGGTCCGGGCTGCGATGAGAAAGTCTGGCATGTTCAGCAACCCGACTTTTCGATCGAGATCGCGTACTCGATAGTAGCAGTCTTCGGTCGCATCCCATTCTCCGAGCTGTCGGAGAACCTTCTCGTGAGAGCTGAGGAGAGTGCGGTAGCAACCGATCAGCTCGCCGTTGATGTCGTTCCAGTGCAGCTGGCGACTTGAAGAGACGATGCCGAGACCGAGCGCGTGGAGCGAAATGGCGCCTCCGCCGACGAACGGCTCGAAGAACCTGCCTTTCACGAAAGAGCCGATGTGCGCGAAGACGGTGGGGGCGATGCGCCTCTTTCCGCCCGCCCACTTGAGGACCGGTTCGAGGAGGCTCACTTTGCCCCCTCTTCCCAGGCCGGCACCTTGGCGCCAACGCGAATGCTGAGCGGATGACTGTGCGCATGGTAGGGCTTGAGGCAGACAGCGACCATGCCGTCGAGTCGTCCCTTGAGATGGGCTTCCAGCGAAGCGCGGAAGTGATCGTGGATGAGAC
>CAYJPZ010000052.1:0-21600 GCA_964372185.1 uncultured candidatus Brocadiaceae bacterium
CTAAAATCCAAATACACGGAGATTATTTTATGGCAAACGAAATTACCCTGACAAATGAAGAAATTGAGGCGGAAGAAATAGAAAAAGACCAGTACCTTGTTTTTAGCTGTAAATTACAGGAATTTGGCATCCAGGCGATGCGGGTTCATGAGATTTCCGTGCCACTGGGCATTACGAATATCCCCGGCACACCGCCATACATCGAAGGTATCTTAAACCTTCGCGGCCGGCTAATATCAGTTATTGACTTCCGCCAAAAGTTCAGGTTTGAAGTAAAAGCGCACGACGAGGATACCCGCATAATCATTGTCGAATGCGGCGGATATCCTACGGGCATCATTGTTGACAGCGTAGAGGAAGTTATCAAAATCCCGGATGAGATGGCGCAAAAACTGCCGGAGGGGGTTACCGCCGCGGTGTCTCAGGAATATATAACAGGCGTGGGCATGCTTGACAACAGGCTGATTGTCTTGCTGGATGTAGACAAGGTGTTGACAAAGGCTGAGATGTCTGAATTGGAGGCGGCAAGGCAGGGAACGGAGAATAAGTAAATTGCGGGTTGCAGAATGTGGGTTGCGGATTGAGAAAGCTGAAACTTGAATGTATAGGAATTTCAAAGTGGGGACACGGTGCCCGTGTCCCTGTGTGCATAAAAAAGTTGCCGAAGACCTAATTCATAGTAAGCGAAACCGAACTATCCGAATTCCGTAATCCAAAATCCAAAATTTGAAACAACCAGGAGGGGGTGAAATGGCTAAGATTTTAATTGTAGATGATGCGTCTTTCATGAGAGGTTCATTAAAATACATTGCGGAAAGTGGCGGCCACGAGGTTGTGGGTCTGGCGAAGGACGGCAAAGAGGCGTTTGAAATGTATAAAAAGCTGAGACCAGACCTGGTAACACTGGACGTCCTCATGAAGGAAATGGATGGCATCTCGGCGTTAAAGGATATTAAGAAAATTGATCCGCACGCAAAAGTAATCATGGTAACGGCCCTTGGCCACACCGAAAAACAGAAAGAAGCACAGGAGCATGGCGCATCCGGCTTTATTAAAAAACCATTCAAGCTGGATGAAATATTGAAGGAAATTGATAGGGTGATGGGGAAGAAGTAAAATATTGCGGATTGTGGATTGCGGATTGCTAAATCAGAAACTTGTAATGAACGAAGTCAAACTATCCGAATTCCGCAATCCAAAATCCGCAATCGAAAGGGTGTTGAATATGAATAAGGATGATATGAAACGCAAGACTATGCAATTCGGATTAAATATCATTACATTGGTGGAAGGCTTACCAAGAGGGAGAACTGCTGATGCAATTGGTAATCAATTGTTGCGTTCCGGCACATCTGTCGGCGCGAATTACCGCGCAGCATGCCGCGCCAGATCAAAAGCGGATTTTATCTCCAAAATGGGACTTGTCAAGGAAGAAGCGGATGAATCCATATACTGGATGGAGTTATTGGTCGAAAGCGAAAAAGTGGATATTAAATCAGTAGAATCATTAATGAATGGTGGCAATGAAATTCTTGCGATTACGGTATCTTCAATAAAAACTGCGCGAAGTAACAAATAAAATCTATGAATCTACCCGCAACCCGCAATCCGCAATCCACAACCAGCGCCCACCCATCCGCAATCTGCAATCCGCAATCCGAAATTATAAGGGTATTGGTTGCCGATGATTCCTGTTTTATGAGAAAGTCACTTACGTATATTCTTGAATCGGATGCTTCGATAAAGGTGGTGGGCGATGCCGGGGATGGGATAGAGGCTATTGCAAAGGTAAGGGAATTCCGCCCCGACGTCGTGCTTCTTGATATTGAGATGCCCCGGATGGACGGGCTTTCGGCATTGATGCGCATTATGAATGAATGCCCGACGCCGGTATTGGTGCTCAGCGGTCTCGATAAAAAAGACCCGACAATTGCTATTAAGGCGCTCGAATACGGCGCTGTAGACTTTATAGCAAAACCCTCCGGCGTCATTTCGTATGATATAAACAAAATAAGCGGTGAAATTATTGCCAAGGTGAAAACCGCTGCCGGTGTTAACGTGCAGAAACTGAGACTGATCCGACCGCCGGTGTCATACCGTAAACAGGAGACTCAGCGCGCGCAAAAAGGGATTGTTGTAATAGGGGCGTCAACCGGCGGCCCACGGGCTATAGTCACGGTATTGTCAGGGTTGCTGCGCGATACCCCGGCGGCCATACTGGTCGTTCAGCACATCGTTCCTGAATTTGTGCCTTCTCTCGTGGACAGGCTGCGATGGGGTTGCTCAATGGAGGTTGCAATTGCGCAGGAAGGAGAGGTATTGTATCCAAACCGTATCCTTGTCGCATCAGGATATCCCACGTCGGTTGTAAAGGAGGGAGACCAAAAAAAAGTAAACTTAACCGGCGCGGCTTCACCCGATTATAATTCCTATGCAATCAATCATGCAATGCAGTCTGTGGCAGAGGCGTATGGCGGCTGCGCCCTTGGGGTGCTTCTTACGGGGATGGGGAGCGACGGCGCTACAGGCATGAAGGCGATAAAGGACGCAGGCGGAGGCACGATTGCCGAAGACCAGTCCACCTGTATTGTCTACGGCATGCCCAGGGCCGCCATAGAACTGGGCTGTGTGGACAGGGTCGTTCCGTTGCCTGAAATAGCGCAGGCAATTATGGAAATGATATGATGGATTTTAGATTGCAGAATGCGGATTGCGGATAGAGAAAGCGGAAAAGGAAATTTGTCGTGAACAAAGTTGGACTATCCACAATTTAATGAATCCGGTGCGTTAAGAAAGGCGTCCACTGCATCTTCTACAGAATTGCAAATTATCCCGGATTCCTTTTCAGCCTTAAGCACCCTCTTTTCAAATGCCTTGCGTTTTTTTTCTTTTTCAAGAAGACGCTCGGCATACTTTCTCACCGCTTTAAGTTGTTTTTCCGGAAGCATTGTGAGTATTCTGTCAATGTCGGATATTTGGAGTGTTTTCATGTCACAGATGATAAAGAATAAATTATTTTATGTCAATAGAAAATAGCGACAAGGCGACGGATAATGCAAAGGGAAAAATAGATTTCGGATTGCGGATTGCGGATAGTAAAATATGAAATCCAAAAATCCGCAATCTGAAATCTGAAATCTGAAATCTGAAATAGGAGAACTACTATGAATACAAGAAAATCCATGTCTAACGGGAGAGGTCCGGGCTGTAAAAAACCTGAACTGGTAAATTACGAAAAACTGCTTTCAGAAATGGCAGACCTTGCCTATATCTGCGATGTGAAAGGGAGCATCGTGTATGTAAATCCTATATTTGAAAAACTTACCGGACACAAACCAGAAGAGTTCATAGGAAAGTCATTCAAACTGCTTTTCGATATGAAAAACGGGAAAAAGGCATTAGCGGTTTACGCAAAGACCTTAGAGGGAAACGAACCCAGGTATGAACTCTGTTTTAAGAATACCGGGATAGTATGCGAGTTCAAAAATATCCCCAGAAGAGACGAAAAGGGAAATATTATCGGAGTTATGGGCACAGCCAGAGACGTCTCCGAACACATACGCATGGAAAAAGAACTGATGGTGCTTACAAAAACCCTTGAAAAACGCGTCAGAGAAAGGACGTTGGCGCTGGAGAAGGCAAACAAGGAATTGTTCAGGAAAGATGAACTTCGCAGGCTTGCGCGCGATGAAATTTCCAGGCTTTCAGCAGTCGTTGAGAAGAGCATAAACGTCATATTTATCACGGATACAAACGGGAGTATCGAATACATAAATCCCGCCTTTGAAAAAATAACCGGCTTTTCAAAGGACGAGGCAATTGGCAAGTCCCCCCGCATGCTGAAATCGGAAGAGGCGTCGGCGCAGTTGTACGCGGATTTGTGGAATACCATTCTTGCGGGCAGGACGTGGAGGGGGACGTTGAAGAACAAGAAGAAAGACGGGCGGTATTACTATTGCGAAAACGTCATTTCTCCGATTTGCGATGAGAAAGGGCAAATAACCCACTTTCTATGTGTGCAGGAGGATATTACGGAAAAGGTTGAATTGAAAAATCGCGCGAATTTTGCAGCTTCTTATGAGTCGTTTGATGGTTTGACCGGACTCTACAATCGCGCGCGATTCACAGAACTTGTGAATGAATGGATAGATTATGCAAGAGAAAAAGGTTACAGGGGCGTCTTGCTTCTCATGGATATAGACAGATTCAGGCTTATAAATGACACCTACGGCACAAAGATTGCAGACGCCTTGCTGCAGCGCATGGCAGGTTTCATAATGCAAGCTGTAACAGATATTGATTTGAAGTATTATGAAAAGGCCATGGGTGAAAAAGAGATTATGGAAAGCATCCTGTGCCGCATGAGCGGAGATGAATTTGCGATATTTCTGCCATCGAGGAGCGAGCAGGAAGGGCTGGAAACAGCGGAAGAAATCAGACGGCAGATAGAGTCTCTTCCGTTCGAAGATGCAGGGGGACATGTAACGGTAAGCTTAGGTATTGTGCTATATCCTGACTACGGCGATACCGTAAACGACCTCTTCCAGAAGGCGGACGCCGCTGTATATCATGCAAAGCATCTGGGAAGGAACAGGTCGCATATATACCAATCTCAGGACCTTGTGCTTGAGAAGATGCACAAGGGGGTTGAGTGGAAAGGTCGCATTCAGAAGGCGCTTAAAGAAAACCGCTTTGAACCGTGGTTCCAGCCCATACTCGACCTGAAGACAGATAAGGTATCACACTATGAATCACTTGCAAGGATGCTTGATGAGGAAGGAAAGGTTATTATGCCCGGCTTATTTGTTGATATGGCGGAGACGTTTGGGCTTATAGGGGATATAGACAGGATGATTATAGAAAAGACGCTGAAGTATAAAACAAAGGTGAAAGAACGGGGTTTGTGTTTTAGCGTGAACCTTTCGGGAAAGGATCTGTGGGACAAGGCGTTGCTAGGGTTTCTGAAAGATAAAATAAAAGAGGCAGGGATAGACGCGCAGCGCCTGATCTTTGAAATAACGGAAACGGCGGCTATACATGAGTTAAAAGTGGCTGTTGAGTTCATCAACACTTTGAAGGAAATGGGGTGCAACTTTTCTCTGGACGACTTTGGCGTGGGCTTCACTTCGTTTCGATATCTGCAGGAGATGCGTATTGATTATATTAAAATAGACGGCACATTCGTGACGAAACTGGTAGAGAGCAGACATGACCGGCTGTTTGTCAAGTCAATGGTGGACGTGGCAAAAGGGATGGGGATAAAAACAGTTGCGGAATTTGTTGAAAACAAGGAAACAATTGCGGTACTCAGGGAGTACGGGGTTGATTATGCGCAGGGGTATTTTGTGGGAAAACCGGCGCCGGGGGTGGTGTAGAATTGCTGAATTTGGATTGCGGAGTTTGGATTGCAGATTAAAAGACTCATCCTTCTCATTCCGCAATCCCCAATTTGCAGTCCGCAATCCGAATTCCGCATTCCACAATCGTAGAGGGTTTTTATGTCAGAAAACGATAAACTTGATTTCATGAGGTTTCTGGGGGACTACCTGAACGACGCCAGGGATGGCCTTCAGTCGGTGAATACAGCCCTTCTTGCGTTGGAGAAGGACTTCAGCAGAACGGAACTGCTGGACGAAATTTTCAGGGTCTTTCATACCATGAAAAGCTCGTCCGTCATGCTGGAGTTCGCCGATATTGCCGGGCTTGCCCACCTTACGGAAGACCTCCTCGACCTCATGCGGAAGAATACCATACAGGTCAGTCAGCAGGGGGTTGACATTATCTTCGAACTTGCAGACGCCCTTGAATTCATGATTAAAGAACGGGTGGAGAAGAGAGGCGCGCCAGGCGCGGATTGGAACGCAAAAATTACGGAGTTCCGCGCCAGGATCGAAGGATTAAAAAGCAAAACCCTGCCGGAAGCGGCTCCGGTAAGTAAAAAAACGGTTGAAGGCGCTAATAAAGGCGTTGAGGGGAAGGCCGGCGTCCCTACGATTGAAAAGAGACAGACCGTACGGGTGCATATAGATTTGCTCGATTCACTTTTTAATACCGTTGGTGAAATTATCATCCTGAGAAACCGTATGGAAACGATCGTTTCTGAAATCCAGGGCAAGGAATTAAAATCAATCATGGCCGAGATGAGCCGCCTGGTGAGCGAGTTGCAGGATAACGTCTCTGTTGCCCGTATGGTGCCGGTTGCCGAGGTTTTCGATAAGTTTCCCAGGATGGTGCGCGATCTGGCAAAAGAGCGCCGTAAGGAAATTGAGTTTCTCCTGGAAGGCAGTGAAATAGAACTGGACAAGGCCATCCTCGATGCTATTGGCGAACCGGTACTCCATCTCCTGAGAAACGCTATTGATCACGGTATAGAATCTCCGGAGGAACGGCAAAAACAATACAAGGACGCGCGGGGCAAGCTCAGGCTTGCCGCGAAAAGAACCGAGAACCATATCCTGATTGAGGTGGAAGACGACGGACGCGGTATTGATACCGCTCATATCCGGCAGGTTGCGGTCAGAAAGGGTTTTATAAAACAGGAAGAGGCCGACTCTTTGCCAGATAAAAATATTATGAACCTCCTCTTCAGCCCCTCGTTCAGCACCGCCGAAGAGGTGACGGGCCTTTCAGGAAGAGGGGTGGGGTTGTCTGTGGTCAGAACCTCCGCCAAAGAACTGGGTGGAACGGTCGAAATGACGACACAGACGGGCAAGGGGACGTGCTTTACCCTGAGGTTTCCTCCCTCAACCGCAATTATACAGATGCTTATGGTGGAGGTGGGCGATCACGTCTTCGGCATCCCTTCGGACGTCGTTATTGAAACCCTGGACGTAAGGCCGGGCGATCTCAGGGCGATTCAGGATGGTAAGGCGCTGATGCTGCGGAAGGAAGTTATTGCCTTTGTTTCTTTGCATGAGGCGTTGCATGTTCCGTATCGTCATGATAGGGAAAGCTTCACTGCGGTAATCATAAGCAGGGGGGTCACATTCATGGCAATCGGCGTTGATACCGTGCTGGATCAGGTTGAAAATATCGTCAAGCCGCTTGACCCCATTGCGCGGCAATTCAAGGGCTTTTCCGGCGGCATGGTGCTGGGGGACGGCCGGGTTGCGCTCCTGCTGGACATCCCGACGTTATTTAATTCTGAAACGTTAAAAGAGGAGAAATATTTTGTATGAAGAACAAGGGTTATTTGATGGAAGAGCAAATAGATTTTCTCCGTGAAATGGTGAACATCGGGGCAGGGAACGCCGCCGCTGCATTTTCACAGCTACTTAATTGTACGGTGGACTTAAAGATACCGGAAATATACTTTTTTCCGGCGTCGAACATGCCTTCCTTCCTGAAAGACCCTGCCAAATCCTTCGCAACGATTGGTATGGACATGGTTGGTGACGCGCGGGGACGCATGTTCCTGCTCGTACCGGATGAGCAGAAAAACCGGCTCATTGAATTAATGGAAAAGGCCGCGCCGGGAGGGGGGCGCAAAGGGCGTGTCGTTGTGGACGTCTCGGCGCTTGAGGAGCTTGGGAATATCCTGGCGGGAGTTTTTTTTGTGTCCATTCATGATTTCTGTAAATTGAATATCTACCATTCTGTTCCTGAGCTGCGGGAGGATATGGTACAGGCGCTCATTGATGAATCAATTGCGGCTACAACCAGGGAGACTTCGCAAATCATTATGGTGGAGAGTGAATTTGTTATCGTTGGAGAAAACCTGAGAACCTTTTTTCTGGTAATTCCGGATCCGGCGTCTACAAAGAAACTCTTGAATTCGATCAATGACGCAAGGGAGCAAATGTATGGAAAGTAAGCGTTTGCGGATTGGGGATTTCCGCATTCCGCAATCCGAAATCCGAAATCCGCAATCGAATAAAAATCAGCATTGGCATTGGAGAGGGGGTTGTGGCAAAATCTCCCGGCATTATTGTGGCGGAGGGGCTTGGTTCCTGTGTTGCATTGGCCCTTTACGATGTAAAGCGAGGGCTGGGCGGGATGGCACACATCTTACTTCCGGGTTCTTCTGAACACAAAAACAGAAAAAACCCGGCATTTTCTCTTTATCTGTATGCAGACTCCGCAACGGATGCATTGTTAAAGGAGTTACAATATGAAACACACCAGCACTGCGTCATTGCCAAGGTAGTTGGCAGGTCCCGCATGTTTCCTGTTTATAATGGTGACAGCACAGGCATCGGAGCGCAAAACATACTTCAAATCAGGTATATCATGAAAAGAAAGTTGATACCTCTGGTGGGCGAGGACAGCGGCGGAGATTACGGGCGAAGTGTGGAATTCCACCTCAATTCCGGACGGGTGGTTGTGAAGGCATTGGGAAAGGAAGATAAGGAAATTTAGATAAATTTTGGATTGCGGATTGCGGAATGAGCAGGATGGATGGTGAATGGTAAAGGATGAGGCAGAAATTTTTTTAATCCGCAATCCGAATTCCGCAATCCGCAATGGTTAAGTCCGCAATCAAAAATCCGAAATAGCGAGGGTACAATGAGAAATAATGTTACGGTAAAAGTCACCGAGGTAGAGGCGTTAGAACTGCTTCGTGAAAGGCTGGCCTACCTGCGGGAGAGGACAGATTTTTTGAACACGCTCTTCAAATGTATGTGTGGATACGCCATCATTGCAGCAGACTTTGACGGAAACATCATAACCTATAATGAAGAAGTCATTTAATTTTATGGATATACGCACGAAGAGATTGTCGGCAGGAAAATGAATATAGAGATGTTTTTTCCAAACGATTTTATCGAAACGGAAAAGCTGCATCAGATGATTAAAAATACTATAGCGCATGGAACCTATTCTTTTGAAGGAGATAATGTAAAAAAGGATGGCAGCAGCTTCCCCGTTCAAATTGCATTGGCGGTGGTCAAAAGACTTGAAGCCGAAGTTCTCGTGCGCAAGCAGTACGAGGATAAGCTGAAACAACAGGTAGAAGAACTGGAACGATTCAAAAAGGCCACCATCCAGCGTGAAATCAGGATGAAGGAATTGCGGGACAAGCTGGAAAAATTCGAAAAATAACCACTGTAGAGACGCTCCGCCGGGGCGTCTAAAAGGAAAAGAAGCCGTTTTTGCGGGAGGTAAGATATCACAAGGAAAGGCGTCTGAGCTTTTGGAGATAGACAGACACGACCTTTTTGATTTGATGGCAAAACACGACATTCCTATGGTAAATTTTTCCCCGGAAGAATTCCAACGCCAATTAGAATACGCCGGGAAAAGGAAAAAACAGGATGTCGGAATTAATCGTTGCTGATAGCAGTCCAATTATTAGTTTTGCCAGGGCTAAAAAGCTTCATATTATTCACGGTATTTATGAAAGAAGCCAGAAAACGAGGGATCGAAATCGCCAGCACACATTTAGTTCTTGTTGAAGCAAAAAGGAAGAATCTGCTAAAAAGCGTGAATGATTTTTAAATCAAAAATATTCAGACGCTTTCTGCCGGTAACATTGGCGCTGTTGATTATTCACCTCGTTCACAAGCTCCAGCCTGGGAACGGGATTGCAATAAAAGCTCTGCTTTGTTCCATAGTAAAGGAATAAAGGTGCGTAAGGTAAAAAATGTATTGATACCGTTGTGCGCGATGTATATAATTTGATAAGTATAGATAGGAATTTCAAAGTTGTGTGTAGAACGAAGCGATTGCTTCGTTCGAGCGAAGTGGTACTTCGCTCTACATCAACGAAAAAGCCGCCGAAGGCTTAATTTAGCAAGTGGAATATCGGTGCTTTTTTTAGCGTCTCCTCACGGTAGGGTTTTAAAGGGTTTCCAGATGAAAGACAAGAAGAAATTTGTCATATTCGCGCACAGCGGCACGTATGATAAGCTGTACCAGATCATTACCCTTGCCATTACGGCGGCTTCCATGGGGAGAGAGACGTATATCTTCCTGTTTTTTTGGGCATTGAAGAGGTTTGTAAGCGAGGAGTTTGACGTAACGAAATTATCTGCAGAGTTTGGAGAAGAGGGCAAAAGGTTGTCAGATCGGATGCAGAAGATTAATCCCATCTCGTTACAAGAGATACTTACTGAGGTGCGGAAGATGGGAAATTTAAAGGTATATGCGTGTACGGCTGCGGTAAAGCTTATGGAATTGGAAGAGTCCGTGGTTAAATCCAAGGTTGACGACGTTCTTGGGCTGACTACCTTGTTGGAAATAGCCGAAGGCGCTGAGACACAGCTTTTTATATAAGGAAAGGCAGTACCGTTGTGGCTGGTTCTGTAACGAGAGATACGAGGGGTAAATCCAGACAAATTCCCAGAAGTTCGCTTTTGGACAAAGTAGGAAATACGCCCTTGTTGAGGGTGAGCCGGGCTGCGAAGGGTTTAAAAGGCAGAGACGTAGAAATCTATGTCAAGGCGGAATGGTTTAACCCTGGGGGGTCCGTGAAGGACCGGCCCGCTTTGCGCATTGTCGAGGAGGCCGAAAAATCAGGGGAACTGAATCAGGATAAGATTATTATCGACTCAACCTCCGGCAATACAGGTATCGCGTATGCGCTTATTGGCGCCTCAAGGGGGTATAAAGTGACCCTGGTGATGCCGTTAAACGTAAGCGAGGAGCGGAAGCGGATTGTGCGTGCCTTTGGGGCAAAGATTATATTCACCGACCCGTTGCTTGGATCAGACGGTGCTATGCAGGAGGCAAAGAAGATCGTAAACGAAGCCCCTTTCAAATATTTTTATGCCAACCAGTACAATAATCCGGCAAACTGGAAGGCGCATTATGAAACTACGGGTGTGGAGATTTGGGAACAAACAAAAGGTGCGGTAACCCATTTTGTCGCCTGTCTGGGCACCAGCGGCACGCTTATGGGGACCGGCCGGCGCTTAAAGGATTTCAATCCGGACGTGCAGGTGATTGCCGTTGAGCCTGCCACCCCGATTCATGGCCTGGAAGGCATGAAGCACATGGCCACTTCGATTGTGCCGGGTATTTATGACGAACGTTTTCCGGACCGGAAGATAATGGTGGAGACGGAGGACGCTTATAACGCCGTCAGGAGATTGGCGTCAGAAGAGGGTTTTTTTGTCGGATACTCGTCCGGCGCGGCGCTGGTTGCGTCGTTGAAGGTGTCGAATGAAATTGCGGGCGGCACGATTGTCACCGTCTTTCCCGATCGCGGAGACCGTTACTTGAGCACCAGTTTCTGGGCGGGCAACGTTTAGCTTAAGCTGCTTATCAGGCGGTGACGTCTGGCCTACCCAAAGATTTTCTTACTTTACTTACACTTCCGACCTGTTCGGGTTATAAGATAAATTAGGCTTATGGCGGCTTTTTTGTTCACACGCAGGGACACGGGCACCGTGTCCCTACTTTGAAATTCCAATACATATAATTTAGGAGAAATTACTTTTGCTGTGCATTGATAGTGAGAAACTTCGCTATATAGAGAGTCTGACAATAAAGAGTTATCCTTCGGAGTGTTGTGGTCTTTTGGTTGGCACAAATTCCCCGGAAAAACGGGTGGTGGAGGTCTGTCCCGTGCCTAATAGGAATTTCGAAAGGGCGCATGACAGATTCGTTATCGAGCGTTATGATTATGAAAAGGTTGATAAGAAGGCCACGAAAAAAGGTTTACAAATCATTGGAGTTTATCATTCTCACCCGGACCACCCGGCCGTTCCTTCCCAATATGACACGGAACATGCCTGTTCCTGGTTTTCTTATATAATCGTTGCTGTAGAAAAAGGGGAGAATACGAACGTTAGGTCATGGGTGTTTCGTGAAGAAAATAAGCAGTTCGAAGAGGAAGAAATAAAATCATGATTGAATTGGCGCATATCGAGAAGTTTTACATTAAAATCGTGGAGTTTTAAGTATGGTTGACGTCGAAAAGACCGTTCCTGATGACAGCATTGACTTAAGGGGTGTACTCTGCCCTATTAATTTTGTAAAAACCAAGCTCAAGCTGGAAATGATGGATTCCGGCCAAATATTAGAAGTGATTTTGGACGATGGGGAACCTATCCGGAGTGTGCCAAGAAGTTTGAAGGAGGAGGGGCATAAAATTATCAAAGTGGAAAACAAGGAGGGCGCTTATCGTTTATTAGTGAAAAAAACGTGAAAAATATTCCACGTTTTGATAAAATATCCTTGACTTTTTTCACTGATAAATATAAGATGCGACCTCTGTAATTTTAGGATATGAAGATATTATTAAGACTAAAATAAATGGTAACTTTAGTGTAGTTTAGGGAAGGATTTTCTTCAACAGCGGGGGGGGGAGAATATTTATGGAAGCGAAGGAAAAAGACAAATGTAATACGTCTGAGTGTGAAAGGGGTATATGGTTTACGTTTTCCCGTAGGAGTTTTTTGTCATTAGCGGGCTGGGGTTTGTTCTTTACGACAATTGGGGCATATTTGATTAATATCATGGGATATAAAGGGTTCTTTTATCCCAAGGTTCTCTTTGAGCCTTCCCCAAGGTTTGCTGTGGGAGAGCCAAAGGTATTTTTAGAAAATTCAGTTACCACGTTAAAATCGAGAAAGATATTTATTGTTCGTGATGGCAGTAGCTTTAAAGCGATTTCTGTGGTTTGCCAGCATTTGGGTTGTGCGGTTGAGTTTTCAAAGGAAAAGAACATATTTGAATGCCCTTGTCACGGAAGTAAGTATTACCGGAATGGTGTAAACTTTGCAGGGCCTGCTCCGAGACCTTTGGACCACTTTGAAGTCGTTCTGGAAGATTCTGGCAAGCTCGTTGTTGACACCAGTAAAAAGGTGCCTCTTGAGACGGAGTTGATTGTATAGGTTATGCTTTTATATTAAATCTTTTTTAAAATAAGGCTATAAATATGACTCAAGCAACAATACCGAAACAAGGCGTGAGGGTGCTTGTCGACTCGGATTGGTTACAGGGAAACATTCGTTGCCAACATCGGTGTCCGGCGCACATGGATGTGCCTGGTTATATACGTCTGATCAGCCAGGGTAAATATACGGACTCTTACCGGTTGATGAGAGAAACCAATCCATTTCCTGCCGTCTGCGGACACGTTTGCCCGCACCCATGCGAATCTAAATGCAAGCGCGGCGATTTTGACCGTCCTGTCGCAATTGATGCCCTAAAGCGCTTTGTTACTGACTATATCTACAAAAATAAAATTAGAATTTCTCCCCCCAAAACCACATCTAAACAGGAAAAGGTTGCCGTAATAGGCGCAGGCCCTGCAGGTCTTACAGCCGCCAGCGATCTAGCCGGTATGGGTTACAAGGTTACTGTTTATGAAAAAGAGCACCAGGTTGGTGGTATGATGATGTGGGCAATCCCTTCCTACCGGCTGCCCCGAGAACAGATTATGTTTGACGTTAGTCACATAGTGGCTCGTGGTGTCGATATCAAAACAAATGCCCCTATTGGAAAACCCGGAAAGACCGTTGCCGATTTGTTTAAGGAAGGATACAAGGCCGTTTTCATAGCCGTTGGCGCGCAAAAGGGCAAGAGGCTTGAAGTTCCTGGCGAAGAGGGCACTGAGGGTGTTATGGACTGCCTGGAGTTTCTCAAGAGGGTAAATGACGGCGATACGAGGAGTCCCGGAAAGAGGGTGGCGGTGATCGGCGGTGGAAACTCCGCTATCGATGCCGTCAGAACGGCAAAACGTTTAAGTGAAGAGGCCTTTATCGTTTACCGGAGAACCAGGGAAGAAATGCCTGCGCTGTCATGGGAAATAGAAGAAGCCGAGCATGAAGGTGTCAAATTCCACTACTTGTCCGCGCCAACGAAAATTATCACAGAGAACGGGAAAGCAAAGGCGTTGCAGTGCATCAAGATGAGGCTCGGCAAGCCTGATAATACTGGCAGGAGAAGGCCGGAACCGGTGCCTAATTCAGAATTTATGATAGAGGTTGATTGCATTATCACTGCCATTAGCCAGGAGGCAGACTTGAAGTTCCTTGGTGATGACCATGGGATAGGAGTAACCAAAACGGGTACCATCGTTGCGGATGAAAACCTGGTGACCGGTAAAAAGGGTGTTTTTGCCGGTGGTGATGTGACGTTGGGTCCGAGCACGATAATCGAGTGTATTGCTCAGGGACATACCGCAGCAAAATCGATAGATAAATATATAAGAGGAGAGTCCCTGGAAAAACCGAAAAAGAAGGTTTGGGTTACCCTCATCGACAACGATATCAATGCGCGGGAAGAAAATTATGACGCCGTTTCACGTCAGAATATGGACATGTTGCCGGTGGAAGACAGACTGGGAACTTTTGATCTTGTTGAGCTTGGTCTTAACGAGTCGCAGGCAAAGACAGAGGCAATGCGGTGTTTAAAATGCGACCTCAGTATCAACGTTGAAACGAACGACTGTGTGCTTTGCGGAAGATGCAGCCTGGTTTGTCCCGTTGGGGCATTAAAACAGGTTGACGTTAGCAACGAGGATCAGCCGTATAGACCATTCATTACTAAGGATGGTATTGTGATAAAGTATACTGACGTTTGTATACGATGCGGCAATTGCAAGGACTGCCCGGTAAATGTGATATCCTTAAAGCGTGTGCTTTGGAAGCCAAATGAAGAGATTAATAAAGCGTTAGAAGAAACGGAGGGATAGAGGGGGGCTATCTTTATTATGAGGGGAGGAAATAGCGGAATAAGTGAAACGATGAAAGGGATATTTAAATGAGACTACTGCAAGAATTAATAAAATTAATTACCAATAACGAAATTTGGAGGTCTGTGTTTAGGCATGGTTACACGGATACTCCCCGCAACAGAGTTCTTCAAATAATTAGCAACTTATGGTTGCATCTGCACCCTGCTAAAGTAAGAGAGCATGGTACAAAGATCCGTTTTACGTGGTGTATGGGCGGGATTACTTTTTTCATATTCCTGTTTGAGACGATAACGGGTATCCTGCTTATGTTTTATTATGTTCCTGACGTTAACAGGGCGTATGCGGATATTGTGGATTTGATGTATGTGGTGCCTTTTGGCAGATTGTTGAGAAATTCGCATCGTTGGGGCGCGCACGCAATGGTTATTACCGTAAGTATACACATGTTACGCGTGTTTTTGACAGGTTCGTATAAACCACCGAGGCAATTTAACTGGGTCGTTGGTGTCGTACTGTTGGTTCTTACCTTATTATTAAGTTTTACCGGATATTTGTTGCCTTGGGATCAGTTGGGTTATTGGGCTATTACGGTGGGCACAAATATGGCGCGTGCGACGCCTTTGATCGGTCATGAAGGCCCTTTTTCGTACATCTTGGGTATGAAGGCAAACAATGACGTTCGGTTTGCTTTGCTTGGCGGTACGGTGATCGATGCTCCGGCTTTGTTGCGAGCCTACGTGTGGCATTGCGTGGGAATACCCGTTGTCGCCGCTGCGCTGATGATGGTGCATTTTTGGCGAGTGCGTAAAGACGGCGGTATTTCAGGTCCGTTATAGTTTATAGATGACAAAATAATTTTTGTAACGGGTTTAACAAAGATATTTCTGAGGAGTGGTTCCATGGAAGTAAGGCAGGAGAAGAGAGGAGTTGTAGAAGTTAAGGACGATAAGGTGTTTACATGGCCTACCCTAGTCGCTAAGGAGTTCTTGGCGGCTATTTTTGTGACGGTTGGGCTGCTTTTTTACTCGTATTTTACCGATGCACCGCTGAGAGAACTGTCTAATCCGGGCCAGGCGGAGAATCCGGCCAAGGCGCCGTGGTACTTCTTGGGTCTTCAGGAAGCCTTGGTGTATTTTGACCCTTGGTTTGCGGGTGTCGCTCTTCCATCGATCATTGTCGTTGGATTGATTTTGATACCTTACCTGGATAACAACCCCAAGGGAAACGGCTATTATTGTTTCAAAGAGCGTAAGTTTTCCATAACGGTCTTTATGGCGGGCTATGTCCTGTGGTATGCTTTAATATACATAGGCACTGCGCTTCGCGGACCGTTCTGGGCGTTCTTCTGGCCATGGGAAAAATGGACGCACGATTTCCCGACGCCGCCGCCGTTGCATAATCTACCGTTGCCATTGGGAGTCATTCTTATGTGTGGATTTTACTTTCTGGGAATGACTATCCCTGCGCTTGTGAAAAAGGATTTTTTCCAAAAGTTAGGTGTTATACGGTATTCGTTAACGATGGGTTTGCTTCTAACCATGATCGCTACGGTCATAAAAATGGTCTTCCGGTTAGCGTTTAACGTTAAGTACATTATTGCTACACCTTGGATTAACATCTGATGTTTATAATGCGGAAATTTTTTGTTTCCAGAATGGATGACTTATGAGTGTACAAAGATTGATATTTTTTGTTTTGAGCGCCCTGTTTTTTGGGGGCAGCATGATGTGGATGAATGCTGAATTCAATCCAAAATGGATAAAGTATCAAAAAGAGTATTACGCTGAACAGGCGGAAAAAACTGAACAACTATACGCCGCAGCCACCTCTGTAAAGGAAAAAGAACTGCTGGGGAAGCGGCTTGCAGCCTATAAGAAGCCGACTTATGAGGTAAAGCAGATACTCTTAAAAGGTGATTTCAGTTGGGCAAAGAGGCAAAACGGTAACAAGGTAGATAGGTGTATGACATGTCATATTGACGAAGAGAAGCTGAAGGCTTCCCACCCAAATACCAAAGAGTTTCCCTTTGATATATACGGGTGTACCGTTTGTCACGGTGGGATTGGTAGGGCGTTGGGTGAAGAGATGGCGCACGAAGGAATATTCTATCACAAAAGGCAGATGGAACTGCGGTTAGTTAGTGCAGAACCCATGTTTGAATTTTGGAGTGAGCTTGCCACGTTAACCCCTGAGGAGGCAGATCCGAATCAGAGGATTGAAATGGGAGACTTCAGGAAATATTCCATTACGGGAGATAAGGCCATTTATGTTGGCAGTCAAAAATGTCTCAAATGCCATATGGGGTTGACGTCACCTCACGTCGAAAGATGGCAAAGAATCAAGTTTAAAACTTTTGAGCGGGTTAAGGAAGCCCCTGACTATATCGCGGGTAATGAAGGGTATCGGAAGTCCTGTATGAAATGCCATACGACCGGATATGATGAGGCGACGGGCAGATACTCTGAAGAAGGGGTAACCTGTGAAGCATGTCATGGCCCCGGCGAGGTATTTAGTTACTTCATGGACATTGGGAAAGCGCCGGAAGGGCAGAAAATTGCCAAGGTGGGCACGTTCGGCACGCCATACAATATATGCGGTCCATGTCACCACTCACGCGGACACGAGATGCGGCTTAAGTTTTTCCAGGAAAGAGGCGCTTCTGATGAATGGTTCTACCCACAGCATACGGCTCCCTATAAAACGGGTGTATCTGAAAAGGGCGGCGCGACCTCAAAGTCTTTGCCGAAGATTTACTAGAAAATTTATAGTGATTTCTTAATAAATTTGTATTTTTTAGGGGGGGGAGGCATATAATGAAATTGTGGAAATTGGGCTCGATTTTGCTCGTTGCCCCGTTGATGTGGAGTTTGTATGGAGGGAGCGTTCAAGCACAATCGGACGCTGAATTAAAGGAACTGCAAAAGAAGGCCACGAGTTATTACGATATTCTCTATCCGAACGATACGTTGAAGGATTGGTTTACCACGAACGTAGGCTTGGAAAAAGGTGACGGACCGTGGCAGAATTTGTACAAGCCGGTGCCGTTGCAGATGTATTGGTTTCCGGTAAGGCACTATGTAAGACCGGATGGCACTTATTATGACCAGTTACTGGAAAAATTTAAACCAACCGAGTGTGTGAAATGTCATGAAGAGGTTACACCTGGTTTTGTAAACGACTGGAGAGATTCAACACATGCGAATCTCAGGAAGAATGCCAGATTAGCCGAAAAGACACAGCAGATAGAGAGGCTGATCGGGCGAGATCTGAAAGAGGTTACCTGTAGCGATTGCCATGGGAAAGACCATAAAGAATTACACATGCCTACCCCTGCAACTTGCGGTGAGTGTCATCCACAGCAAACAACGGAATTTATGGGTGAGGCAGAGCGTGGTCGTCCGAACCACATTGAGGGTTTGGCTGCAAACGTTATCCCACCATGGTATCCTGAGATGTTCCGTAGAGGGTATCCAGCAGCGCAGTTTGGTTGCGACCTGTGCCACGCCACAGATCGTTGCAATATATGTCACACGAGGCATAAGTTTGCAGCAGCGGAAGGCAGAAGGCCAGAGGCTTGTATGAGCTGCCACATGGGTTTTGATCATCCGGATGCTGAGACTTACGGTGAATCGAAAATGGGTTATATATACCACATGGAAGGTGAGCATTGGGATTGGGAAAAGCCGTTAGCGGAAGTGGTTCCCGGCAAAGATTACAGGACTCCAACATGTCAGTTCTGTCATTTTGATCAGGGGAACGGCAAGTTTGCCCATAATCCGGTTGTCAAGGGCGTATGGAGGATGGGAACGGTGCCTCCAAAAGGTGTGGAATACAAATCGTCAATAAAAGATTATCCTTTTGGGATCAATCTGCCGCCGATGAACTATAAGCTGGACGTATATTCGCCGGATAACAAGAAAAGGTCAGAGCAGTGGGTTGCCGTGTGCAGTAAGTGTCATAGCCCGAGATTCGCGAGATTGTATCGTGAGAATCTGGATAACTTCATGTTTGAAATGTGGAGACTGCAAGATAGGGCTCAATGCATAGTGGACGATATCGCCGCAAACGATGAGTTTGATGTGCCGATTAAAGAAAGAGACATCTTCCCTCTGGGTGATATCCTTGCCGATGCGCTTGGCCCAGGATTGTTAGGTGATGCAGTTTACAAGGCATTTAAGACGACGGGCGGAAAAGTGCCTGTTGTCGGACCGATACTTGGCTTGTATGGATTGTTCATGACCGGTAAAAATAACCCGTCAGAGATCGAGCTTACCTATGCCAATATGTGGTTCGGTGACGCAAAGCACGCTTATAAGGGTGTTGCGCATGGACAGCAGGACATCGCCTGGTGGTATGGCGCAGCGAAGGTCTACCAGGGCATTAATAGGCTGGAGAGTCAGGCCATTGCGCTCAAGAGAGGCAAGAAGGTTGATGAGATGTTAGCAGCAAAGAGCAGGAAAGGTGCCGCTGGAATGATTGGCGGTATTATCGGTATCGTAGCAGTAATCATGTTTGGCGCTGCAATGATGAAGAAGAGAAGAGATAACCGATAGTTGAATCATCGGTATTGTTTTAAATAAAGTGGCTAAAAAGGGCATCTGATGTTAGATGCCCTTTTTGCTTTATAAGTCCTGCTCGTTCACAAACTCCAGTTTGGGAACGAGTTCAAGCAATTTATTTCCAGGGTGGAGATTGAGATGCTAAGTGATATAAGAAAATACCTCTTGAGTTCCCTACAATTTGGCACATTTCCTTACGATTACGAGAACGAAAACGACGGCTATAAAAAATCTAAGGTTGTGATCATGGGTGTGCCATTTGATGGAACGGCCACCTACCAGACAGGGACAAAGCTTGGCCCGAATGCGATTTTAAACGCCTCTGTCAACGTAGAGCCTTACGATGATGAATTAGGAGAAGCCTATACCATTGGGATGTTCACGGCAGGCACGCTGGCCGTTGAGGAGATACATACCGATCCGAAAAAGGTTATCGATGCCACCTATCGTGTTAGTAGCATAATCGTGAATGATAATAAGTTCTTGGTTACATTGGGCGGGGAACACTCCATTTCTCAGGGAATGGTGAAGGCGTATAAGCAGAAACACAAGAAACTGTCGGTGCTGCAACTCGATGCACACCTGGATTTCATGGACCATTTTGGTGGTACTCGTTATAGCCATGCAAGCGTATCGCGAAGAATGGTGGAAGACCTCAAGTGCAAGGTGACCAGCTTTGGTGTTCGCGTTGCGTCGAAAGAAGAGTCCGATTTTGTAAAAAAGAACAAAGACGCCGTTTCGGTATTTTATGCGAAAGACATTCACGATAATGACGATTGGCACGACGACGCCCTGGAAACGTTGGAAGACCACGTCTACGTAACGTTGGACGTTGACGGCCTGGACGTATCCATTATGCCGGCCACGGGAACACCGGTGCCCGGAGGATTAGGGTGGTACAGAACCATAGATTTTTTGCGAAAGGTGTATCAAAATAAGGTGGTGGTGGGGCTGGACGTCGTTGAATTAAAGCCTAATCCGGGAAATGAAGCCCCTAATTTTTTAACGGCAAGCCTTGTCTATAAAAACATTGGTTTTTACAAAAAATACACCCTCTCAATGTGAGGTGAATAAACCTGACTGCACGAGGCAATTACTGTTATTGTTTTCTGGGTTTGTAAATACTCAAGCGGTAATAGTTGGTTTTTCACTTTACGCAACCGAACCTTACAATGTAAAAATGAATCAATTTTTATATGCTGCTTATGGACTTACTATCGCTTTGCCCTTTGAATTTCCCGGGTTATCTTCCAGAGAAGGGGGCGTTGACTTGCGGGCGTCTTTTGGTATTGTGCAGAAATAACATGAACAGTAGTTCAGTATTTATAGGGTTGTGTTCTATGGTATTTACTGCACCTGATATACCATCGAAAAACGCACCAAGTTTTTGCAATACCTCTTCAACTACTCGAGGAGGTAAGGTGCATATCCATTCTGCATTCCGGACACGCCAGTCTAAACCCTAAACCTGGTCGGCCAAAATTACCCCGCTCAGAGGTAAGCCGGCAGACATACGCACTTCAAATAGATAATCCTTATATTGTATAGCAATCTCGGAAAAATGGCCATTTGGCCCAGTCTGAGGAGCTTGGGGACGAGAGTCCACAGGCATTATTATGGGAAAGAAGCCCGATATGAGTTCGTGGGGATAGAAAAAATTGGGTTTAACGCTCCATAGCCGCAAGCTTTGCCTCTACAGTTGCCAGGCGTTCTCTGATTTGCATAGCCGTATCAATCCTTTCGTCAATTCTATCGACTTTTTCGTCAAGTCTTTTTATTTCGGATGACAGAATCATTTTTAGCGAATTAATTTCAGAGGTCATTTCTTTCCTTAGCGAGCCAATTTCTGTAGTCATTTCGGCTTTTAAAGAATCAACCCTGCTGTCCAGGCGTTTTATTTCTACCTGAATTGATTTCAATTCCGGCGCTACAATATCTTGTAATGCCTGTTTTACCTGTTCGTAAACGCTCATAGATTTTCCTTTCCGTTAATGGAGTTTGGTTGAGCAAACAGACTGTGCCATATGAGCGGTTTTGCCCTCTTTCATGAGGTGTATTCTCCACTTTAATGGCATAAATGCCATAAAATTAGGGGGAAATGGGCCATATTTGAGGGTTCTTCCCCACTTTTGAATACAAAAAAGTTCATCTGGCACAGTCTGAAGGCGAAACCCAACGATGACCGTTCGTGGCATTCAGCAAATGTTGGATTTCGCGCCTCAACCAAACCTAACAAGGCTACTTGGCTATGTGGCTGTGCTTGCTCTTTCGAATCCGATCTTCGATATAAACCAACCAACCTGCTGCGGTACTGCTTACAGCACGCTTCTGGGCGGGAGGAGTTTCTCAATGAGGCTTTGGAGTTTTTCGATAAGGGCTTTTATGAATGACATCTCCTCTTTCTGCGCTTCAAGGGTCGTCTCAATCTGTGTCAGCCTTTTCTGCTGAGTCCAG
>CAYJPZ010000053.1:0-21573 GCA_964372185.1 uncultured candidatus Brocadiaceae bacterium
CGTGCTTGACTACACCCGCATTGCGGACTGCTTCCTTGACTGCCCGCTGAAGAATCTCGTCTCGTGGATATGATGCCGCCCTTCTTCGCCAGTCACTGTGTTTTTCCGGTGAACGTTCCGGGTGGCTCCTTGCAGAACCTTATCTTTGCCATCCGATACCGGGAGAATACTTATTTATTCAGGCCAATTACGACGGCGCCTTGCCGGGCATTCTTGTTTCCTTAACTATCCAATCCAGGTAACTCTTCGCGCCTTGTGTGACGGGTATTGCGATGATTTCGGGGACTTCGTAGCTGTGTAGTTGTTTTACGCGCTTTTCTAAGGCGTTGAACAATTCATCGCGCGTCTTGCATATTATGAGCGTTTCCTGTTCGACGTGTATCGCGTCTTTCCATTTGAAGACGGACTCTACCGGCTGGATAATGGTGCAGCAGGCAGCAAGGCATTCTTCCACCAGGAGTTTGCCGATTTTTTTTGCCTCATCGGTTGAACCGGTGGTTATAAAAACAATAATGGCTTTGGGGTCAGGTGACGGGTTGTTTTTACCGCTGTCCATGGGCTATCACTCCTTTAATTGCTTGTTTGTCGCACACACCGCCCCGTTTTCCTAAAAAGGCCACGATTTCTTTGCTGCCTTCTTCGTCGCGCGTCACGTAAGTCAAGGTGCACCGGCATCCCTTATGGCCGTTACATGCGGGGTGGGGCGGCCTTATCGAGTTCAGCATGGGATGGTCGGGGAGAAAGTGCCTTCCGTCCAGCGCCGCGCACAGGTCACAGGTATCGCCATCCCCGTTTGCCGAATAGACGACGTAGGCAATTTCTCTGAGACGGATTTGAACGGTTTCCGGTTTTTCCCCCCGTGACGGTTGCCGTTTCGTTTTTGTAGCGCCGTGCCTTAACTTGTTTTTGATAACATAATAAACGATATAGGCTATAATGAAAAGCGCAATAAACCGTGTCATTTATGACCTGACATCCTTCGGTTTTCTCAGCATGAATAAGAACAATACGCCCACCACCAGAACCGTTTGTGTCAATATGATGCTCTTGACCCACGTTGCAAGACAATGCCATAATAAGTCCGGCCCGCGTGTCACTTCAAGGGTATGAGAAACATTCCCGAAGGCATAAACAGCGATTAAAGAAATAAGCACGGCCATCGTCGCTATGATACATCCCCTTATTTTCTGTTTCATAATTATTTATCTTCCAGATGTCTAAATTTATCAAAATTAATCAGTACATTTACGTCAAAAAGCCGTTTAAACAGTTTAAACGGATCAAGCGGATTAAACGATTTAAACTGCTTAAATCCGTTGCCTTCTTCTTACCGCCACGTTGTGGTTGCTCCCAACGCTTTTTTATATTCCTCAAGGGCCTCGTCTATCATACCATTTTCCTCATAAGAACAGGCCAAATGGTAGTGCATTTCTCTATCTTCCGGATTGCCGGCCAGCGCCTTCTTGTATTCATCGATAGCGGTATCCGTCATGTTTTTAATCGCGTAAGCCGCGCCAAGGCTGTCGTGGGCTTTTCCGGAATTGGGGTTTAGTTCAAGTTGTTTTTTCCAGGAAGCAATCGCATCATCGTAAAGTTCCTCTTGTAAATAAACGGCGCCAAGTTTGTGATATGCCTCGGGAGAATTCGGGTTAGATGCAATGGCCCTGTTATAAAGGGTGGTGGCACTTGATTCGTCACCTTTCTCCGCGTAAATGTCACCGAGTTTATAAAGGGCACGCGTATTGTTGGGGTTCGTTTTTAAAACGTTCTCAAATTCAGCAACGGCCTTGTCAGGGAGTCCCCTCTCATAGTAGACGTCTCCCAGCGTAAGCCGTATCTGGACGTTTAAAGGGTCTTTTTGAAGTACACCGGAATATGCCGCTATTGCTTCGTCCATCATTCCCTTGGCGGTATATGCGTGTCCTAAATAGCAGGCTGCAAACGTTTCCTGGGGGTTGTTTTCCAAAACCTTTTGAAATAATACTATTGCCTCATCAACGTATCCCCTTGAGTAGTGGTTATACGCCCGTATGCTTTCCGGGCTAATTTCCCGATTGTCGGTTTGGGTTGCCTGGGTTTTTTCATAGATTTTTTTTTCGTCTTTGGCCCGTGTTAAATTCTTTTTTGCTTCCATGTCGTTGGGGTTTATTTTCAGCGCCAAAGTATGTTCTTTCATTGCATCATCAAAGAGGTATTTCTGCTGATATGCAAAGCCCAGGTTATCATGTGCCTTTGAGTAGTCGGGGTTAAGTTGAATGGCCCATTTGAATTCCGCTATGGCCTCATCGTACATCTTTTGTTTGCAGTAAGCAACGCCAAGATTGTTATGCGCCTCGGTAAAGTCGGGGTAGACGGTGATCGATTTCCTGAATTGAATAATGGCTTCATCAATCAAATTTTTGCTTACGTATCTTGCGCCGAGATTGTTAAACTCCATTGCCAATTGATATTGAGATGACTTATTGGTGCCGGCGGTTTTCCCGCCGGAAGAAGCGCAACCAAGAACGGCTAAGAAAAGAATGCAAACGCCGAGTATGGATTTTTTCCCCAAGATGTGTCCTCAACGGATAGAGAAAAGTTAGTGAGGCAAGGCCTCAGAGTAGGGGCGAAGCATTTGCCTGCCTAAACGGTGAGGCATTCATACAAAATATGGCAAATGCTTTGCCCCTACCTCAAAATAAATTCCTGTACAATCAGAATTATAGCCGCTCTTTAAACTTGATTCAAGTGTTGATAATCCAAAACCTGTGTAATTTGCGAAATCTGTGGTTTCGTGGTTTCTTGTAGGTATGAGACTATACCTTGCCGTCTTTCCCCTCAAGGTTTGTTTAAGGTTTGTTTAAGGTTCTACATAAGAGAATCAAGCGCCGGGCGGATAAGCTTGCAGCCTATCTCGTATTGCCCCCCTACCTCTTTCACACGCACTACCTCCATACAGGCTTTTTTTTGTATGGCGTCATTATTGGCAGCAACGGCGGGCAGGCTATCATCTTTTGGCTTCTCCTGTACCTGAAAAGTGGCTAAGATGGTTCCTACCTCCATTTTTTCGGTGGTCTTTAACCGTAATCCGTCCTGTGAGACGTCCAAAATCGTCCCCGGAAACGCAGGCTTCTTAGATTCAGTCAACCGCTTAAATTTACAGCTTATGCTGGCATAGAAACGCTCCTGTCGCTCCAGTTCCGTTAAACCATCCAAAGCAGCATCGTGATCGCGAACAAGCTTGCAGCCGATTTCGTATATTCCCCCGACCTCTTTTAAACGAACAACCTCCAGACAAGCCCTTCGCTGTAGTGCGTCATTCTCTGCGACAACGGCAGACAGACTATCGTTTTCCGGTAATTCCTGGGACTCATAGGTAACCAGGATAGTTCCTACCTCCATTTTTTCGGTGGTCTTTAGCCGCAAACCGTCTTTTGAGACGTCCACAACGATTCCGGAAAAGGCAGGCTTTGCCTGTTCAGCCAGCCGCTTAAATTTACAACTGAAGATGGTGTAAAACCGCTCCTGCCGCTCATGTTCTGATGTATCGTCCACGGATGTATCAAGAGGAGCTGCGTCAGGTTTTCTTGATTTTGCAATCAAATTGGTAATGTAATTTTGTGTGTCCCGGAGTTCTTTAAGTGACAGATCCCCTAGTATTTTGAATGCATCCGTTTTAGAAGACATGCGCATCTCTCACAAATTCACCATTCAACAAAATTTATACCACTGCAGTTTTCTAAAAAACACCATAAAAACCAAGGTATCAGCTAATGTAAATGGACACGTTATATGCTGGTATGCCCCCCTTATCGCTAAAGGCTTTTGTCCATTTCCGGAGAAGGGTCGTGGGTATGTTTAACACCATCAAACTCCATGCCTTTTCGTATATATCGGACATTTCCTTAAAAAAATTTAATGGTTAATTACAGAATGAACCGTTTATTATACAAGTTGACGTTAAAAAGGCAACCCTTTTCAGCCCTTTACTTATGCAGCAATCGCGATATATTTTCATGCAATTCTTCAGTCACCTTGATAGTGTATTCACGGTCGGTCCTGGCGCTGTCAAAGGATAGTGGTTTTCCAAAGGCTATTCTCACGTATCTCTTCTCCGGGTGAGAAAGAAACCCGCGCTTTGGCATAAATTGATTGCTGCCGTCAATGGCCATAGGCACAACCCTTCTTCCCGATTTTAAAATGATGAGCGAGATGCCTCTCTTGAATACGCCAAGCTGTCCGTCCTCGCTTCTTGTGCCTTCGGGAAAAACGACGAGCGACTTATTTTTTGTCGTAAGGTTTTTAATGGCAGCCAGTAACGATGCGTAAGCCTTTCTATCTTCGTTCCTTTTTATGGGGATATGTCCCGATACCCTCATGTATGCCCCCAGGATGGGTACGTCAAAGATCGATTCCTTCGCAACAAAGCTGATGTTCGTGGGTATGCTGGCAAGGGCCAGTTTGATGTCCATCATGCTCTGATGGTTCGAGATAAAAATAACCGGCTCACCTTGCGGTATATGCTCCACGCCTTCGATCTCGATCTTCATCCCCAGAAGTTTGAAGGCAATACGGCTAAAATATCTTTCGATGGCATTAAATGTATGCTCCTTCTCGCTTGCGTCCATACTTAAGACTATTGCCGTAAGTATGGAAGATAACCAAAGCAGGACGAATAATGTCCATGAATATAGGGTGAATATAAGTTGGTAACATTTATACATGGTGAGGTATTGTATCTTCAAAATGGCACTTTTTCAACGATAAGATTTTGTTTGACAATTGGATGGTAAAGGCATAACCTTAAAATCCTGTTGAACAGGAATAAAATAGGGCACCTGGTGGCACAGGCTTCCAGCCTGTGCAAGAATCACATCAATAAAGCTCCGTAGGAGCGACCTGATATATGCTTTCAAAACAATATGAAAATTCCTAAACAAATTACATTAATACGCCTTTTTATCAACTTTGTCGATTTTACTGCGCTTCTTTTCGATACCCGCAGTAAAAAGGCGCTGGACCGCCAGGACATTATACAGGCCTCTTTGCGCACCGTTGCCAGAAGCGCCATAGCCAATAGGGTTTGCGGGGCTTTTTTCCTGCTGCTTGCCGCGGGGTTGCTTTTGTTTATGGGCGGCGCGTCCTGCGTATCCCTCATCGTAAATCATCCGATTGCTCTTGTCGCATTCTATGGCCTGAGCATTGCCACCCTGTTTTTCATATTCCTGACCACGCTGCTGATTCCGCTTTTACCTTTGTTAACAAAAGAGCGGATCGCCTTGTTGATCGAGCAAAGGTACCCGTCTCTGAACAATGCCCTCATCAGTTCAATCCAACTTGACGGAGAGACGCCTTCCTTCAAAACAAAGAGAACGGAACCTCAAAAACAAAGGGACGAACGCTCGGAACACCTGATTTCCCTGCTTGTTGCAGATACGGAAGATACATTGAAGCGGTTAAACATGAACCGGGTTGTAGAGAAAAGTTTTGCCCGGTTAGGCGCCGCCGCCCTTATTGCCTCTATCGTTATTTTCAGCGTAATTTGCGTATCGAAGCCGGGATATTTTTATAAAAATGTCCCCACCCTTTTTAGCTGTCTGAGCGGCAGAAAAGACGCCGGTGAGATGCTTACAGCCGTCGGCCCCATCATCGGTGATATTGTCATCAGTTACCGGTATCCGCTCTATTCCGAACTTCCCCAGAAGGTCGTATACAACACCAACGGTGACCTTTCCGCGTTAAAAGGTAGTGAGGTAAAGATAAGCGCAGTAAGCGACCGGACGCTGACGGCGGCGGGAATAATTGTGAACAATTCTGCAAAAATCCCCTTTACAATAGAAAATGGCAGGACGATGAAAGGGATTTTCCTCATGCTGGAAGGCGGGACATATACCTTTGAAACAACGGACGCCAACGGGAGAACCCGCATGGATGCCTTTCCCCATAAAATAGAAATACAGCAGGATCAATTCCCTGAAATATCCCTTACTTCCCCCACAAAAGATACCGTGGTCAACGAAAAGACGACCGTCGAACTCCGGTATACCGCCAGGGACGACTTTGGCATCGGTGACATTTCCCTCGTATTCGAACGAGGCGGTGAGGCAAAATCCAAAACAATGAACACCTTCGGCAAAAAACAGATTCAACACAGCGGCGGCCACGCGTGGTCGCTGACGGAACTGGGGTTGCAGTCAGACGACAAAATTTCGTATCACCTTGAAGTGAAGGACAACGATACCATATCAGGCCCGAAGACAGGCCGTTCCAGGACCTATTACCTGGAGGTATTCAACTCCAAAAAGAAGAGGCAGGAACTCGTTCAACTCCAGGAAGAACTCCTGCGGGAGATGCTGTATCTGTTGTCTGACGACGTAACGAAGCGGCTGGACGACGGGCAATGCACGTCGAAAGATTACCTGCTTATGCTGCAAGATGGCGCCCAGGGACGCATTGAAAAAATCATAGGCCTTTTTACGGACGTCCTCGTAGGTATGCAGGAGGATACGGAGGCAAACTACAGCATATACTATTCACTTGAAAACCAGAAAGATAAGTTTCTCGACGCGACCGCGAAAAGGCGAAATACCGTCCTCCAATCGGTTCAAAATGTCCGGGACAATACGTTGCCGGTTACGGTCTTAAGCGGGTTACAAAGGGCGCTGAACGAGGAAGTAGCTGTGGTGGAAAACAGCATCATCTTCCTCAACGAGCTGATCCAAAAGCAAAAGCTGGAAGACGTGCTGGATACCGGAAAGAAATTGATTCAATCACAAAACGACGTCGCAAAATTGCTCGACAAGTTGCGTAAGGACGGCGATGCAAACATGCGGGAAAAAACCCTTGCTGAACTCAAACGCGTAGAGGAAACCATTCGGCAGATGATGGAAAAACTCATGAAGATGGCGGAAGGAGAACATCTTGACGAATTTTTAAACGAGGATGCACTGAAAGGGTTGGAGGAAAACAACGTCAAGAAAGACCTGAACGCCATGAAAGACGCTTTTAACAAAGGCGACCTCGAAGCCGCCTTAGAATCCGCGCAAAAACTCCTTTCTTCCCTCCAGGGAATGATGGATCAAATGAAAGGCGCCGCGCAGCGCCATACCGATGCTTCTTTCTCGGAGACGCTGAACAAAACAAACCAGGTACTGGATAAAATAGCCGAACTGGAAAACAGGGAACGGGAACTCACCGAAAATACGGAAAAACTCAAAAAGGCCATTCAGAAACGCGCATCTGAATCAATGACCGAGGATTTGAAGTCGTTTTTTGAAAGGCAGGGTAAAAGGGTTGAATCCATCAAAAAGGATATTGCTGGCGCCAGGGACGTTCTGGGCAAAAATGGGCTGTTGCAAGAATACTTACAGGTTAATCGGGACCTGAAAGGCATTACAGAAGAGAGAGACGCGATAGCAGGCCGGTTGGGTGAATCCTTTGGGGACGAGGAGGGATTGAAGTCTTTCCAGGAAGAATCGAACAAGATTGGTGAATTGTCCCGGAAAAACGCCGAACTCAACCGCCGGATCAACAAGGAACCGCTGATGAGGGACTTCCTTTCCCTGTCACGGGAACTGCCGCAAACGGAGGAGACACTTTCCCATTTGGATGAGATGCTGAAAAGCTGGGAGGCAAAGGAGTCGCTTAACCTGGCAAAAGAACTGCTGCCAAACCTGAGCCGGTGGAGCAGCCGCATGCAAGATACCCTGGAACGAAGGAAACGGAACGAAAAAGAATTACCCTCCGGAAAAGACACTGAAATACCGGACAAGGTTAAAAACGCATCGGAACTGAACCGGCAGATCGTAAAAGACCTCGATGCCATGATACAATCCTTCGAAGAACAAAGGGTTGCCGCGTTAACCGAAGAGGAGATGAATGCGATGAATAAAGACGCTGAAGAACAAAAGGAAATACAAGAAGATACCGATGAACTTGCCGAAAAGGCGGATGCCCTTTCACAGCAAAACCCCTTTATGGATGAAAAGGCGGAGAAACAGCTCGATATGGCGTCAAAGTCGATGGGCGGCGCAAAAGGGAAGTTGAATAACAAAGACGTGCGGGGCGCCGTTATGGATGAAAGGGAATCGATGTATCGCCTTGCGGAGGCCAAAAAAAGCATGGAAATGGCCAGGGAGCGCATTGCAAAAGGCATGATGGGAAGCGGCATGCCCATGCCCGCCCCCGGAGCCTTCCGCGGACCGATGGATGAGGGGCAATCCGGCGTTTCGACGGAAAAGGTAGAAATCCCTTCAGAAGAGGCCTACAAAGTACCTAAGGAATTCAGACAGGACATCCTGGACGCATTGAAAGAAGGACTGCCCGAAAAATATAAGGACTTGAATAAAGACTATTATCAGCGGTTGGTAGATTAGGCATTTGGGGGACTTTCACTTGTAGAACGAAATGGTACTTTGTTCTGTAACCGTTTCATTCCATGCAGAGCGAAGAGGCTCTTCGCTCTACAACAATTAGGCCTTCTGCTATTTTAATAAATCGTAGTGGCAAGGCGCGCCTTGCCACTTCGCGTGCGTTTGAAAATTCCTATACGATAAACTTATGCTTTTTACAGAATGCCTACTGGTAACCCTTTTTGCAGCATGGCAATTGCACTTCATCCATTAAGAATGGCTGTTTTTTCATTCACCTGGACCAGCAAAACTCACACCGGAAGAGTCTGTCGCCTTAGCCACTTTTTTAGCACTCCATGTGCCAGAATCACCGGCTTTTTTTCATTCCTCTGTTTCATTAACGCTCACGTCAGATGACGCTGTAACATTACTTACTTTAACAGCGTACCACGTGCCGGACACATTATAATCCGTGCACAGCATCGTTCCCTCCATCGCATTATCAGCTATTAGGGTACCTTTACATTTAATTGCACATTCAGCCCCGGAAACCTTGAAATTTACCTTTGAACCCTTTATTTTGCCCTTAAGATGATAATCATCGTCTGAATGACCGGTAATCTTTTTCCCTTTTTGAGTTATGGTCCACTCATCACTCCACGAACCCTGATCTTCCCATGTCCACTGGGCTACCCAAGTACCATTCAGAGATTCAACTTCCACAGCCCTGACTTCAGATACATAAACCAACGCAAACACGGCTAAGAGTACCATTACGCCTAGTTTTACTCTGTTTATCACAACCTTTCTCCTTTCCAAAATGGTAACAGTTCACCTACCTCTTGCCCCTCACTGTAGGAATCGGCACATTGCCCGGATAACCCTGTCAGGGTTTAAAACCCTGACAGGGTGTCGGCACTTTTGAGGGTAGGTGAACTGTTACCCAAAATGTATGTTTCTTTAAAAATTTTAACAATGTTGCAAAAGGTTACCAATTGGCATTCTGTCAAACAGTATAAAGTTTCCCGCAATACTCTATCCAATACAAATAAGAACAGAGACTGGCGTAAGTTAGTAACTCAATGCCGCATTGGCGTCAAGCCTGCCACCAGTTACGACTTTACCTGAAAGTGAAGCAGTTGGCACAGCGCTCGACAGGATGGCATTTTTGATCTGTGCGGCAGTTGCGCCCGGATGCGTCGAGGCATACAGCGCGGCTGCCCCTGTTACGTGCGGAGTGGCCATTGAAGTACCGTTATAGTTTGAGTAAGTGTTAAAAGCCGTTGTAGACCAAATGCCGGAACCGGGTGCGCCAATATCAACCGTTGTTACGCCATAGTTGGAGAATGACGATTTGCCACCGGTGCTAGTGATGGAAGCAACGGCAATGATGTTGGCATTCGGATAATTGGACGGATAGTTAGGCACGATGTCATTATTATCCCCTATGCCATCATTACCTCCATTGCCTGCGGCTGCGATAAACAGGATGTTGGCAGTATTGGCGCGTTCAATCGCATCTTGCAACGCCTGGGAAAAACCACCGCCACCCCAGGAATTGTTCGTTGCCACAATGTTCAACCCGTGGCGGGTCTTGAGATCGGTGATATAATCAACGGCCTTGACGGCATTGGCAGTTGTGCCGCCATTACGCCCGAGAAACTTGGCAGAAATAAGCGTGATATTCCAATTGACGCCAACAACACCCTTCCCATTTCCCCCGATACCTCCGATAGTTCCCGATACGTGCGTCCCATGATCGTCCGCTTTTCCTGACTTGCCACCATCGTAGATTTTTTTGTCATTGCCGTCGAAATCCCAACCATGTATGTCGTCCTTATAGCCATTGCCGTCATTGTCAACGCGATCTTTCGGGTCGTAAGGGTTGGTCCATACCTGGCCCTTAAGGTCCTTATGATTAAACTGAATGCCTTCGTCAATGATGCCCACATACACCTGATTGCTGCCCGTTATGTTGTTAGCCCAGGCTGCGGCAGCATTGCTGCCATACTGATTGGCTGGTGAAGTAGAAGCCCCATACATGCCCCAAAGCTGTCCATTCGTGTAATAGGTGTCATCCGACGTTGCCTGGTGGGTGTAAATCCAATTCGGTTCGGCAAACTCCACGGAAGGGTCGCTGCTAAAGGCGTTCACTGCCGCTTGAGGCAAATAATCTGATTTGTGCCGGATCAAAACCAAATCTCCACGCCCATCAGAACGTTTTTTTGCAGACAACACAACTTCCACCTCTTCGGCGCTTACCCGTCGATACGCGCCAGCTTTGTCGTCCTCGGTCGAACCGGACTTAAACTGAACCAACAATTCACCTTCAACGTAAGCTGGATTGTTGCGGGAAACATTGCCGGCTTTCTGGCACTGCCCGGTGCGAGGCAAGGCCACAGCAATTGCAAAAGTAATTACTAGAAACGCCAAATACACATTTCTCATAATAACACTCCTAAAAAAAGATGAACTGATGATGATAAAGCACTTCTTTACCTAAAATTCGATACCTAAAATTCGATAAGTCCATGAGGAAATAATAAGAACTTTCCTCCCTGCACATTATGCTAACGTCGTTATAAAAAAAAGGCAAGTTTTTTTTTCAAATCATGTAGGGCAGGTATTGCCCACCTGAACCTAGCACGTTTGCATCATAATAAAGTATTTCGATGACACAAAAGTGTCCTAAGACATTTTGTCTCATGAGACAAAATGTCTCATGGGACACTTCTTCAATAATAAAGCACCCTTCTTCTACAAATCATCATGCGCGTAATGCTACAATTTTCATATAACGCTATAAATTTTTTTCCCGCCCGCAATCCCTCCCTGCAATCTTTTTTCCCACGACAAAAAAAACCTTCTTCAAACAGATCAGTTGTTATTGCTAACTACCCATATATCGTACTATTATAAAGCAACGCGCTTCTGCTAAATATTTGCTGTTTAGAAAAACTGACGTTCCATTTTGTTGCATGTTTTAACCTCAAAAATATACGGATCAATGGAACGTTCCCGGCAAAATGTTTACTTTTTTGATCACCTGGCATTGATTTTGTATACATTCGTTATCTGCAATTGCAAAATTACGTGGTTGAATGGCAGAAATATGCAGCAATGATCACAAACGGGGCACATTTGGGGCACCAAACACATAGGAAACCGGAGAAATATATGAGCGCCAATTCGGTAAAGCCGCTTATTGACGGCGAAGAAGTTTTTGAAGACATTACAAAATTGATTACTGAAGCACAACAATGGTGCTATCTCGTGGTGTGGGGATTTGATGAAGACGTCCGCTTTTCACGAAACGGTCAAAATGACACAGCATCCCCGACTACGGAGATACTGCTCAAGCAAAAGGCCGTTGCCATGCTCAGGGCCGGTATTATTCCGGATATCAAAATACTTATATGGGATGGGCTGCTTGATGATGATTACGGCAAGAAGAGAGGCTTGAATGACGTGGGAGACCTTGCCGTCGTCGCCGTTCGATGGAGGGATGTGAAATGCCTCCGGGATCAGCCCTTCCTCGATTATATGCGCAAACAACTCTGCGCGGCTGACGGCCAGCTCCTCCTCAAACTCCTGAACAGTTACCGGAAAATCCAGGAATTACAAGACGATGACAGCGTGAAAGTCTATTTCCCTTCCGGCATACACGTTGCCCTGCAAAAACATCCCATAGACACAAGCGAACTCGTGCCTTCGTTCTTTGACGGGCTGACAAAGTCCCTCAAACGTATCTTTCTCAACCAGGTAGATAAGGCGCTCTCTTATATCGGTCTTGCAAAACATGAAGAAATATCCATCATGGGTTCCCATCATCAGAAATTTGTGCTAACGGAACGGGGATGCTACATCGGCGGGTTGAATTTTCAGAAAGACTATTGGGATAGCAGGGAGCATCTGCTGATTGACAGCCGGAGGGCAAGCTCGGATAAGAGGCCTGCTTCCAGGGTAACCCGTTGTGTTCCGCCTTTACATGACACGGGCACCATCATACAGGGGCCGATAATCCATGAAGTAATGAAAACCTTTGCAATGAGGTGGGATGCGGCAATACGAAACAAAGGGGGTTACGACCACCTGGCGCAGATATTAGCCTCAAAGTCTGAAAAGGCGCATAACCCTTCCGACCGCCGTAAATACCAGGAGTTGTCGGCATATCTGCGCACCCTGCATCCGTATCTCTATGAACGGCAGGTTGTTGGCATCGCCCGCTATGATACCGTAGCCGACTCCGCCTTTCCAGCCGATCATGTCGATATAACGGAAACCATGCCTAAAAACGCGTACCAATCCGGTTCGAACGCTAAAACCGGGATACTGCAGCATTATGAGCAAACCATCTCCACGCTTACCGGGCCGGCAAGCTTTCTTTACATGGAAAACCAGTATTTCAGTAAACACACCATAGCCGAAAAGATAGAAGCGCAGTGGCGCGCCAATCGGGGACATAACGGAACTTTTGCCTACATTGTTATTACCTACGACCCCGGCACTGCGGCGCTCGACGAGAAATCAGGCGGTATCTTCTTCAAAGACGCGCTTATCCGGAAGGAGATGCAGAATTTGAAATGGATGGAAATAAAAAGCGCGCGTACCATCCTGGTAAAAGACAAAGACGGCCTGTGGATACCCACGTGGGGCGTTATTGATCCGAGGAATGACGTCCGTTTTCTGGACGACAAGGCCAACGCCAGCCCTGAAAACGTGAAAACGGAGAGCCGGTTTGTCATCAAAAATGCCGTAAAGCTGGCCCCGGCGGGGCGAGCGGATAAAATGCCTGACGCCGAATGGAAGCGCCTCACAGCGCCGGGCGGGAACAAGTCCCCGGATACCGTCTCAAGCGTCACCCTGCGGGTAGACGAGGTACTAACCGTCAGCGACATCATGGCGTACACCCTTATCAGCGCCAGGGAAACAGGGCAAAAGCCCAATAACCCGGGCGCCTCCGGTTCCCCGCAGGAACGGTTTCGTAGCTTCCTTGAAAAGAGCAACATCTACCTCCACTCCAAATGTTCCATATTCCTGAACAGCCACCAGGGCGGCCAACACCGGGCAACCGTCGGTTCCGCGAACATCAGCCCCCACTGCCTGGACTACAACGGAGAACAGGATTCTGAAATGAACGTGTGGTGGCAACATCAGGAAGGGATAGAAAGATTTATCCTCGACCTATGGCGGGAGCATCTCAATGACAAGTGTCTCCGACATGCCGACGCCTCGCTATGGGCGGAAAAGGGCTGGAAAAACCTCTTCAGCATAATGAACGGACGCCCGGTGGATGGGGCGGTTTTGAGGTTGGATGTGGTGGAGAGGTATGGGCATTTGGCGTAACCTGGAAAAGAATGCAAAAAACATTTTAAAAGAAATGAAACAATAAATACTTAGCGCAACTAAATGAGGTTTGAGAATGCTTGTGCCAAATTTTTCCTTCACTGATTTATGGGGAAAATAACCGTACAAAAAAGAAGTATTTGCAGGGTAATACTATAGTGAAGCGATAATTTGATAAAAACTTTAAAAAGGAGGTAAAGGTAAATGGCTAAAAAGGCGTTACTCGTAGGAGTTAACAAATACAAATACGTGAGGCCGCTGAATGGTTGCGTAAATGACGTGCGTAATATGGCAGACATTCTAACGAGTTTTTACGGATTTGTATCAGATGATATACGGACACTCGTAGACGAAAGCGCTACTCGAAACAATCTCATGAACCGTTTTGATTGGCTGTTAGATGGAGCGCAAAAAGGAGATTTGTTATTGTTCCACTTTTCGGGGCATGGCTCACAGGTACCTGACCGCAATGGGGATGAATTGGATGACGGCATGGATGAGATTCTCTGTTTGTATGATATGGATTTTAGAAATCCGGATTCTTACCTGCTTGATGATGATTTTAATGATATTATTGACCGCTTACCAAAAGACGTTTATCTCACCGTTTGCATAGACTCATGCCACTCCGGAACGGCGACCAGGGATATTACTCTTTTAACCTCAGCACTGCAAATTCCGTTGACAGAGGCAAAGCTTCAACCTCGTTTTATAGAACCACCGGCGGATATTGCATTAAGGGCGTACGGCAAGCCAATGGAAATTCGAAGATTGGGGGCAAAACTTAAGGAAGATAAAAATACCACAGGGGCAAATGATACGGCTAAGGCAAAGCACATTCTCCTGGCTGGATGTAATGATGATCAAACGTCTGCTGATGCTTACATAAACAATGATTACAATGGGGCTTTCACCTATAACCTTTGTAAAATAATACGAGACATGAGAGGTGAGATAACTTATCTGGATCTAATTAAAAAGATTCAAAACAGCCTTGCATTTAACTCCTTTAGTCAGGTTCCTCAATTAAACGGGAACGAAAGATTGAAAATAACTAAGTTTCTTTCTGTTCTTATCCGAAACGAGTCAACTAATGAGTGCGCCCATTCGCTTCCTGCCAAAAGCGAATTAACTTGTGAGCATGGCCATCCACTGACATGCAAAGAAGGACATCCGCCGAAGGGGTATCCTATTCAGGGGAAAATAGAAAAAGAGCAAGAAAAGTCGAAGACAACAAAACGTATACACATATCAACAAAGCGTTCAAAATGCGCCATCTCTAAAGACATTATTCTTCCCTCTATATCTGAGTTTATAGGTACGGTAAGGGATATTACCGATATGGCAAACTCAAAAGAAAAACAGAGTGGACATCGTGATATATTGGGAGATGCTTATAATCCTGTCTGCCTGGACTATTTAGAGGAAGCCAAAGATTTTAGGATTGAAAAAGTCCTTGAATTTTGTCCAAACGAACAGCGTGCTTTCAATGTTGAAGAAGCAGTAAAGCCCATTCCACTTGCTATCAGATGTAATCAAGACGAAGAAACGGTACTCCTGTCTTTTGAGGATGGCGTCTGGGCGTGGCACTTTAAAAACGATATTGATAAAAATAGCAGAGATGTAATATCAGATGAAAATCAACCTATCAATTACTTTAGCGTGCCATTTAAAGTGCAAAATACAACGACAAGAGGCGTGTGGAGTAAGGTTGTGCATGTTATTAAATTTGGCAAAGACTGGATACAGGCCGGAAGTTCTGAAGCGATCCGTAAATTACTCGGAGACTACGAAGCAGGACATATAGTAGAAGGGTTCAAACACATTGAGCATAGTAAGGGTTTCATAGAAGGTCTTAAAAAAATATCCGATTGGGGCAGTATAAAAGACCAGATAAGAAACAAAAAGAAGGCGCTGCTATTCATTCATGGTACGGCGAGTTCGCTTGCTGGCGGATATGAGTATGTGCCGACCAAAATCCTTGAGGCTTTAAAAGAGAAATATCCCGTTATTTTAGGTTACGATCATGCAACGTTGTCTGTTACCCCGGAGGACAACGCCAATGCTATGTTGAAAACGTTGAAAGAATCAGGACTTCTCGATATGGGGGTAAAATTTGACGTCGTGACACACAGTCGTGGCGGCCTGGTATTGCGGTCCCTTGTTGAACTCTGTGGCGGCTACTCCAATGTTGAAAATGTGATTATGGTTGCATGTCCTGCCGCGGGAACGAACCTTGCCAATCCGCAAAAATGGGATTCATTGGCTAAAATGATCAATTTATTAACAAATGTCTTTTTTTTCACGGGCGGCGCTCCACTCAAGGTATTTTTTAATCTCGTTGGTGGATTGATAAAATTTGCGTCAACTAAGCTGGAAGACCCAAACGCCATACCGGGTGTCTGGGCAATGAACCCAAATTCCGATTTTATTAAGAAATTAAATCGAATGGGTAGCGGCATTAATGGAACAGTAAAATATAACACCATCGGATCAGATTTTGAACCATCCGGTATTTTCAAAGACGGGATTAAGGATGATATTGCAGATAGTATCGCTGACGTTTACTTTGGCGACCCAAATGATCTGATAGTTGACACGGACAAAATGGTAGTTAATTGGCCGAAAGGTATTATAAGTGGACATAATTTCAGTTATCAACCGGAAGAACATGTCTACCATTTGAGTTATTTTCAACAGGCGAAAACATACACAAGCTTATCAGAAATGTTTGGTGTTGAATTAAAACGTGTTATAGAAGAATGCACTCGTGAAAACCTTTTAGAAGTATCGTAAGATTCACCTGTATAGCATTCGTGAATTTGTGGATTCCGTTGGATCACAGATGTTAGTAAGCGGCACAGTGCTGAAAGTTGTGTGTAAACAACCTGTCGAGAAAATATAAAAACCGCCTTCGAAAGTTGATATTGCGCTATTTGTGTTTTCATAATCCGCTAAAACAGGTTTTCTTGAAAATTTGGAGCTACTTATAATCGTAAAAGGAGGTTCTATGGGTGTTATTATGCAGGCATTTTATTGGGATTGTCCGCGGATAGAGGGAAAGGAGTTCCAGTGGTGGAATCACGTGAAAGGCCGGATTTCATCACTGAAGGCGGCTGGCTTTACCGCGCTCTGGCTGCCTCCTGCTTGCAAGGCGGCAAATATTACGGGCATATCTATGGGATACGACCCCTACGATTTCTATGACCTCGGAGACATCAATCAAAGAGGTTCCAAAAAGACCTGGTTCGGTTCTAAGGACGAGCTTCTCAGCCTGATTCAAACCGCCCACAAAAGCGGCGTGGACGTCTATGCAGATATCGTTATCAACCACAATAGTGGTGGAGATGTGGAAGAGTTAAATCCCATCGACCAGGGCCGGAGGTGGACGAAATTCACACCCGGGAGCGGCAAGTTTGCGCGGGACTACACGTGCTTTCACCCCTCTCCTTACGAATGCTGGGATCAGGAGACCTTTGGCGATATGCCTGACCTCTGCCACCGGAATCCGTATGTCTACACGCAGATCATCGAATACGCCCGATGGCTTCTGGAGGAAATTGGGTTCGATGGGTTCCGTTACGACTGCGTAAAAGGATACGGCGGCTGGATGGTACGCGCCATTCAGGAACTGCGGGCGCTTCGAAACGGAAAGCCCATCAGACCATTCGGCGTCGGCGAATGCTGGGACAGCGACCGCAAGATTGATGACTGGCTCGACGAAACAAACGCATGGTCGGACAACTGCGCCGGGGCATTTGACTTCCCCCTGCGGGAGCGCTTGAAATGCCTGTGTGACACCTACGGATACAACCTTAGAAACCTCACCGATGGCGGAACGCTCATGAAAGACCGGCCGGCCGAGGCCGTCACGTTCGTGGAAAACCATGACGTCGTGCGCGACAATCCGATTATTAACGACAAGATGCTCGCCTACGCCTTCATCCTGACCCACGAGGGCTACCCCTGCGTGTTCTGGCAGGATTATTACGCCCTGAACCTGGGGCTTGCAGGAGAAAAAAGCGGCATTGCGGCGCTGGTACGTGTGCATGAAGACCAGGCCGGTGGCGCAACGGCCATCCTGCACGTGGACGACAATCTTTACATCATGCAACGGGGCGGCGCAGGTAATCAAAAGGGACTGATCTTTGTTATGAACAACCGTGGCGAGGCATGGAACGGCACATGGGTCGAGACACAGTGGAACAACGCCCGCTTTGTCCCCGTGGCATGGCGCGGACGTGATGACGACGGCACGCCGCAGGAACAGACCACTCAAGGTAACGGCTGGGGTCAATTTTATGCACCGCCGAGGGGATATGCCGTCTATGTGCCGCAGTGATTGGACAATTATACAACGTGGCTCTGCCGGCATAATTGATTTGTGTTTGTTGAATTGGAGTGTGTATGACGAATAAAAACGATATAGCCAAACAAGGCAAATCCGAAAAGATAGAAACAGCAGTGTAGCAGGAAAAAACTGTTTTCTGAAAATCTTCCAGTAAATATTTTGGTGAGCTTGTGGGCGCTGGTTTCATTTAGTACAATTGTTATCTTAATTCTGTATAACATTTTTGGACATAGATGGGAGTGGTTAAAAGTATTTTCCACCGATCAACAATTGGATGTAATAACTGCCGTACAATCAGAAAAAGGTCTCTACCGGATAAAGGGTGTTGAACCCTTTTGGTTAATAGGCAGATTTTTGCAAATTTCTGTTTTGTTCTGTGGGAACGGGAACCGATTTAAATAGCCCACTGGTTTATCGGTGGGACCACAGGCCAGGATTTTTAGTCCGGTAGGGACGGCTTGACGGCATTGACGTTTCAAACCGTCCTTACCAGGACGAAGAGTTTATAGAATGAAAATTCCTATACAATGGTAATACGTTTTTTTACCGGTTACGGTTACTTTTTCTTTTGCACAAAATTTCGTAGAGGGAGTTCATCCATGTGTTTCTAGCAATGTCCCCCCACCTGGGATTGGGGAAGGATTGTTCTTTTTCACTTCCATCTCGAAACTCTGCCCGCATTGCAAGCACACGATGCTTCCGCTTTGATATATCTACCTCTCTAAGGATTTTCAAATCCGTTGTCAGAGAGCCAGCCGCCTCTGAGGTGGTAGTCTTGTCCCATACCCTGACAATATTATCTGAGATAAATTCTATGCTGCCCTGGTCATAATAGTGCTTTGTGCGGTCTTCACTGGTTGCAAAATACTTCCATTTCTCTCCTTCGGCCATGCTTGGAAGCGAGAAGAGGAGGATGCCCAAAAATAACGATGCTAACATTACATATTTAATTGATGTCTTCATAAGTTGCATTTAAAAGGCACGGGCAAACAGTGTTTGTCCATGCCGCCTCAAAAATCCGATTGAATAAAATAAAAATATTACACAATTCTTGCTAAGCAACATCCGGCGTGGAATGCCACCGGATGTAGTAAAACCTGTTGACATTATGATTCTTCCTTGTTCCCTCTGCTGTGAACTGCCACAATAGATCTAACGCTTTTTAATAATCTCAATTGCCACTCCCATTTCTGTGTTGTCAGCAATGTACGAAACGGTGCCGGCATGGTCGGGACAGTAGCAATACCCACCCGGTACTGGCCATTCGATGCATGGACATCGCGAGTCGATTCTCGGATCAAAATTGATATAACACCACACCGGTTTTATTGTCGCCCCGATACCCACGCCGTGTACTATTTTTTGAAAGTTAATTTCGTTGCCGTTGCCCTTTTTGCATGCGATCAGGCATCCTGCGAATAAATACGTTGCTGCCGCTACTACCAGGCACAGGACAGCGCTTAAAAGGAAGGCGGCCTTTTTATTCATTTTTCACCGTGAATTTTGCTTAAGATACCGGACAAGGATTGTATGGACTTTTCAGCCGCTTCCAGGCGTTCCCGCAGGTCGATGATGGCCTCATCAGTAACAAATGCGCTGCTTCCATACCCCATAGTGCTTACCGCATGAAGGATATCAAGGGTGCTCACAACCCCAACCACCCGTCCCTTCTCCAGAATAACAACCCGGTGAATTTTTTCGTCGTACATTATCTTTGCGAGACGATCTATGGTATCGGTGGTCTGCGCTGTGATGACACGGGCGGTCATGATGTCTTTAACCTCCACCTTTCCGAGGTCTTTTGCTTTTACCGACTCATCTATCGCTTTCATCAATTTCCCGTCACCATTGCCGCCGTTATCCACATAAAATGAACTTCTGGCGCCTGTCTTTTGTTTTTTACCTACTTCTTTGTCTAACTCAACAATGTCTGTTTTGGACACAACCCCCACAAGTTTTCCCTCTTTGTTTACGACGGGCACGCCATGGATACGGTTCTTCACCAGTATTTTTATCAGGTCGTGAACAGTGGCTTCAGGCTTAATACAAACAACCTTTTCCGACATTAAGTCTTTTGCTATAAATTTATACGTAGCCATGATCTTTCTCCTTCAAGTTAAAACGGTTTAAGCGGATTAAACGGCTTAAACAGTTCAAACAGTTCAAACAGTTTAAACAGTTTAATCTGTGGTTTCACGCTAAAGCTTATTATCCCTTTTTTTATCCAATCTTTGCAAGAGATTATAGGTATTTTTGAGTGATTTTTTATCATCAGGGTAGCGAGTAAGGTATTCATTCAGGCACACGAATGCCTCATGGTAGTTCTTTTTGGCTATGTAATTATCCAAAAGCAGGATAATAAACCTGCTGTCGTGAGGATTAAACATCAATGCCAACCGGCAATCCTTCGACGACTCCTCGTATCGCAAATCATTGTTTGCATTGCGCGCCCTATATAAGTAAATTTCCGCAACGACCTCCTCATCCTTCATTATCTTTTTTTGCGGGTCGTCTTTATCCATTTTCTTTACAATGCCGTCACTGTGGGTATGTTCAAAATCGCGTGTTTGTCCATTGATTTCCAGCAGGTTATAAATATGCCCCGGTATAAGGACGTTTTTGATATCCACACCATAATAACGGCATATAACAGTGAATCGTATTGCGTACGAGAGGCAGTTTCCGATCTTTAGATTAAGCACGTCTCTGACGTCGTAGCAATCCTTGTACGTCCCTTCATTGGCATTCGTCTGCAGCCATTCAAATATTATCTGCGCCTTTACAACTGGGTCGCTTGTTTTGGAGACGCCGGTCTCCCGGCCTATCAGGGAAATCAGGTGGTTCATCTTTTTCCGGTATTCCCGCATTTTTTTTGCCGAGTTCACGCCTGAAGCAATAAGACAAGCCTCTTCAAGGGGCATGCCAAGTCGCCCATCTGCTATGTCCTTTATCAGTGATGCTTCCAGATTGTATTGGCTGTTTCCCTCGTTGGAATCGATGTGCTGAATGGAGTGACAGCCTGTAAGTAAGATAAAAAACACGGTATACCATTTTTTTGCCCACGGAAAATGTTTCATACATTATTTTACCCTAGCCGTAATTTCCGCAAGCAATTGCTCCTGGGTAAAAGGTTTTTCCAGAAAGCCCAGGTGTGGATATAATTCAAGTATCGGCTTACACGAGCGCGGTGAAAAGCTGCTGGCGATGATAATTGGGATTTTGGTATAGGCGCTATTTGATTTTATTTGATTCAGAAATGCCTCACCGGTCATCTGATCCAGCAATAGATCCAAAACAATCAGATGGGGCTTGTTTTCTTTTATTTTTTCAAACGCCTCTTCCCCATTACAGGCGCGTTCGACGATATAATCGCTTCCCTCAAGCATCATACTATAGAAAAAGAAGAACTCATCTTCGTCTTCAATTATAAGTATCCTTTTACTCACCGGTGATTTCCCTTTCCATGGTTGTGAGTTGAATTTAGCAACAAATAGACACGAATTACCTGGCGCGGCCTCTGGCCGCAACCAAAAGGTGAAATTTGTT
>CAYJPZ010000054.1:0-21534 GCA_964372185.1 uncultured candidatus Brocadiaceae bacterium
AGGGTAACTCCAGTCGCCCTACGGGCTCCTTCCGTTACCCTTCTGCACACTGTAGATTGATGAATTAATGCATCTAAATATTAATAGTAAATGGTCTTGACAAACCAGTCCACCTTACTGTACAGTATATTTTTATCAATATCGGAAGGATCTGTTCCAACCGATATGCTTGCAATAGCTTATTTTCCGCACCAACCAACTTTACCAGGTAAAGAGGAAACATGGGTATTGATTTCCAACTCGTCTTAAGCAATTTATCACACCCGCCGGTACTCTTCTTTTTCCTGGGTATGTTCGCCTCTTTTGTAAAATCAGACCTTAAAATTCCAGAGCCGCTCCCTAAATTGTTTTCGTTATACCTACTGCTTGCGATAGGATTTCACGGCGGTGTGGAACTCCGCAAAACCGGTATTAGCCATGAAGTTGTCTACGCTTTATCTGCCGCCATGTTTATGGCCATCATCGTGCCTATCTACGCTTTTTTTATCCTGCGTATAAAGCTGGACGTTAGTAATGCCGCTGCAATCGCGGCGACATACGGTTCCATAAGCGCAGTAACTTATATTACCGCCGTTACCTTTCTCCAAGCATTGGGCATTGAACCGGGCGGATACTTGGTTGCCGCGCTGGCGCTCATGGAAGCGCCTGCAATCGTCATTGGAATCGTCATGGCAAGATTATTTGCCCCGCATACGGAAAATAACGAATTTTCCTGGGGTGAAGTTTTTAAAGAGGCGTTCTTAAATGGCTCCGTACTCCTTATAACCGGCAGCCTGCTGATAGGGGTCATTTCAGGAGAAGAGGGATGGGATACACTAAAGCCATTCACCAAAGATATATTTAAAGGTATGCTCAGCTTCTTCTTGTTGGACATGGGGCTTTTGGCGGCAAAGCGAATCGGCGATTTAAAAAGCGCTGGATTTTTTCTTCCGCCTTTTGCTATAATAATCCCCGTGTTAAACGCGTGTATGGCTATTGTCATAGGAAGGCTTATCGGACTGCAGCCTGCTAATGTCTTTATGTTTGCCATTCTATCCGCAAGCGCTTCGTACATCGCAGTTCCCGCGGCAATGAGGCTTTCGCTGCCGGAGGCAAATCCAAGCTTGTACGTCCCCATGGCGCTGGCAATAACGTTTCCCTTTAATATTACCGTGGGGATACCTTTATATTATTATCTTATTGCAAAAACAAATAAATTAATCCCTGTTTTATTGGAAACACCATGAAACACGCCTGTAAAGTAGAAATAGTAACCGATGCAATAAAACTGGATAGTATTGTAAAACTCCTGGACGAAATTGGCGTATCCGGTTACAGTATTATAAAGGGCGTCGAAGGAAAGGGAACGAGCGGCGCCAGATCGGGCGATGGATTAACGGAACTGTTTAAAAATGATTATATCATTGTAATATGCAATGAAAAACAAATGAATACCATCGTAGAGGCGGTATGCCCGATCATCCATAAATTCGGAGGAATATGCATTGTCTCCGATGTCATTCAAAGAATAGGACGCGCATAAGACAATTCTCCCAATCCCCGTGACTAAAAAAATATCCTTATGCGTCCTTATTTCTGGCAGCGGCACCACCCTTCAAAACTTCATAGACCTAATAGAAGCGGGAAAATTAGACGCAAGTATCCGGGTGGTAATTAGCAGTAAACCTGACGCTACAGGCCTGGAACGGGCAATCAAGCACAATATCCCCACGGCGGTTGTCCCCTATAAAAATCATAAAAACATCGACAGCTTCAGCAACGCGATCACCTCCGAATTAGAAAAGTACCCCATTGACCTCGTCACCCTCGCAGGTTTTTTGCATTTATACAAAATCCCTGAAAAATATAAAGGCCTGGTGATGAACATCCATCCCGGCCTTATTCCCGCGTTTTGCGGCCACCACTATTATGGACACAAGGTGCACGAGGCCGTTGTAAACTATGGGGCTAAGGTCTCCGGATGCACGGTGCATTTTGCCGACAACGAGTACGATAAAGGCCCTATCATCATCCAGCGGGCGGTACCCGTGCTCGAAGACGACACCCCCGACACCCTTGCTGCCCGTGTATTTAAGGAGGAATGCGAGGCATACCCGGAGGCAATACGCCTCTTTGCGGCAGGACGATTGAAAACAGAGGGAAGAAGGGTGCGGATACTTTAGCGCCTATTTTTGCCGCACAATACGTGGATTGGACGGCCGTAACAGTTTACCGCTTCCCCTACCGGGAATGGTGTAGGATTTGGCTCCCCTTGCCGTAGTTGCGTAGCGTGGATTAAGTGAAGCGAATCCACCAATCCGACTGAGTTGGAAAACCCGTCGTTTGTAAACAGTTCATCCTAAAAACCTCCTGGCCTTCCCCGCCACAATGATGTTTTCCGTAATCGTATCCTCTTTTTTAGAAAGAATGTCCCGAATGATTTGTGCGGTGTATTCACTATGGAGGATGTTCTCCGTGTGTTTCACCATATCTAAGACCTTTGCAATATTATCCGCAATCTTCGGGGATATCAGTTTTGTGACGTCTCTGTTGTAATACGAGGCCGCCAACGATACGTCATCAAGGAATGAAGGACAAGCGGTTTTGAGAAAAGCAACGTCTTTTTCGGTCAAACAATGCAGTCCTAAGAACTCCGGCGGTAAGCCGATTGAATAAAGGGACGCACAAAAAGAGATGACCCTCGGCAAGGTAATACCTTCCACGTTCCTGGAATATCCAAAAAGCCCTATGTGCAGCTTACGCATCCTCCGGCGTGGAACAAAACGGGCTATTCCGTTAATCAACGGCGCCAGATCCTTTATCTGTTCCCGGTACGCGGATATGAGTCTTTCTACGATATCCAGGGCTATTTCCTCGTCTATGACCGTAGATTGCTGCCTCGGATGGTTATTGATTTTCTCTATGGCCTTCCTGACAACGTCCTCATCATAGTCATACTTAAATGCCGATTGGATAGTAAACGTCTGAACACTCGGATACTCACTGAGGCATTCATCTACGCTGAGCGGCGTTAAGTTGCCGCGAAAGGGATTACCGCCCAATCCAAGAATGGGATAGATGGGTATCTTGATTTTTTCCTGCAAGAGATGTAACCGCTGTAATGCGATTTTGACCACTAATACGGCCGGCAGCGACCCGTAGTTCAGCGCCGGGTCTGAACGTCCGATAAACACGCGCTGGTGGGGAAGATGCTTGTCGTTTAGGTAACTCTGCACCATGGCGTCCGCGGATAACATATAAGGAATATCCTCGAATAACGGGATAACCTCCAGCGTTTCGGGTTGAAATTCGCCGATCCATTCTTTGATAGTAATATCATTCTCAAAGCATTTTTTATGCTGTTTTCCTACCACAAAATCCCGGTAGTAATAGTAGACACGATTCAGCGACGCAGCGCTGGTAGTCATAGGAAGGATGACCTCAAAGATGGGCGGTATAGGGGCGGCGTCGTTATTATTTTCATAGAACAGGCTTGCGGTGTCGTACGAGCGTGGCGCACTTTCCAACGTTTCTAAAAGAATCTTTGCCTCGCTCTTTTCCACGGACGGGTTAGGCACCCGCAAGGTAATAAATACCTCTTTGCCAATTCTGTGATTTTTGAAATAATTGTCATACCTGGTCAGTAATTTCTTGATTACAAACTCATCGACTTCCTTTCCTTCACAGTCCCACATTTGTTCATCACACCGCAGGTGTGAAAATACGTAGAACGCCTCTTTTATTTCATCTTCACCCTTGAAGTACGTTCCTTCCGTAAAGAACGGCATGGTTACGTTGTCCGGATGCTGAGTGCTCATTGTCCTGGGTATTTTTCTCATGTTTTCAGCCTCTTCGTTGAAATAGGAGTTTAATATGTTTGTTTTTTTAAGGAGAGCGAAGAACCTCTTCGCTCTACAGCCTCACGTTTGAATTTCCAATATTTTAAATCATAACGCATTTCCCAAAGGATTTACATAGCTAAGCACAGATATTAAAAAGGGTTGACTTTTTATAATAATATAATAAAATTACTAACTATTGATGTTTTGGTCAGATACAGACAATTCTACGGATTGCGGAAGTGGCGGAATGGCAGACGCGCTAGTTTGAGGGGCTAGTCCCGCTTATACCGGGGTGGGGGTTCGAGTCCCCCCTTCCGCACCATATCGAATACGCCTACCATATCTTAATCTTGTTTGTTTAATAAAAATAGACATGTAAGAAAATCACGTGCTTTACCCTTCTAAGAATATGCCTATCACCCTGAACAGGGCGTTGACCCGCAAAGAGGAATGTAGTCTATGAGCAAATTCTGGTTGTTATACCCGGTGAGCATTGTTCTCTTTTTGTGTGGCTGTGAAACAACACCCGTAAAACATCCCGAAATTACCCCCTTTAGAAAACCAATAACCCTTTCCACCTCAACGGAAGAAGAAGAGACAAACCCGTGGGAGTACGAAATATCCAGAAAAACCGGAGTGAAAAAGGAAAAGGGTTCCGCGGTACAAGATGAATTTTCCTATCCCGTAGAATACGAAAAACCAAAACCTTCTTCCAGCAAACCAGCGTACGCAGGAGATAAAATCGACATTGCTTTTAACTTCGACAATGCCGAAATTAAGGATATTTTACACGTCCTCTTTGGTGAAATCCTCAACGTAAATTACATTTTAGACAGCCGCGTAGCAGGCAAAATCAATCTCCACGCCACCGGCCAGGTCTATAAAGAGGAACTCCTTTCCATGCTCAACACCCTTCTTAATGTGTACAACTTTGCCATAGTAAAGGAGGGGGATATTTACCGGGTGCTGCCTAAACCGGAGGCAAGGCAAGAGTCAAATATCGTTATCGTCGGGGACAAAATTCCGCCCTGGAGCAAGGATATTGTGACGCAAATCGTCCCTTTAAAATACGAAAGCGCGCGAAATTTACAAACAACACTACGTCCGCTCATGACGAATATCGGTAACATCGTCACTCACGGGGACTCCCAATTCATCATACTTATCGATAACGCCTCCAACATGGAAAAGTTACTTACCCTGCTTGCCACCCTTGATATCCCTTTTTTTGCGGGCAAATCGATAAAATTTTATGAATTTAAATATGCGGATGCAAGAAACGTGGCAAAAGACCTTTCCACCTTTGCTCAATCGCTGGGCGGAAAAGCAGGGGCAGAAGGCGGGTTTAATTTTGTGCCGTTTACGGACACAAACAGGATGCTCGTTGTCACGCGCATACCGGAACTCCTGCCTAAAATCGACCTTTGGATAAAGAACATCGACGTTCCGCCAACGACGTCGGACGAAGAGTTGAAGATATACGTATACAAAATGCAGCATCAAAAAGCAGAGACACTGGTGCCGGTTTTAACGCAAATTTATACGGAAAAAATGGCCGCCATACCCAAAGTACCGGGCAAAGAGCAGTCGGAGTCAATGAAGATCGTGGCCGACCCGAAAACAAATGCGCTCGTCGTAAAGGCACTGCCTGTCGATTATCGAAACATAAAATCCATTATTGAAGCTATCGATGCAACCCCGCAGCAAGTATTTATTGAAGTTTTAATCGTCGAGGTATCCCTTGACGATACCATGAATTACGGTGCCGAATGGCAATGGAATATGGGAAATTTGAAACTGGGAGGGATGCCGATTGGCAAGGATGACACAGGAAACGCCACAGGGTTTGGAAGTCCCTATATCTTTTCCAACAAAGGAAATCTGGAAATATTAATGAATATCCTTGCAAGCAATTCCAATGCAAAGATATTATCGGCGCCTCATATCCTGGTGCGTGACGAGCAGCCTGCAAACATACAGGTCGGCAACCAGGTGCCCATTCGCTCAAGTTCCGGACAACAAACGGGCACAACCGTTACCTTTGAGCAAGTGCAGTATCGCGACACGGGTATCATCCTTACGGTAACGCCGCACATTGCCGAAAACGATTTTGTAACGCTGGACATTAAACAGGAAATAAGTAATGCCGAAGAAACGACCACGGCCAAGATCGATTCTCCGACGTTTTCAACCCGCAAGGCGGAAACATCCCTTGTGATAAAGAGCGGCCATTCGATAAGCCTGGGCGGCATCATCGAACACAAGGACGAAAAAAGTGTCAGCAAAATACCCTTACTGGGAGATATCCCCTATTTGGGCAATCTGTTCAAATCTACTGCTATTAAGAACAAAAAAACGGAGTTGATCATGCTTATAACCCCTTATATTGCAAATAACGCAGAAGAGGCCGACGTATTAACCGATACCTTCCAAAAGAAACTGAAGGAAATTGAACCGTTATTAAACTATCAGGATGATACGATTGAATGAAGTCAAACAGCATACGCTCTCTCTTAAACAATCGGGAACGCAGCGCGTCATTTCTGATGTTAAAGGGAATCCCTGCTTTTTAAAAGGGTTCACCATTCTCGAGGTTATGGTAGCGCTGGTAATCATGGGCATTTCGATCGGCGTTTTTTTCAGCCTCATTGGAAATTCGGCACGGTTAAGAGGAAAAATCAATGATCACTCAAAACTCCTGTTTCTTGCAGGAACCAAAGCAGAAGAAGCATTCCTGGGACTTCTAGAAAAAAACTACACCGGCACAAAGGAGAATAGAACTGCCGGAGGCACAACAAAAGAAGGTATCCCCTGGAAGGTATGTGAAGTCAAAAGCCCTGAGCCGGAAAAAGGCAAAGCATTCCCAATTACCGTGAGTAAAACGGAAGATACCGCGTTATTCCTTCCTCACGGGATCAAATTACTCACTATCCAGGTTGAAGGAATAATCATCGATACCATTTCAATCGACGATGATGAGACGGCGGAAAACGAAGAAGAGGCGATAACACGCAAATAGCGCATGGCGCAACCGCAAATAAATGCAAAACGAAAGAAAAGCATTAGTGTCAAATTGCGTTCATTTGCGGTTGCTGGGATTCTAAAATCGATTAGATTCAATAATAGGCAGTAATTACCCATGAAATACAACGATGGATTTACCCTGCTGGAATTAATCGTAGCCACTTTAATCGGCACTATGCTCATTATGGCAGGCGCTTATGCTATAAAAACGGGGCTGTCTTCCATGGAAAAAGAAGAGGCGTGGTTCAATGACCTGTCAAAAGAAAGGGCCGCCTTCGAATTCTTTTGGCAGCAGGCGTCCTCCTTACACCAATTGGATACTTCAGGTGAAAAGGACGAAGGCGACCGGCGCCTCCCCAAAAAAACTACAAAAAAAGCAAATACACAACAGGAAACATCAACTTATTGTATGGGAGAAAAGGACTCCCTCGTATTTGTTTCACCCCTCTCACTGAAGAAACATTACGGGCAGGGAATGATACTGGTGCAGTATAAAATCGTGTACAACGTAAACGGCAAATATGACCTTATTTACCTGGAAACACCCCTAAATTCCACCATTAAAAAAACGTGGTCTGAAGAATTTGAAAATAAATTTATCTTACAGAAAGACGTCACGTTTTTTTTCAAAGACTGCGACGCCATTTCATTCGCATACATAACCGATGAGGAAGCCGATAATGACAAAAGCACGCTAACCGATGAAAAAAGCATTCAGACAAAAGATAGTAAAGAAGAAGTGACATGGAAAGAAAAAATAAGCGGAGAAATCCCCAAAGCGGTAAAATTAACCGTATCCACCCGAGGTCAGACGCACGAACTCTTATCGCCAATCATGGTTACGTACTCATCTTCTGCCTCTGGGCAATAGTAATCTTCGGATTTATTGCAATAAGCTTTACACAAGGCACCAGCACTGCGATAAAAGCGGAAATTGCCTATACGGAGCGCATAAAGAACATCTATGCAGCGAGAGGCGCGTGTATCTATGCGACAAAGATGCTTATTATTAACGACACCCAGGAGGAAGGGCTTAAAGACACTATCACGACAAAAACAAAATCGGCGCTGGAAAAACTGGAAAAAGAGGAGTCTGCCACCCACGTTAGCTGGAAACCCGGCAACCAGTCATACTCAGTTAAAATAGGGGACAGGAACTGTGAGATATTTATTAGTGACGAAAGCAGCAAGATAAACGTAAATAAAATCACAGACGGCACAAGGGCCAATTTTGTTACCTTTCTTACGTCTTTTACCTTTAAAATGGACATTACCATCGCTGAAACAATAACCGATTCTCTCCTTGATTGGATTGATGCGGATGATTTTCATCACCGCAACGGCGCAGAAAAAGATTACTATCTATCCCTGCCGTCCCCTTACGAACCTAAAAACGGAGATTTGGAAACCATCGAGGAATTGGCGCTGATCAAGGGCTTTAGTTCGCAGGTATTCGAGAAACTGCGGGATTACCTCACGATTTATGGGTCAGGCAAAATCAACATCAACACGGCGTCAAAGGCAGTGCTTCTCTACGTCCCGCTGGTAACGCCTGACATAGCCGATGCAATAATTCAACACAGGACGAAAGAAGGCATGATAAATAATCTTGATGACCTTCGGGAATTATTCAGGCATTTTGGAGTTATTGGCAGCGATTTTCTAAAAATCCCTAATTATCTTACGACCGATGATTCAAATTATTTAACCATTACGGCCGTTGCATCATCCGACAAAATAAAGAGTTCTTATAAAATTATTGCTCGAAAGGATATGGATAGCTGCAAAATCATTGCGGCATATCCCGAATAACGGCGGTTCAGTAAATGCCAAAACGTTCGGGTTATGGAGTTCAGCAAAAAACACCCCAGCGGGGTGTGGCAACCGTAGCCCACTGCGCAAGCGGTGGGTAAAGAAAAATACCGATTGTTTTAGCCCCGTAGGGGCGACACAACCTTTACGGGGATATTTGATGTAGGAGGTATTTTGCCGCCCCTACGGGGCTGTATCCCGCATTGCAATGTTCCCCACCGCTTGCGCAGTGGGCTACTATTGTGTTGCCCCTAACGGGGCATGGGATTTGATATTGAAAAACGATTTATAGCTCTTCCGACACGTTCGGGTTATGATACTAATATGGCCACTATAAAAAAAATACCCTTTCTGAGTATGTTTTCACAAAATGCAACAGGCATATCCATTCACGGGAACGATCTTATGGTAACGACCCTTCATAAGAAACTGATCACCTATTCCCACAAAACGGCCAGGATCAGCGATTTTATGCTCAAGGACACACCGCAATTAAAGGCCGCATTCACGCCTCAGATGAAAATTGACGGAGAAATCATCCTTTCCTGGCCCAGAGGCAGTACGATCGTCAGAGAAATAGATTTTCCCAATACGAATATCAGAGAATTAAAGGAAGCGCTTGGATATCAACTGGAAAGCTTCATTCCTTTTAATAACGATGACGTTTATTTTGATATCCATGCGTTATACAGAATCGGCCAGGACACAAAGGTGCTGATCGTGGCCGTCAAAAAAACGGCATTGGACAACCTCCTCACCAAGTTACAGGCCTTTGAAATAACGCCTACACGGGTGATTGTTTCACCTTTTGCCTTCCTGCCCCTCCTCGGCGAAAGAAAAAACGCAGTTGTCGTAATCAGCAAAGAGGCTGACAACTACATTTACAACCTCTACAAGAATCACTATCTTGTCCTATCCTCCGTTGTCAGAACTGAGGCTGAATTGACAAACAACGTCAAAATGAACCGGCCGGAGGCAATACTGCTCATGAACGTTGCCCATGAATTTTCACTAAAGGAACCGGCCATCCCCACACAATCGTTGGCGGATTACTCGGAGTCCTATGGGGCTGCATTTTACGGTCTATCGGACTATGCCTGTGACCTTAGCCTGGCAAAGCCCCGTAAAAAAAGAGTAAACCCACAGATATCACTTTTATGTATTTTAACAAGTTTTTTAATACTTTTTGCCTTCCTTATTCCCTACATTCACAAGATAAATAATCTGGCAATACTCAAAACCATAAATACCCAAATCAAATCAATAAAGAAGGACGTTATCATCGTTGAAAAACTACAGGAGCGTATAGCCGAACGGGACGACACCATTAGCAGGATAAACAATATAAAGGGCAAGTACATTGCCAGGATAGACATACTATCGGAACTTTCAAAATTACTCCCTGGTGACTCATGGATCAAGGGCATTACGCTGGAGCAAAACACCTTTGATATCGAGGGGGACGCCGTCTCTTCAACCAATTTAATCCCTATCCTGGAAAACTCCCCTCTTTTTTCAGGCGTCGGACTGGCTTCTCCGGTTACGAAAACACAAAGCGGACGTGAACGATTTAGAATCAAGGGAAACATCGAAAAGTAGTCAGGTATGGAAAAACTATTAGAACGGTTCGGCAAATTCAAACTACGGGAACGGCTGTTGCTCATTATCGCAATGCTCGTCTTCTTTTATCTCGGTATCGACAAAATTGCCATTACTCCTTTTTTCAAGTCTATTAATGAAACAAAGGACCGGTTGGAAACACAAAAAAAACTGTTGAAGAAGTATCATTTGTTTGCCATAAATAAAAAAAAATATGAGTCCCGGTTAAGTGAATTGGAACAATATTACACAAACCTCGAAGGCAAATTTCTTACCGAGGAGACGGAAGAACTGGCTTCGGCAAAATTGCAGGAAATGGTAAATAATCTGGCGAAAAAGAATGGACTGGTTGTCGCCCGGAGCACGGCCTTGAAAAAGGACGTACTTTACAAAAAACCTTACCTCGTGGCGCTTTCCATCAACATTGAAATCAATGACCTGGATGGCACACAAAAATTACAAAATCTTTTGTACGACATAGAATACAACAGTGACAAATTATTATTTATTGATAGCCTGAAAATTAAAACGCTGGGGATGGACGTGATAAAAGGGGCAACGGTCTCTTCTACCCTTACGGCCATCGCATCCATCGGAAAAAAACAGTAACGAGCATGAAACCCATCTCCATTAATGTAAAAACACTGCAAATCATCCTTGAAAAACTCGGCAAAAAGGTAAAACAATGGAAATACTACCTGCCGATTCTCAATCTCGCCCTATTTATCAGCGTAATCAGCCTTGCAGTTATTTGTGTGTTGCTGGTGTATTACCCTCCCGTAGCTATTACGAAGTCGGAAAAAAACCAAAAGGAAATCCACCTGCAGTACAGCGCACTTCCTCCCATAGCGGTGGATGCTAAGCCGATGGATTCCTACGAGGCCATTGCTGCAAATAATCCATTTTCACCAACCCGCTCGCAATGGAATCCACAACAAACCCATCAGCCAAAAACCGAAATCATAAATACGGAGGATAACGCAAAACCACACGAGCATAAGCAAAAGCCGAAGGGAGCGCCGGCAAAGTTTAATTTGCAAGGCATTATGATTATTGGAAATGAGCGGAAGGCGCTCATCGAAAATCCCGATAAATCGAATAACGGCAAACCTTTCGTCTTCGTCTCTGAGGGCGAAGACATAGCCGAATATAAAGTAAAAAAAATAGAATCGGATCAAATCATACTTGATTGGTATGGCGAAGAGATTGCTATCGCCATGAGATCGAACATAAAAAAATAAACCACGATGAGTACCTTTAAATATAAACTACTAACCAATTCGAATAGCATCATTGAAGGCGAAAAGGACGCCGCCAGCAAGCCTGACCTGATTAGCGAACTTCGCAAATCAGGCTATATCGTCTTAAACATTCGCCAGGTTGAGAAGAATAAAAGATTTGACTTCCTCCTGAACCGTTCAAACAAAAAAGCTGTTTTGCCCTTTACCCAGGAATTGGCAACCCTGCTTGAAGGCGGTATCCCGATTGATAAGAGCCTCTCTATTCTCTCGTCAGGACAGGTTAATAACTCCCTGAAAGACGTTGTGGAAGACCTGCTCAACAGCCTGAAATCCGGCAAATCATTCGCCGAAGCGCTCTCAAATCATATAAAACTATTTTCGAGTGTTTACGTAAACATGGTGCGCGCGGGTGAAGAAGGCGGAGTGCTCGCGCAGGTGCTAAAACGCCTGGGCATGTTTCAGGAACGGCTGCAAAAAGTACGGGGCGAGATCATCTCGGCCATGATTTATCCAATATTACTGAGTAGCACGGGTATCGTATCGGTGGGAGCGCTTATCGTCTACGTAATTCCAAAATTTTCCCAGATATTTGAAGGCATGGGGATATCTCTTCCCCTATCGACAACCCTGCTCATGGGCGCAAGCCACTATCTCATACGATACGGCTGGATATTGATTATGGTTGGCGTTGCAGCCCTTTTCTTGTATAAACGCGCTATGAAAGACAAAATCACTTCGATAAAATTAGATCAAAAAAAATTAAAACTGCCGATGCTCGGCGACCTTCTCTGGAAGATTCAGATATCCAAATTTGCCAGGACACTAGGCACGCTGCTGGAAAACGGCGTGCCGCTGCTGAAGTCGTTGGATATCGTAAAAGACGTGCTGTCCAACCAATACCTTATCGACATCCTGAATAACGTAAAGGTCAACGTAAAAGAAGGGGCAGGACTCACGGTCTCCCTTGCGAAAAGGGGATTTCTGCCGGAAATCGCCGTACACCTGTTAAAAGTTGGCGAGGAAACGGGCAATCTGGACAAAATGCTCCTAAAAGTCGCCGACAACTTTGATACCGACGTGGAGCAACGGTTGAAGAGGCTGGTAACCATGGTTGAGCCTGTGCTTATATTACTCATGGGCGCGGTTATCGGCATGATCGTCGTCTCCATGCTAACCGCCATCCTTAGCGTGAATGACATACGATTTTAATCCCGAAGAGATGTAATTATTATAGCAATATCATTGTACAATTATTTATTAAGAAAGACTGATGCATGCCCCTAAACATCCCAAATCTGGAAACAAACAAAATCCTTGCCCCGTTTACGAGTTATAAGATAGGCGGACAAGCCGACCTGTTTGTCGAAGTGCGCACCGCCAACGATTTGATAAACGCAGTGCTGGAGGCGCGCCGCGACCGAATCCCCGTTTTCCTGCTTGGATGCGGGTCTAACATCCTGGTTACAGACAAAGGATTTCGTGGACTGGTTATCCATAACCTTACCAGTCGGGTACAGTTTATCGGTGACGACATAATTATAGCGGAGAGCGGCGTTATTATTACCGACTTGATAGAACAATGCCTGCAGCGTGGATTGTCGGGGCTGGAACACTTCGCAGGCATCCCCGGCACCGTCGGCGGCGCTCTGTGGCAGAACCTCCATTTTCTATCACCCGACAGACAGCACACCACACTCATCGGCAAGGTGGTCAAGGCGGGCCGCATCCTTTCGGCAGAAGGGGATATCCGCCCGGTTGACGTCGGCTACTTCGAGTTTGGCTACGACACAAGCATCCTGCAGAAGCGCAACGACGTTGTCCTTGACGTCACCATTCAGCTAAGTCAAAAACCAAAGGAAGAGATACAGGCGGTAATAAGCTCAAACCTGGCCTGGCGCAACGACAAACAGCCGCCACTTGCCGAATATCCCAGTTGTGGTTCGGTGTTTAAGAAAATCAAGGACATCGGCGCAGGCAGACTCATAGATCAAGCAGGCCTCAAAGGAATGCGCATCGGTGGGGCTGAGGTATCAAAAAAACATGCAAACTTCATTGTCAATACAGGCAATGCCAGGGCAGACGACGTCATTCAGTTAATCCGGCACATTCAAAATGAGGTAAAACAGAAATTAGGCTATAACCTGGAAACGGAGATTAAAATTATCGGCGAACGATAATCCGGAATCAGCAGAAAAAACTGACACAGGTAGACATCATAACTCTCCTTCTTTAGGTATAGCTTGTTTTCACCGTTTCTCCCCTCTTTCGACCGGATATGTGACAAGCCACCGTCCCCCGCCAGCCGGCGGGGTCAAGGTCTTACCCTTACCGCCCTGACGTAGTGCTTGACGTTGCCGTCCGTGTATGCATAGTCGCAAAAACCGGCGTCGAACCAGACGACCCAGGCCGTGCCTTCCTTCCTGCAATCGGACGTCCATATCCTTATCTGACGAGGATCAAACAGCGGGTTTATGTGTGAATTACCGCCTTTATTTGCCGGTTCCACCAATGAAATGGCCTCCTCCAGGGTAGGCAGGCGCCAGTCCTTGTAACCGGCAAAGCAGTCTTTGTTCAGCATAGAGACGTAGATTTTTGCATCCTGGTAGTTCATGTCTTTAACGGAACCCGCCTGTTGCCATGTTAAACCGCTTGCATAGTCATACACAACCTTTCCATCATTCTGAGTCTCATACTTATGGAGAATACCCGCGCCGGAAGGGTTCCGACGGGCATCAAACAATCCCTTGTTCTTCAGCATACTGTGCACCGCCTCCGGCGACAGCCCCTTTTCCGGTGTATTACGCAACACTATCCCGGTAGCTGAAGAACTCGCCGTATCCGCCGTTCCACCTGGTTCTGAAAGGGCAACTCCACTATTTACGCCCGCCGGCACACCCCAACCAAGCATTAAGTAAAAAAGCAGCGCGGTGGCAGAAGACATAAACCGTTTCTTCGGACATGGTATCGTATTACCGTAATATTTTTGCGGTATATCCTGCATAACATCCCCTCATAAAACAACGAAACCGCCTATAACTCGGTAACATACTTAAATTAGCACATCCTCCAGAATTCCCCTCCTGGGATAGGTGCAGGGGTGAGTTGTGTTATTGCAATCGCGATTGCAACCTTATAATCATATCCACCCGCAAACCCGCACAAATAAAATGAAAATTCCTATACAATCGAGATAATCCATCTCTGCGCCGGTATAGGTACGCCAGAAGCAGGCGTTGGCATTCCGAAAGCGGTACGATAGCCGTTTGCGGCGCTCCATAATCAAAATATTTTAATTTCTAAGGTTGCGTGGAAGAAGGGGCAAATCTGTTTATAAGCGCCCATATCAATCGCGCTAAATCCTCATCTAAAATATCATTATGGGCATCAGATGGATAATCCTCTTTCGTAGTGGAATTGTGGCCGTCAACGATTACGCTTGCATCAATCATTATAACCCTTCGATCTTCTTCCTTTTCGCTATTTGGTATAGATAATAATGCTTGGGAATCGGCTTTGTTATTATTATTCCATTTGATTACCCGAAACTCGTTTTTATTCTTAGTTGCAAATGCTAACCCATATTTGCCTCCAACATGCCGTGCGCCAGTAATAAAATGTGCGGTTTGATTTGCCGTATCATGTTGGGACGTTGTTAACGAAAAAACCGTAGCGCAGCGATTGAATTCAGCGTAAGGGAAACCTTCCCATCCCTTGCCTTTAACGAATCTTTGTGCGCTAAATGCCCCTTGTAATCCTACAAGAAGGTCTACATGAGCATTAGGTAGTGACTTATCAGGCTGAGGTTTTATATATTCCTTACTTAAAATTGCACGCGATAGAATACGCGCCCCCATACTGTGGCCGATGGCAACAACCCTGGGACTACTATCTTTGTAATCTTTTTCAATTTCTTCCTTTGCCGCCAATACTACGTTATGAACAATCAAGTTCGCGACCGTACATCCAATTTCATCTGCGTCATCTTGCTTGGTAAAATAACTGAAAAGGAAGGATGTATTCTTTTTCAGCCAATCATTTTCAATTCCAAACCATACAGAAGGCCAGGTAAACCCGATTACAAGGGGTTTAAAGTAGCCGTTATTCTCTTTATCAGCAACCATTTTTACATTGTTGAGTATCGTATTATACCGATATATTGATTCTTGCTGATTATTGTTCCAACCCATAGAGAAAATAATAATGTGTGAATACGGTTCTTTTTCCTTTATTTTTGTTGTTATATCTGTTACCAGTTTCTCTTTTAAGTTGTCAAGCCCCTCGTATCCATTCTCATAATTTAAACGATCATCTTTGTAAACGTCATACGCGTTATACAGAAAATATGGTTTTTTGAATGTGTTATAGCGATCACTGCAATCTGGTTTTTCAAAATATCGTGCAATATGAGTGACCAACATGACAGAATCGTACCTTGTATATTTGTTAAAATATTTGTTTTTGATCTGTATTCTTTCCTTAGCATCACCCTCTTCCTCCGGCACAGGAATAGGTGAAAACCTGTCCGGATAATAGCGCTCAGGAACCCCTCTCAAAAATTCTCTTTTCCTTTTTTCGATACCGATAATATAACCATCATTATCTAATGAAAGGTGTGAAATCCTTGCGAGATCGCTATAAGGCAAATAGGTTTGAACCTTGCTGTTTTTGTAGATGTTATGGTTCTCGGCCGCGCACCCGGCAATATAAAACCCAGATAAAAGTACAATACCCAATATGTGTTTGTTCATAGTAGCTCCATTTTATATAGTCTGCAATGTTTCCGAAAGTTTCTCCCCAAAATCCTTCGGGAAATCCACCGTGTTTTTGTGGGTTGTCAGGACATAATTATTCCCAAAGATTGTTAAATGGCATGGTAAGTCTTAATACAAATATGTATAGCATCACACATGTGATCTTGCGCAACCATGCCTTTCAAAAAAAGCACCATATTTTGATTCATCTTCCTTTCTATCAAATTTTATGTAGAGCCGTGGCTCAACACCAAATTTTGTCTTCAAGGCATCAGGAAGCGTTGTAACCATTTGTGCAAGAAGCCTCATCTTTCGGTAATATCTTTGGATGAAATAGAACGTAACGTTTACGGTGTACGGTTCATTAACACCGTGCCATTTATTCTCATCCACTAAAGCGTCTCTACCGGATAAAGGGTGTGATTTTTCATTGGCATATTTCCGGATACAAGTTTAACCCGCCGCAGTGGAAGAGGATATCGTTTTTAAAACGGTCTTTGTTGCGATAACCGTAGGCTTTCTTTATCAGTGACTGTATCTTGTTATTGATACCCTCAAGGGCAGCGTTTGTAATCCGATGTTTGCAATAGCTCACGATAGTGGGTAAGTGTCTTTTCATCATACGCGCCACTTTCTTTATTGGTTCCAATCGGCTTCTGATAGCCCAACTGTACCATCCTGCAAAAAACACCTGGCCTTCTTTTTCGGTACTACACTTCCACAGACCACGGATCGACTCCTTAAGCGCCCAGCCCCTGGCTGTTTTCAGCTTTTTACCCTTAAGCTCCCCTAATATATTGCTGTATCGCTCTGGCACATTTTCCTCTCCATACAGCCATATCATCCGTGTACCTGTCAAGATCGTGTTACCCATACTGATTAATTCTCTCTGTTCTTCTTTCCTCTTAATTATGTTACATAATATAAGTCAGAGCAAAAATGTATTTGATATCGTTATGTCATTAATGATATAATGTGTAGCTATGAAGATACGGTTCAAGATATGGTTAGAGAAAAATGGCGGGGTGGCGTTTGCCGAGGGGCGGAAGATGCTGCTTGAGTCGGTTGATCGGCTGGGGTCGCTCAACGCGGCGGCGAAGGAACTGGGCATGTCATATCGGGCTGCCTGGGGAAAGATAAAGGCCACGGAAAAGGCGCTGGGGTTGAAGCTTCTTGAGGTTGTGACAGGCGGGAAGGGTGGGGGAGGCGCTGCATTAACAAAGGACGCCAGGGAACTGGTGGCGAAGTATAAGAAATATAACGTCAGGATGGACGTTTTAATGCAAAAAGAATTTGAGCGTATTTTCGGAAAGAAATGAAACTTTTTTAAATTAGGCCTACGGCAACTGATTTGTATTCACACGCAAGGACACGGGCACCGTGTCCCTACATTGAAATTCCTATACATTAAATTAGGTCGCCTACGGCGACGGCTTTTTCTTGTAGCGCCGACCTTTATGGTCGGCATTGGCGGGGGATAAACCCCCCGCGCTACGAGATTGCTTACATGTCAAGGCAATACTACAATTCCGGGGAATAGCAATGGCTAGCAGGCTTTGTGGAAGAATTATCAATATCGTTCTTGGGAAGATGCACGCACACGTCCATATCCTGTGGAAGGAAATACCGCTGAGTGTCATCATTACAAGGGCGTCTTGCGATGATATGCACCTGAGTGTGGGTGATGCGGTTACAGTCATTGTAAGAGGCACGGACGTTATGCTCGCAAAATCCTTTTCAGGTATGTTAAGCGCAAGAAATAAGACTCCTGGGATTGTAAGACAGATTATTCAGGGTGACGTGCTGTCAAAGGTTTTTGTGGAATCCCAGGGAGACATGCTCCGCGTCATTATTACCAATGCCTCATTAAAAGAGATGAATATTTGTGCAGGCGATGAGGTTATGGCAATCGTAAAATCGACGGAATTGATATTATCAAAGGAAGCTTAGTTATGAAGAAATCAGCAGACGCCTTTTTTTCAAACAAAGAGGAGGAACTGCTCCTTTTGAAGATGGTGAGTGAAATAAAAAGTGTTAAGCATGGCTCTATCCAAATAACAATACACGATGGAATGGTTGTACAAATCGATAAAACGGAGAAACTACGATTAAACGTGAAAAAGCCGATACCAAAAGGAGGTGATGAATAAAAGAAGTTGTTTTACCGAACGGACAACCGTAGGTGTGAGAAAATACTTTAATTGAATCTTTTTTGACCGACCAGACAACTGGAGGCACAAACGTTGGTTGGAGGTAGAGAAGATGTGGAAATTTTGTATTTCAAGTTGTCTGTTGGTCAATCTTTCAGTTTTATTGTTTACGTCGGGTTTGTTTGCCCAGAATGCTATACACGTCGAAGAAACGCACGAACGCAAGGTAGATGATTTAAAACAACAATTGAAGCAAATGGATGAATCCTTTCAAAGACAACAAGAACAAATGAAACAGATGGAAGAAATCGCTTTAAAGCAACAAGAACAGATACAGGCATTAAGAAGCCGTCTGGATGCAGTTAGTACCACGACCCAGCAAGGGCAGGCGGGGGTTTTAAAAAAGCGTATGGATACAGTAGGTACCGAGACTGCACAGATTACAAAAGAAGAGGTAAAGCAAGAGATAGGTAACTACCTTGCATCGAACGAGGCACGGGAAAAATTGGGACTGGGCTTACCAGACAAATATGAACCTGTTAACGGCTACTATCTGCCCGACAAGGAAAAGGCCTCCATAGGTTTTCGAACACGGGATGGAAAATATTCTTTAAACATTGGTTTCAGATTTCAGACACGCTTTACCTACAAGGACAAAGATGAGGATTTTGATGAAGCGGATATAACCGATCTTGATGTGCGCCGGGCAAGGCTTTGCTTTGGCGGCAATATCTATAGCAAGGATTTGTATTATAACGTGGAAATTGACGCGGACAGCTTTGAGGCGAATCTGCGGGATTATTATATCTGGTGGACACCCGTGGAAGCCAAAGAAGCGCTAAGTATAAAGACTGGGTATTTTAAGGTGCCGGCCAACCGCCAATGGAATTCATCAGGTTTTAAACTTTTGTTCCAGGACAGATCCATTGCCAGTGACGCCTTTAAACAGGACCGTGATTACGGTCTGGACATCTTTGGAAAACCGTTTGATGGCCACATGGAATACCACGCAGCCGTTTTCCGGGGCGCTGGCCAGAATCCTCTAAAAACATACGGAAAAGATGAAAATATCGACAATGAACTCCTGTATGTGCTTACCACACGATATTATCCTTTTGGATGGTATGAATCTTACAATTTAGCAACGGGTTGGGATGAGTCTTCTGCGAAAGACGACAAGAATTTTAAGGCAGTAATTGGCGCATCGGTGGTCAGTAATGCAAAGGAGAAAGATAAAAAGCTGACGGATACTGATTCTGTAATCGGCAGCATTGACCTGGGTATGAGATACAGAGGGTTTACGTGGGATAGTGAATATTACGTAAGGGAGAATGCCCCTGAGGATGATGGTGATTCAATAACTTCAGACGGTTTCTACACCCAGGCAGGGTATTTTGTACTGCCTAAAAAACTGGAACTGGCAGTCCGTTACTCTCAGCTTGACCCTAATAACGATTTATCGGACGACATTCAAAAAGAGTATACGGTTGGCATCAATTATTACATGCGGGGGCATCGCCAACAGATACAGGCTGACGTAGGTCATTTCGTAACAGAGACCACAGAGACAGATAAAAACGAAAATAGATTCAGATTGCAGTACCAGATGATTTTTTAAATTTTATCGCACGTTATAAAAGTTCTATTCATCCCGAAGCCATGGATAAGGGCTTCGGGACTAAATATATATTACTGGAGGATTTTATGAATTCAAATGTTACTCGCAGGGTTTGGTTCTTGCCGAAGATTATCTTTATTACATTTCTGTCAATAATGCTTTTTTCTCCACTTGCTCAAGCGAAAGAAAAAATCCTTATAGCCGCCGCCTCTGACCTCAATTTCGCTATGGATGAGATGCTCAACGCCTTCGGGAAGGCACATTCCACGGTTGACGTGGACGTCTCTTACGGCTCCTCCGGCAATTTCTACGCGCAGATAAAACAGGGCGCGCCGTATGACCTGTTCTTTTCCGCCGACGCGTCATACCCGGCGCGTCTCGAAGAGGAAGGGTTTAGCGTAAAAGGACGGCGGCGCCTCTACGCCATTGGGCAGATTGTGCTGTGGATTCCAGTCAAATCGCCGCTCAACCCTCAAAAAGGATTAGAGGTTGTATTGAAACCGGAGGTGAAAAAGCTCGCAATAGCAAACCCAAAACATGCCCCTTACGGACGCGCCGCTGAGGAGTCTCTGCGCTATTATGGCATACTGGACAAGGTGCGGGACAAACTCGTCTTTGGTGAAAACATCTCGCAGACCGCTCAGTTTGCCCAAACGGGCGCGGCAGACGCGGGCATCATCGCCCTCTCCCTGGCCATTTCACCCAAAATGGCAAAAGACGGGACTTATTGGGTCATCCCGGAGACGTCACATAGCAAACAGGAGCAGGCCTATACGGTATTGCAACGGGGAAAGGACAAGCCGGTCGTCAAGTCCTTCCTGGAATTTGTGCAAGGTGAAAAGGGGAAAAAAATACTTTCGGATTTTGGTTTCGTTTTACCGGAATAGGGGGAAAAGCGATGTTAATTGAGGCCTGTATTCACCCGGGGAAATTATACAACAATTTCTCCATCCTCTTTGTCTCTGCGTCCTCTGCGGTGAACGGTTATCATCTTTACGGTATAGTATTACCCTGTAAAAACTTCTTTTTTTTGTACGTTTCTTACAACTCCCTCTTGTTCCAATTTTCTAAAGGGGTCTTGGTTCCGGCCTTGCAACGCCAGGACTTTTCCTTATTCCCCATGAATCCTATTTTTCAAGAAGGATTTAACTCGAAACCTGTGCGTTCCGTGTATTCCGTGGTTACAAACGTTTTTCAAACCAGAATCCATACTCACTACCCTTTTCCATACAAACTATTCAGTATGTCAACGTATCGCAAAAGACGTTATTTTAACCACTGGATACACGGAACATACGGAAAATGTGTGGATGGACGGAAGGGTGTTGAGGGTTGTTCACTTCATGTAATTCAAGGGGGGGGAACATGTTTAAATTAGGCCTTCGGTGTTTTTGGATAGGATACAAAAATAGTTGAGGTCATTGTGTCGCCCCTACGAGGCTTCAAAATATACGAACAATTATTTCCCACCGCTTACGCAGTGGGCTACGATTGTGTTGCCCCTATCGGGGCATTATG
>CAYJPZ010000055.1:0-21483 GCA_964372185.1 uncultured candidatus Brocadiaceae bacterium
GGTTGGCAGAGAACCAGGGATAGATAGAGCAAATACTTTTTGAGTTAAGAGGGGGGTGGGAAAAAGCCGAAGCTGTCCATGTGAGAAACGAGGGGAGTACGCGGGGGCATGTCTTTGTGGTGATGCTTGCGTACATGATTATTCGAAGACTTCGAAAGGCCTGGGAATCTTTTGACCTGACGGTGAAGGACGGCATTGAACAAGGTGAAGATCGAGGGGCAAGACACCCGTTGCCTGAAAATCCCACAGCCACGAGAACAATCTCGTCAGTTGCTGGAAGCGTTAAAAATAAAGTTGCCGGAGGCGTTACCAAAGAGAGACATACGTGTAGTCACAAGAAAAAAACTACCTAAACGACGAAAACCTCAATAATTGTAAGACATCTCAGTTGTTTTTGTTTTTTCGATTGGGGTGAACATCCGTTGTAGGCACGGTTTCAACCGTGCCGGGCTGAAAGCCCGCATCACCATTTTTTGTTTGAAGAATGCGTTTCTTAAGAATACAATGGAATGAGGAATTTTGCTGTCCCTCCGTGTATTGGTGGTTTATAGGAATTCTGGATACATGCCATCCATCTCAGGCGAAAAAAATCTACGCCGGCGTTTAAAAATCCTCTCGGACGCCTTTTTACCGTCTTCCAGGGCTTTGAATTACCAGGCAATCTTGCGGATGGCAGCGAAACATTTTAAGACATTCACCGGGGCCGAAGCATCCGTGCTCATGCTCAACAACCATGAATTCCTCACACCGGCCTTTTCAATGGGAATCCCACTCTCCACGATCAAAGGCGTAAGCCTGCCATCGTCCGCCAAACCGAATGAAATACTTATCCACCCTCCGATGGGCGTTCGCTACGCCTCTTTTCTGAATATCCCTCTCGTTTATAACCGGAAATTGATTGGTTTAGCTGCTGTATTCAGCGCTGCACCTGAAAGATTCAAGCTGTTTGAACAAGACAAGGATGAAGGTTCCCTTCTGGACATGCTGGCCAGTTACGTTGCAGCGGGTATTGAGAACATAACCCTGACAAATACAATCAAGACGATAGAACGATTGAAATACGACTGGGAAAATACTTTTGATTCTATTGATGATTTAATCAGCATACAGGATACCAGTTTTACTATTGTCCGGGCGAATAAGGCCGTGGCCAGGAAATTTGGCGTGGATATCAGGGATATTATCGGGAAAAAGTGTTTCAAGGTTTTTCACGGCACCGACGTCCCCCCGGTGGAGTGTCCCTGCTGCAAGTCTGTAGAAACGAAAACCAAATACACCATGGACAGCGAAGAACCCCACACGAAAGGCATCTTTAATGTCACAACGTTTCCCCTTTTTGATGATGGGGGAAGGTTTATGGGTACCATTCGTGTGGCCAGAGACGTGACTGAGCATAAGAAATTATGGAATCACCTGATTCAGTCTGAAAAAATGTCCGCATTAGGGTTGTTGGTCGCAGGGGTAGCGCATGAGATTAACAACCCCCTTTCCGTGGTCATGGGCTATACGCAATCTTTGCTCAAGAAGACCCCGGAGAGTAACCAATTCGAACTAGCCAAGATTCATAAAAATGCCCAGCGGGCCGTGAATATCGTAAAACACCTCCTGAGTTTTACCCGATGCGAAAATATTGCTGAAAAGCACACGGATATCCATGAGGTTATCGAGGAATCGGTCGCATTGTTTACTCATGAACTGAAGTTGCGTAATATTCGACTGGTTAAGAAATATAATCGATTACCCCTCGTAGTCAACTGCGAAATCAATCAGATACAGCAAGTTTTTGTTAATATGATCAGCAACGCGCTGGATGCCTTGATGTCTCAGAAAAATTCGGAGAGGGTACTATCGATCAAAACGGTAAAAGATGGTAACCTTGCAAAGGTAATTTTAGAAGATACCGGCTGTGGCATTCACTATCGGGAAGTAAAAAGGATTTTTGACCCCTTTTTTACCACCAAAGAGGTTGGTAAGGGAACGGGTTTAGGCCTTTCGATTTGCTACAAGATCATTCAAAATCATGGCGGGTATATCCAGGTTGCCAGTCAGATGGGAAAGGGTACGGCATTTACCATAGAACTTCCCATAGCTAAATAGTGTTTTGAAAAACGTATTCTCCTTTTGACAATTTCTCCAAGGTTTTGTATATTTTATTTGCGGATGTTATACGCATGTTACATTTTTTTAAAAAGGACATTATGAACAAGTTATTCTTATTTTTGTTCTGTTTTGGGTTGTTTTTGTTTCAGGCGGATGCTTTTTCTGCGGAAAAAAACCCTAAAAGTGACGTTATTGTAACAGTCAACGGCAAAAAAATAACAAGCAAGGACGTCGCCGACCGACTTCAAGAGCGTAAAGACGCCAATGCGGATGCTCAGGACGCTTTAAAACTGGAAATCGTCGACCGGTTGATTATGGATATATTGCTTGATGAGTTTATAGACAAGCAAGGCTTGCTGGTTACGCAGAGTGAAATTGACAGGGAGGTTGAGAGGATACGATTCGATATCGAAGGCCGTCAGAAAAAAACCGTTCAGTCACTTGAACAAATTCTCGCATTGATCGGCTTTGGCGTAACGGAGTTTAAAACGAGCATAAAACACTCTATCGCCCTGGAAAAATATTTTTGTAACAAGCTAAACGACAAAGCGCTGGAAAAATATTTTGAACAAAACAAGGGCATGTTTAATGGTGAAACGGTCAGGGTCAGCCACCTCCTTGTCGATACACGGGGTTTAAAGACGGATGCATTGTGTTTGCATGCGCTTGACCACATCAAAAATATCAAAAAAGAAATTGATCGGGGGGCGAGTTTCGAGGAAGCCGCAAAGAAATACTCCGACTGCCCATCTGCAAAAAATGGGGGAGACCTGGGGTTTATTCTACGGAAGGGAACCCTTGCGAAGGCATTTCTCGATACGGCTTTTTCGATGCGCATAGGGGAAATAAGCGAGCCGGTACAAACAGAATATGGATACCACCTGATAAAGGTGACGGATAAAAAGGAAGGGGCAAATATCAAATTCGCCGATGTTAAAAAAGAAGTGCGCCTTGGGGCGCTTGACGAAGAAACCGTTAAATTGCTTAACCAACTTCGTAAGGACGCTCAAATTACCTTTAATCAGTAGCGTTCGATTTATGGATATACGCTGAGATTTCTTCCGACGTGACAAGTTTTTGCGCAAGGTCGTAGGTAAGTTTTTGTATGGCGTCATCCACGGCGGGGCCGAATTTGGGACCGGTTGTCATCCACCACTCCTGTTCGACCCTCGAAGTGATAAAATCCAACCCTTCCCCTTCCACGGCTATTTCTGATTCCCATATTTTAGTTTGTTTCGTATCTGAGAACGAAGCGGTGATTGCAAGGTTGTGCCGTCCAATAGCCCGCCAAACGGAATTGTCCATCTCAAGTTCTATCTTTGAATCCTTCAAACTCACCGCCAAAATGCCATCCAAACCCCTTCCGGCCAGGTATTCAGGGGTTTGCAAACTATCTATCAAGACAACCTTGCTAAACACCATCCGTGACATTTCTTCAATCTTCGAGGAGAGCGGCTTTCCGATGGGGAAGACAAAATTCGGGAAGACGTAATACGGCGTACCCGGTTCGCTTTGCTTTAAAGGCGCTTCCTGAATGTATGTGCGGAGGGTTGGTTCGATATACAAAGCCACGGCAAGAGGCAATGAATTTATGTGCCGAAGCCTTTTATCCATATCCGGAGAAATGACTACATCGGGTCTTGACCCGCTTAAACAGCCTGCTAATACGAGTATGGCTGGTACAACCAGCCAATAGGTATGGAATACGGATTTTGTGAGGCGCATAATATGGTTGGCAATTACAGCAAAAACCAAACTGGTGTTAAAAAATGCTTTACTTATGAGTTATTCTACTTCAGAGGGGAGAACGTTGTCAACAGCCTTTTTGCCTCTTCCATTTTACCGGCACGTCATCACTTTCTCTGCCAATCAGGACAACGCCCTTTATTTTCTTTAGTCTGTTATAAATGGGGTATGCCTTCAAAAGAATCGGGTCGCTGGTTTTTGGGCTCAATATCTCGCACGTTGTCGTTGCGCCCGTCTTCAAGGTCTGCCACGTTGGACAGCTTTTGCAGGCCAAAGCAAATTTATGTTTGGTAGAGAAACATTTTTCCCCGATAGTGCATTCCGGAAAGAAAAGCTTTGCAGCCTTGTTTATATTGACTACTTTAAATTCCGTATCAAATATAACAATAGGGTCCGTTATCGCATCAAAAATGCGACCGAATTCTCCCCACGAGCGATAGGTTGTTTTTACGCCAGGCGTACGCCTCTTGGTAACACGCATACAAATGAGAAAATGAATACCTAATTATGATAGTGTGCCCTTGCTAAAAGGTAAAAACTTTTTCAGAGAGGCGCTTCAATAGAACCCACCCGCTATCAAGCAGACAATATTTCGCACCTTTCCTTGCAAGTCGCAATTGTCATGCCATTGTATGGTACAAAAAAACACCGAAAGATGATAGGTTCACGCAAGTGTACTAATCCTTTATATATAAGTAAATCAAGGTAAAATAAATAGCAGGGTGTATTACGGAACGGGGGGATTCTTAACGTTGGTATGTGGTGGTAATTAGCCAGTTGGGTGTATTGGCAAGAATCAGCGTTTAACAAAAAAGGCAGTCGTTAATATTACATTAGCGACTGCCTTTATAGTACAAAAAACGGCTAACACTATTGAAGTGCTAACTTAGATTAGTGAGCGCCACTGGCATGAAGAGCCTTTGCGCCTAAATCCAAAGACAAAAACAGGATGTTTCCTTCTTCCAGACTAATGGTTTTATGAGCGCTTGCGCCGCCGTGCTCGTGAACTGAAACTTCATACGACCCTGGCTTTAATTCGAACACACAGGTGCCATTTTTGCCGGCTGTGCAGGCATTGTCCCCAACCTTGATTTCTGCGCCTTGAATTGGTGTGCCGATAGCAATAGCAGTAACATACAGTTTAGCAGGTTTTACCGAATAAGCCTGAACCTTTGCAACACCGATACCGGTAATCAATGCTACCCCCAACAAACCAGCAAATATCTTCTTAAACATAACAACATTCTCCTTTCTTCAGTAATAGATTCGGTACTTAAGTACCATGATTTGAGGAAACAGATAATAAACGATTAAATAAACCCTTTTCTATCCACCCCCTTTCTCCATATTCGTGATATCTTATCAATAAATATCGTAACATTATACCGTTTAAAATTTTCACGTCAAGATATATATTTGTTTGAAAAATGCCTTTACTCAGTTCAATCTTCGCTGCAAAGATGTAAAAGACGGCTGTATCCACGAAGATCATGAAAGGACATGAAGAATGTTATTTACAGAAAAGGGGTAACGTCTAAGGAGGTGCCGGGGGAAGCACCTTTACGCGGTTCCTCCCTTCTCTCTTTGCAAGGTAGAGCGCGCCGTCAGCATCTTTGATGAGTTGGGACGGGGAATCTCCTTTCGCAAACGCCGAAACGCCAATACTTATGGTAATCTTTATTTCTTTTTCATCGACCAGGATGATTTCCTTTTCAATGATTCTCCGGAGGCGATCCGCCACGGCGATGCCTTCTTGTTTACCCAAATGCGGCAATATGAGCGCAAATTCTTCACCGCCGTATCGCGCAAGGGTGTCGGACGGCCTCAGTGTTTTCAAAAGTTTAAAGGCAACGATGCGCAAAACCTCGTCTCCCCCCTGATGGCCGTAGGTATCATTGATTTTCTTGAAAAAATCTACGTCTATCAATAAAAGGGAGAGAGATCTTTCGAATCGGCGCGCGCAAACAACCTCGGAACTGATTTGTTCATCGAAATATTGCCGGTTGTAAAGTCCCGTTAAACCGTCCCGCTGGCTGGTTTCTTGTAAATTTACCGCTTGCTCGGTTGCTGCCTGCAAAAGTATTTGCGCGTCGGCAGTGTCAGTCATGTCATGCACCGAGATGCAAACGCCTTTAACCATACCGCCTTTATCCTGAATTGCCCAAAATGAACAATCCTGATACATGAAAGGTCTGTCTGTCGTAATCGTTCTGGTATTCGGAAATTTAAACAGATACGGCCTCTGCTGCCATGAGGTAAACGCAGAGTTCCTGAGCACGATGACGCTCTTTAACTTTTTTTCCAGCCACTCTCTGGGCAACTCGGGAAAACAATCAAAGAGGTTTCTTCCTAATACATTTGAGGGCTTCAAATGGCTGTGGATTTCCATGAAGCGGTTCCAGAGTATAACGTTCATCCGTGTGTCAACTGCGGCTATTCCGATGCCGGTTAAGTCTACAATGATATTCGGAAATTCGTAAGCAAATTCCTGGACTAACACGAACCCTCCATCAGGAGATGAACCGCTTTCTTAATACTTCCCAGCGAATTTTGCGAAAAAAAGATAAACATGTCACTCCCAAATTCCTTGTCTTTTAAGTGAAATTGCACCCTTACGAAGAGTGACTGTTCCCATGTAGGTTTGTTGTTGCCAAACAATAAGCGATAAAACATTTTTGCCGGTTGTTCAAAACAAACCAACTTGGGTGGCGATAACAACAACTCCAGAGAAAGTTGCTTTGCCATTTCCTGTAAGCAGGCGCTCGTTATTGAATTGCTGATATCTGAAAGCAATTCCACTTGTTTTGGACGAGTTAATACCTCAGCCTCTCCATATCCGAGTAAATCCTTTATTACATAAGCGGCTTTTCCTAAAATGACAATTGTTTCCCCGTTAAGATTGCCGGAAAACGCCTGGCGAACCAAATTAATCTCTTCAAACTTTTTCGTTAATTCATGAGATAACTCATGTAATTTTGACGATTCTATTAACCTTATTTCCGGCACGTTAAGGGTAACGAAGCAGCCAAGCGCTTCTGCAAGGGAGCAACCCGCCTTACCCATGCCAATATTGGATACTTCCGTAAGGATGTCTAGCTCTTCTTCGGTAAAACTAATTCGATCTGTCATAGCATAACATCCGTTCTACAATAATCCGTGTTGTTTGAGGTTTGTCTGTAGTATTTCTTTGTCCAGGGGTTTTGGCAAAAAGGCCAAAGCTCCCAAATCCTTACAGAGTTGCTTTGCCTTTGGCTGGACGTCGGCCGATACTACAAAGATTTTACATGAAAAATCCGCCCTTTCTTTCAACGCTTCCAACACGCCAAAACCGTCCAACTCAGGCATGGTCAAATCTAAAAACATAATATCGAACTTCTGTGACTCCAGCGCGGTAAGCGCTTCTTTCCCGTTCGACGCCTCCGTAATGGTTACTTCCCAGTTCTCCGGAAAGGCTTTTTTTAGCATACGCCTCGAAAAGGCGGAATCGTCTACGATTAATATTGAGTACGACACGTTATTACTCCTTTTTCAGCTACGAAAATATATCATCGACTAAAAATTATCTTGATTTTTAGTTTATAGAAAAATAAACCTTTATTATACAAGAAGTTTTTCTTATTTCAATATTTTTAAAGGTTAAGAGAAAATCCGGCGTTCACAGGGTAAATTGGAATCACTATCGTCAGAATGTTGACACTAATTCCACCCAAAAAAAAATGAGGCGATCCTTGCGGATCGCCTCATTAACCTCATACTGCTTATGTGAAAGGGTACAGCGTTGCAATTACTTTCCCTTTGCTTTAACTACGACATAACGGGAGAAATCCCCTCTTTTTATCAACAAGAGGATGTCTTTCTCCTTATCGCCTTCCCTTAACACCTTCTTGAATTCCGCTACGTTACCCACCTTTTTCTTGTTTACTTCCTTGATAATATCTCCCGTTCTTATCTCGGCGCCGGCGGCCTGACTTCCAGGCTGAACTTCAGAGACAACGACCCCGCCCTCTTCTTCTATGCCAAGGCTTTTTGCAAGTTCCTTTGTCAGGTCTTGCACGGTCATCCCCAGCTCTTTTTCCGACGTTACCGCGCCATGTCCTGCGGCAAGCAGATTCGCCGGCTGTTCACCGATCTTCACCGTTAATTCCTTTTCCTGTCCCTCTCTTAATACCTTAACCGCTATATTTTTCCCAACCTCCGTCTGCGCTACCATATTGCGGAGATGATTAACGTCGCTGACGGGCTTTCCGTCAAACCCGATCACAATGTCTCCGGTCTGAAAACCGGCATCCTTCGCGGGGGAGTTCGGCTGTATGTCGCTCACCAAAACGCCTTCCGTTACGTTAACATTGAACGATTTTGCCAGGGTGGGGTCTATATCCTGGATAACGACCCCCAGCCAGCCGCGGGTTACCTTGCCTTTTTCCACAAGGTCCTTCATAATAATTTTTACCATATTAACAGGGATTGCAAATCCGATACCCTGATAACCGCCGCTTCGCGTATATATCGCCGTATTGATGCCGATGACTTCACCCCGGATATTAACCAGCGGACCACCGCTATTGCCGGGATTAATGGCTGCGTCCGTTTGAATCATGTCCTCGTATTGCGCAACGCCCACGTTCGCCCTACCCGTGGCGCTGACGACACCCACAGAAACGGTCTGCGACAATCCAAATGGGTTCCCAATGGCAATGGCCCACTGCCCTACCCGAATCGTGTCCGAGTCTCCCATTTTTGCTGACGGCAGATTGCTTCCTTCAATCTTAACCACGGCGATGTCCGTCTGAGGGTCGGTGCCTACGATCTTTCCATCAAATTCTCTTTTGTCGCCCATCGTGATCTTAAGTTCATCGGCGTCCTCTACCACGTGGTTGTTGGTTATAATATATCCTTTTTCACTGTCAATGATTATCCCAGAACCAAGCCCCTGGAGCTTGTATTCGCCTTCGGGATATCGGGGTTTGAAAAATTTATCAAAAAAATCGTCTCCGAAAAAGTCCCTGAATTCCTCAAATGGCTCGTCTTCCCTGTCAGGTCCCGGTCTCTGTTGTGGTGGTGGCTGAGAGTGGTACCGGTCGTTTGGCATGCGCTCATTCGGCATACGCTTTTGCTTCTGCTGGTTATGCTGCGGCTGATTGTGCCTGAATACCTTAACCGATGTTATGGAAACGACGGCAGGCTTCACCTGTTCGACAACTTGCTGAAACGCCTTTTCGAAATTCTGCGCGGCGGCCAACGCATCGGTATCGGCTGATTGCTTATTCGTAGCGCAAACCCCGGGTTCCTGGAACGCACAAATACCTACGCCGACACCAAGGCTAATAACACACAGAGAACGTAAAAAGAACCTTCCTAACTTATCATTCACGACAGTACTCCTTCAAAGGTAAATTGGGGTAGTTAACAATCGCCAGCATTCTATTCCAGAGGTAATTTTTTGTCAATACAAATAAAGAGGTCGAAAGATACGCCCACGAATACTTGCATTATATCTCCTTCATTGATAGAATTATGAAAAGAATGTAACATCTTCGGCAACTTTTCCATGAAGAGCGAGAGTCTCTTCGCTTTATACTGCAATTAAACAGCTAATAACACGTATTTGTTCCCGCATAACCTTTCAATGAGGAAATTTATGAACCACGTAAAAAGACTCAGCCTTTCGTTTCTGGTGGCGTTCGCAAGCATTTTCCTTTATTTGCAGCAGGGTGCTTTTGCATCAGACGCATTCTTCACGACGCAGGAAATCCAGGAGCAAATCCTGCGCGCAATCGAAGACTCTGCGGAATCCATCGACGTTGCAGTCCCCGAAATTACCTCCAAAGAAATCCTCCATGCCCTTGCAAAGGCCAGGCAACGGGGCGTTCACGTCAGGCTCGTACTCGGCACGGATCGCCCGCTTCTGAAAGGGCCGTTATCCGGTCTTTCTAAAAGGGAGGGATTTGACGCTAAGGTATTACCACGAAAAGAACTCATCCGCAGCAACTTCGCTATTTTCGATTGCAAGACGATGGTGACAGGCTCGTATCGCTGGAACAAGGCGCCGCGTAAGGCCGTCCGCGATTATGCCCTGTTTATAACGGATACCAGGGTACTGGTAAAACACCAAAGGGGGTTTGATGCCCTCTTTCACGGGGGGGGAGTCCGGGCTGTCCCGGAAGGCATTTCCACCATTGAGCCGAAGCCTGAAATGCCTGCATATATGCCGCCTGCCGTCGCCCCAACCATTGCAGCCCCGGCACAAAAAGTACTCACTTCGAATCACGGAGTGGTTATCACTGAGGGCGATGACGGTTACATAACCATGAATTTTGAGGAATTTAATAAGATATTCGGGGTAGCAGGCGAGTTGTCCGATGAACAAAAAGAATCCCTGTGGAACCCCTGTGTCGGAAAAAGGGTCAGGTGGAACGGAAAGGTGTCCTACATCGGATGGACGTTGTTGAACGGCTGGATGATGAGTGTAACGCATGGCGATACCGGCGTAGAGGTAAAACTTAATTCTGCCAACAAATCTCATTTTTCTGCTGTGAAATACGGGAACACGGTTACCTACACCGGGATGCTCGACTCCCGTGTAACAAGGGTTTTCCCTTATAAGCTGGAAGAGGGTGATGTGCTCGAAATCAAGAATACACTTCCAACGCCTTTAACCAAAGAGGAGATAATTCAAAATCCCGACGTCGTGCCTGTTTCCCAGGGGCCGAAAAAGATACTTCTCGTGGATTCTTTTGAAGACATAGACAAAATATTTGGCGCCGGAAGCGCCTTGACCGACACGCAAAAGGACGAGGCATGGGAAAAGTACAAGGGCAAATACGTTAATTGGACGGGACAAATCGCGAATAAAAATGTAAACGTAGCCGTTGGTCTGCGGATAGGGATAACGAACAAAGAACGTGGAGACGTTGAGTTAATGGCCGTTGCTTCGAAAAAGGAGTATATCTTGAAATTCGAGGAAGGAGAAACTGTGCTGTACAGCGGCAGATTATTAACCAGGCGCAAAGATAATTCACCGTACGTTTTAGATGACGGTGACATTACAACCTTGAAATAACCGTAACAGTTCACCCTCCCTCCAAAGTGCCAATACCCTGTCAGGGTTTAAAACCCAAAACCCTGACAGGGTTATTCCAGTGAGGGGCAAGAGGTGGGTGATCTGTTACAAATAACCAAACCACAATTTCGCCGGAACGAAAGGAGGTTGCTATGTCAAAAAGATGGCTAACTGTTGCGGGTATCGCCCTCATTGCCATTATTACGCGGGGAGGGGGTCTGCCGGCAGCGGAGCATTACGAATCATCTATCATGAAAGGAAACACACTCCTCCGCAAGCAGATGTATCAGGAAGCGCTCGACGCCTACGAGGGCGCCATCCAAATGAAGCCGGACGCCTTCGAGGCGTGGTATAACAAGGCCGTAATCCTTGATTACCTGGGCAAGCACGCCGATGCCGTTGCGTCATTGGAAAAAGCGATCCTGTGCAAGCCAGACCATTACGAGGCCTGGTACATGAAGGGAATGGTATTAGACCATGCCGGCAGATACAACGAGGCGATCAAGGCCTTTGATAAGTCGCTGGAAATAAAGCCCGATTATGTAAAGGCGTTGCACAATAAAGGAAACGTCCTTGACCACACCGGAAACGTCGGCGCGGCAATAGAGACGTACGACCGTATTTTGGCCATACAGCCCGACGCCTTTGAGGTATGGAATAACAAAGGACTGACTCTGGCCAAGCTCCCCGAAAGAAGAGAAGAAGCCCTGGCCGCGTACGACAAGGCGATTGCCATTAACCCCGCCTATTATGAGGCATGGGTCAATAAGGGTAATTGCTTTGTGCGGTTGCGCAAATATAAGGAAGCGCTGGATGCGTGCGACAAGGCTATTGAGATTAAACCCAAAGAACACGCTGCCTGGGCGGATAAGGGCTTCATCCTTGCCGACCTCGGAAAACACGCGGACGCCGTTACCGCATTCCAAAAGGCCATAGAGCTAAAGCCGGATTCCTACGGCGCATGGAACGGGAAGGGACTCGCCCTTGACGCATTAGGCCGCTACGCCGAGGCGCTTGCCGCGTATGAAAAAACCATTGCACTGCAGCCCGATTCGTATGGCGCGTGGGCGAACAAGGGGCTCGCCCTGTCCCGGCTGGGCAGACACGTGGACGCCGTGACGGCGTACGAGAAAGCCCTGGAAATACAGCCGGATTCTTACGAAACCATGACGAACAAGGGCGGGGAATTATTCCTGCTGGGTAAGTACGACGAGGCGATTAAGGCCTTTGACGACGCCATTAAATTGCGGCCTGATTACCCCCAGGTATGGAAAAACAAAGGGTGGACTCTTTTACGATTAGGAAGGTTTGCGGAGGCCGTAAAATCCTTTGACAAGGTAGCACAGATAATCCCGGACGAAACGGCGTCAAACGTCCCGCGCCTGGCAAAGATTAAGTACGAGGCACTTAGCAACAAGGGGCTTGCTCTCGTACAAATGCAAAATTACGATGAGGCCGTTAAGACCTTCGACAAGGCGATTGGCATAAAGGCAGACGTCTTCAGTCTGTGGGTCAACAAGGGTCTCTCCCTTCTGCATTTAAAAAAATATCAGGAGGCCCTCGATGCCTTCAGCAAGGCAACAACGCTTAGCGGCAACGTCCATGAGGCCTGGAATCACAAAGGTTACACCTACGAAGAAATGGGCAGGGAGCAAGAGGCGCTGGCGTCATACAACAAGGCCGTTTCCCTGAAACCCGACTATATTGAGGCATTAAACAATAAAGGACTCCTGCTCGACGCCATGGGCAACCATAAGGACGCCATAGACGCTTACGATAACGCGCTCAAGGTGAAGCCGGACTTTGACGCCGCCTGGTTTAACAAGGCATGCGCCTGCGCCCTGCTCTCCAACAAGGACGATGCCCTGGACTCCCTGCAAAAGGCTATCAAGCTAAACCCCGGCTACAAAACCACCGCCAAAAACACCCCGGAATTTGCACTATTTAAGGGGGATGCGGGGTTTGAGGAGATGGTGAAGTAGGCGGAGTGGCTTCGGTATTTTAGCGCAGCGTACAGGAAATTCAAATGTACGTGTAGTGGCAAGGCGCGCCTTGCCTCTACTCTAATAACATTTGTCGGTTCTGTGTCCGCGCGCGCGTCGCCACTACGTTGTTAATACCCTTTTCCCCATAGTTGCTGATGAACTACGCAAGGCAGGTCACGCGCCGTTCATGTTCGCGACTATGGATTACAATCGGATGACGACAGTGTTGTTTTCTTGTGAGCTATTGTAGAAAACCATCAATTTAGACACCTCACTTTCCCGTTGCTACTTTCGCGGATGCCCTTGTGGATAACCAGTTTCTTGCCCTGTGATACGCCGGAATTGTAAGCGTCCTGGCAGGTTTTGGAATACAGGGATGAGGCGCAGGTGCGCCTGGGGTTTCTTTGGTGATAAAATTCCTTGAGGCGGGGGTCTCCCTTCCATACCAGTTTTTGCGATGCATTTTCCTGCGACTTGCTGTCCAGCTTATGGTAAAAACCGTTTAGAAGGCCGTAGATAAAGGTCCTTCGGTGTCTGTTTCCATCGATATTGCCTTTCTCTTTATACTCCTGCCATAAAAGCTCAGAGATGTTCTGGAGGTAGTGATACACGTATTCCGCCATCTCTACGTTTTCCGGTGTGCCGTAAATCTCCAATATCCGTCCTCGCCGGTTGCTGTGCTGGTCGTACGCGAACGTCCAGATAGCCTCTACGAAAAAGAATTTACAAAGTATTGAGCCGATTATGGACTTTGCGGGGTCCCTCCGGCCTATTTCGCCGATTTGTTTATGGATGTAGTTCCATTTTGTTTGAGTGTCAAGGAGCGAAAGGTTGTGTCGTAACAACAGTTCGTGCGCCTTGGTCATAGCCGTCTGTGCCTCGTTTTCGTTGGGGCTTTGGGCTAGCGCCAGCAGTTTATGCACCTTATCCAGTATCTGGTGATTTTCCGGGGTTGCGGTAAAACGGTTTTTGCGTTTTTCCAGCCAGTTTTGTACGTTGCCCGTAGCCGTCGGGTCAAAACCCTTTTCCCGACAAACCCTCTTGAATGCCTCCCCGTGGGGAACTTCATCACGGATGCCTAAAACCTCTTCCACGTACTGGTGCGCCATCTCATGGCAAAGCACCTCCTGTACGCAGTCCCAGCTATGCGTTTTGATCAGGTTGACGCTGATGGAGAGCCGCCGGTGGCAACCGCCTAACCACCTGCCCATTGCCTCCCCTGAATGTGATATTTCATAGCTTGGAGGGCGCATAGCATTGTTAAAGGAATTAAAATTTACCGTCTTCCAGTCTACGTTTAATTGCCTGATCCACGCGGTTTTAATTTTGTCGTTTATGTCGGTCATAATATTAAAAAGGGACGCCTTCTCCGAAAAAGATAAATTTTTCTCCGATACAATTAAATAATGTATTCAGCGACTTTTTTGCATTCATATATGAAGATACGGCACGCCGTTGACTCATTCTCAAACGGGAAAAGCCCGGCCTTATTACCTTGCCCCCACACCGCAAAATGATACTTCTATAGCTGTTCATACACCCACACCCTCCCGCTCTCCCTCATGTCCTCTGTTCTTTTCACAAGCCTTTTTTTGTAAAGGTTTAGAAGTCTCGTCCCGCTTGTATTTGCCGGAAGGGTCAGGGCATCTGAAAGTTCTTTGGCGGTAATCTGTCCTTTATCAAGGATGGGGTTTAACGTTTGTTTCAGATAATTGTCCAGATTGCCGATAAGGCTTTTTGCCTTGTTTTTCATCTCTCCCATAACCGCCAGGCCTTTCCTTTCAAGGGCAACCTCAATGTTTTCCTTTTGGTTTTCGTTAAGGCCGGTGAGGACGATATACCTGTCTCCGTATTCACCGCTGACAAGCCGTGAAACGAGCTTTGCCACAATCTCGTCGGCGCAGGAGAAGTCTATAATCCCGATCTTTGAGAAATCAAGGGCAACGATGGCGCCCTCTTTTTCTTTTGTAATATCCTTCTCGATGCGCTCTCTGATCTTATTGCCGGACGGCCTTGTGACAAGGTCCGACGAGCCGTTGCCGAGTTCATCCTTGAGGAGTTTGTAGAGGTCGTATTTGATCATGCCCTGTATCCCTGATTTATCCTAATTTGCCAAGAGGTGGAACAGGCATCTTGCCTGTCATCACAGGCTGGAAGCCTGTGCCACTGATGTTCTTATTTGAAAAACTTCTTTACATCCGCTTCTTTCTTTTTTTTCCCCCAATGCTTTTCATCAAATGTTTCGGTGTGAGAATAGGCCTATTATCAGGTAAAGAACTATATTGGAATCCCCCCCAAAAGCTATCGATCATATATTTCATCCCTTGTAAGAGGTTTAAAGGATGGAACTTCTCTGGGAACCAATCTTAACCAATCAATTAGTAGTTTTTTAGGAATTGTTGATGGCCTCAATTTAACCAACACTATATGCATTAAGTTTATTATGTCTCTCAAAAATCTCTCTCAGTAACCCATATCCTTTTAAGAAGTAAATATTACATATTCTGTTAGCTGTTTCTCTTTCGCATAAATCATAGAGAGCCTGAACAATAGCAACGATATTCTCTTTTTTGTAATCTGGGTAAGTTCCAGCTTTAAGCAGTTGCAAATACAAATTGCCTACTTCCTTAGGTGTTTTCATAACGTGTCTGCGAAGATATTTTATAAAGTATCCAGAAGCCAAAGGCTCTTTTATGACCTTCGCGGAAATTTGTAACCATTCATAAACTTCATCGTCAATCGTATCAACAAGAGAGAGCCACTTTCCTAGACCGGATGCGATAATGCGATATTCATATTTCTCAAGGTTTGGGGTGACCTTTTCCATTATTGCTTTCCACAAGGGTTTAATCCTGCACCTAATCTTTTCATCAGACTTGTTCCTGAATGTCCATGTGAAGGTGATAAGTTTAGATATGTATTCCGTATTGTCAGTCTTGAGCATCTTACGTAATAAACCATTTGAATCCGTCAAATCATCCCATCCCGCCAGATATCCAATGGTTATATTTTGAACCAGCTTGTCTACTGCACGTTCATCACCGAATGAGTATGACAGCCCTTTTTCATAGTGACCGTTATCACGCAAAAGTTTATAAATTTCCTCATATACTGTTGATGTCATAACAATATATCCAATGAAAGCGGCTTCCCAGTGTTTATCGCTCTTAAGGTCAAATATTCTATTGATATTACTGACTACCCATTGTTTATCAAGGTAATCCAGATACGGAAGATGCCAGCCAATGACTATTGAAAATTCTAAACCAGGTTCTCTTGTTTTGTCGAGACGCTCTGTGAATGCAGACTTTATAGATTCCACCCATCTGTCTTCTTTATCTCGACAATAAAGTCGTGTGTGGCGGAGAGAGTAGTTTATGGCCGCCATGAACACCTTGCCCTTTGATGAGTTTAAAACCGAAGTTACAAAGTCGTTTATTATGTGCATGTCACATTTAACGTTTTTAATGAGAAGCAAAACTACTTGTTCTGCTATTGGCAAAAGGTCGGGAGGGAAAGCGTGTTTATCATCCTTCGTACCTTCCCTAATAATGTCGGCTATCGCATCAGAAACCCAGAGATTATAGTCATGCTCGCTTTCTTTTTTTTCTTCTTTACGCCATAAACTACCATCCTCGATCAATTTCTTCATGAAAGGCAATAGCTCATTCCAATCGAAATCTTTATTGTTTCTCCATGCTTCCTCCAATCCTCTAAGAAATTCGTATTGGTATTTTCGAGGCACAGATAGGAACGGGGTTAAATCTTTAGAAAATCTTACTGGGTCATTAGATACAAACTTTCTGACAGAGGATGCAAGGTTTACTCTAGTAAAGTTCTTCCAGGAGGTCATATCTTCTTCTTTGTATGAGTTAATGTAAGCCGCAATTTCACTATTAGTCTTTTTCTTAAATTCATCCTCATCTATTGGACTAACATCCTGAACAATGTCCGCCACCGATGACCAGCAATGAAATCCAGGATGTTCTATTGTTGCAGCATTAATGGAATTGTAAGCTTCATAGCGTCGTTTAACTTCCGCATTGCCAGTATCAAGCAAGGCAAGAAGCCATTCCTTCTTATAATAGGCTCTATAGTATTCTTCTTTTTCAGGCATACCATACTTCCCATCAGGAAAATAAAAATCCTGCGTTTCAATCCAGTTAAGGATAGTCTCAATCTGTGTTTTGTCAAAACTCATGCAGTGGGCTTTGAACAGTTCATAAAGCTCATGGATAGTCAAACTGTTAAGCGGATTATAGGGTATGCTCCAGAGTAGATGGGACAACACACTATAGTGATGATTTATCAGATAATATGCCAGCCGCTTAAATACATCATGCTCATCATCGATAATATCTTTCACTATAGGTTCAATTTCCCTTGGGTTTGCTGTCTCAAGCATGTCTCGCACGAATTGGACAATCTGGCACTCATATCTATCCGGGAAGCATGTCTGTTCATGGTCTTCTATTGTCGGTATCCATACACAATTGAACTGAGATTTATCCTCTTTCAATATTTCGCGCATCTTGTTTATCGCAATATGGGCAGCATCAATAGCGCAGACTTCAGAGATGCCCTTCTTGTTTTTACATAAGGCATCCTTTAAGTAATAAGGGTCGATAACTGAAATATATTCACGAATGTCCCTATCTGATTTGCTGTAATGCAGAAGTACATCAAGCAACCCTATTATTAAGTTCTGTGTCCTTCCTCTTATTAGCTTAGGGATGAATAGTTCGCCTATTTCATGGTAGAGTAGAGACGACCCTATGCTTGGGCGGAGCGCATCTTTAATAAACTGTATATGCTGTACGCCAATACAGTCGATAGGAAAGCGAGAGATGGTTTCTAACAATTTCCAATCGGTTCTGCAGTTGTCTATTCTCTTTCCGTTTTCACGGTATAAAATAATTCCATCAACAATCTCAAGCAGCATCTTGGAAATATCATCATTGGGATTTTCCTCATTTTTTTCTGCCATATTATCAAGCGCATCGAGAATATTCCAATGCGGGATATAGTATCCCTTCTTATTTAGAGTTTCCTTGGGGCGTGGGTTTTTGGCTGGGTCGAAATACCCGGCATTTCGTAAAGGAACCAACCATTCAAGTGGCTTAGAGGCAGCGGCAAGTTTCTTGAAGAAATGGTCTTCTAAGCTCGTATCGTTTTTTATCCTCTGAAACGTTTTTGTTATTTTATCTGATGACATATCTACTCCACCGCTTCGTCGATGAGTCGAGAAGCGTCATGTAAAAACCCTGTTACTTGGTTTATCTCCTCGTTCCAGTGCCTGACAACCTCTGTGAGTTGCCTATACCCGATATCATCCTTCTCATAACCCAGAATGTTAATGCCGAGGTCGTTATAGTATGCTTGCTCATAGCGAAGAATGTTCTCCTCGCCACGATAGAATGCAGAGAGCATGAAATGTCTAGGATATGGCGCAGGATTTCTGAGATTCTTCCGACCGTAAATATTAGAGACTTTCTATCCCGGACAGAACCATGAATATGGTACAGGTTTGTGCTGTCCAACCTATCCTCTCTAAAGTCAGAAGCATGGTAAAGAATATTCGGGGGATTGAAAAGCCTGTCGAAATGAGTATCAGCATTAGTGGTAATAAACAAACCTCTTAAACTGTAAATACCATCATAAATGTTGGGAATCTCAATATTATCCCCTTCTCTTAACGCCCTATTCATCTCCTCATAAAAGAAGTCTGCACGGCGGTTATTGTGGAATAGGTGGTTACAAATCGTTATCGCTTTCTTATGGTCTTGAATCTGGGAAAGGGTATCCTCTTCCCTGTAGTTAATAATGCCTTCCTTATGACACCTCTTGACAAGGCGTTTTGCTAGCGCAGCCCATCCTTCGCAGCCTACGAGTCTTGATACCCCTGCACCAAGAAAGACGGCCAAAGTACCATTGTTCACGGCACCCCTTATCTCGTCTGGAACTTCAGGTATGCGTAAAATGCCGCTTTCTTCCGGTGTTATGACCACACCAACCGGGAGTTCCGCAACTTTAAGATTGCTGGTTATGGCGGCAACAATCGTAAGCCCGCCAACCCTGTTGCCTACGTCATTTTGTATGACGAGGGCAGGGTGCGGTCCTTTCATTTCGCGGCCTTTTGAAGGACTGAGCTCAAGGAAAAAGATATCTCCCCTCTTGGGCTGTTTCATTTCGTCTGCACCTTTTTCTTGGCCTTGTATATTGCTGCTGGCTCTGCGCAAATGCTTAAAAACTCCTCGGCAAGACGCTTGTCATCATCCTTGATTTCGTTATATATTTTTTCCGCCTTTCTAAGTGCTTGCTGTTGCTTATAATTATCAATCATTGTTACAATCGCTTCTCTGACAACCTCACTCCTGCTTTTTTTTAACCCTTTTGAGATTGTATCAATCTCTTCGACCAGTTCCACGGGAAAGCTAATGCCAATCTTTATAACAGACATTCGATCCTCCTTGTAATACCGTTATACCTAAAAAAGAATACCAGAAATCAAATATAGCTATAACCGAAAACTACCGCTCTTTATTATGAAGAATTCTTCTGATGTGATTACCTTGAAAAACAGCCAACCTAAAATTAGGCATTTCAACGACTTTTGTATTACGGACGCCGAAGGGGCGAAGCATTTGCTTGTTTACACGGTAGTGTATTCACACCAAATTTGGCAAATGCTTCGCCCCTACACCTGTACATTAAGGACTATCTTCTTCGCTTTGAGATATTCCAGAAAAAGGCTTTCTTCTCCCCTTGTCTTTACCTCTGAAAGAATATTGTACAGAAATGCTGAGATATAACCAAAGTTCTCTTCAACCGTTTCCTTCCCGATTCCTTTAATCAATGTTTCAGTGTGGAAATAGGCCGTTTTTCTGGCATAGAACGGGTTTTCTGTTAATTCAGCATATCGCCAGGTCAGATAATCAATATTGATTTCTTTCGTTCCGTTGACCTCTGAATGCTCATACGTAGCAGCCACCTTGCTCTCTGCATCCAATGTTACAATGATTGACCGCCTTTCTTTTGTCTCTTTGCTGAATGAAGATTTAAGCCGGTCAATAACCTGATTATTTATTGTGAATGGTGAGTAATCTATAAATGGTTTAATATCGAGCTGATATAAAAAGCGGCGCTTCCTGTCACCCTTGTCCATCATTACCCAAACGGGTAGATAAAAGGCGCTTTCAAACTTGCTTTTGAATTCCTTGCGGATATTTACCCTCTTGGTTGGGTTGATGGTATCATGGTCTTCAACCTTTATGTTAGAAACAAGGTCTTCGAATCCTTCTTTTTTGAATCCGGCGTCTACCTTCTCAAGGATTGACCTGGTATCGCCTTTAGAATAATAGACATAGCTTTCATCCAGTTTCTTTACGCCTGTTTTTCTGGCGAAGGGCTGGCGTAGGATACGCCCAACAAGTTGGGTAATGCCGGTATCGGAATTGACGTTCGGGATAATGCCAAGCATATATGCAAAGGAACAGTCCCAGCCCTCCCGAAGTGCCTCTTTGGTAATAATGTACCGGTATTTTGGCGATATGTAATGGCTTTCTTTTTGAGCGTGTCACGGTGCGCCTTGATTTCACGAAGCATAGACTTCCAATCGTCTTCTTTACGGACGGATGGTGGGATAATGTGCATATCCAGCTTGACCATATCCTCATCTTTTAGTTCAAGCCCGGTACGCTTGCGGGCGAAGAGGTTCTGGTATTCGCGGATCGCTTCCACCGCAAGAAGCGTCTTGCCTCCTCCTGTGGGCACTTTCATAATAACGCGCGGATAGTACTCACTAAGTCTATTTGTACAGCGGTCTTTGTATTCTTTGACCGCCGTCTGAAATGTCGTTTGTACCCAGTTCAGGGTATGGCGCATTTCCGCTGGAAGGGCTTTACGGGCGGTATCGAAGGCGTCCTGTGTTTCCCGCGCCTTGCCGTAAAATGCCTTTAATTCAGAAACAACTTTTACCTGATATTTTTTCAGAAACACGGCTATACCTTTTGTTTAGAATCAAATGGGTTTACGATGGTCAGGCAATCAATTTTCAAACCGTTTTGCATGTCTTCGGAGTAAAGCGTTGTGCAGCCGCTTTCCAGGGCGGCAGCAATAATGAGACTATCCCAGAAAGAAACAGAGTATTTCCGCAGCAATCCAGACACACGCTTATAAATATTTTCATCTATGGAAATAATATTGGAATCAAGAAAAGATTCAGCGCTCATGTGCTTCCTCCCTCGTTAATGGCGTAAACGAGGGTACCGTTCTGGGTACCAGTTTCTCCCAATCAATCTCACGCCGTTTTGGACTAATATTCGCTTTTTGCAGATGTTTTTGTTTTACAAACTCGTAAAAATCAATCACTTCAATCCTTGCTTCTTCCGGTAAAGCTGATAAATCAAGAATCATAGGACTCATTTTGCACCTCCCATTAAGTTCTTCTAAACAAATTATACGGAATGCCGACATAATCAATATTCGTGTCTTTCGTATTTAAGTTGAAAGCTTAGGATCAAGAAGCCCGCAATGCTGATGAATCTTGAGTAAGAAGTATTTAACGTCCCGATAACCGTATGCCATACGCTT
>CAYJPZ010000056.1:0-9484 GCA_964372185.1 uncultured candidatus Brocadiaceae bacterium
CGGCCAGCGCAATGCTTGCTCAGGCAAATTCAGGTCCTCAGTCCATACTGAGTCTATTCAGATAAAAACATCATTTCATTTCATGCTGGGGGTGGATTCACTATCCATCCCCAGTTTTGTTTTAGAAATATATTACCGCAATATTCCATCCCACACTGTTTTTTCCGCTCTTATACGGCTAATAATTCGAGAAACTCCAGTTTCTCGAATTACAGGAACACGGTGATTCATGCCCCCCCATTAGCTTTAAATCAAAAAAGAAACCCCCTTTTTGTAAATAGTCTTTGACAATTTTTGCCTGCAATGCTACCATCGAAAACAGTATGGAAATCAAAGACCGCTCTCAACTTATAACTGAACAACGCAATCCGCACACCCTGGATATCGACAACAGGACTACCCTGGAAATTGTTGACTGCATCAATACCGAAGACGCCAGGGTCATTACCGCTGTCCAAAAAGAACGAGAACAGATTGCGAAGGCCGTAGATTTGACCGTTGAAGCCCTCAAGGGCGGCGGACGGCTCATTTACATCGGGGCAGGCACGAGCGGCAGGCTTGGCATATTAGACGCCTCTGAATGCCCCCCAACCTTTAGCTCCGACCCGAATAAGGTTATCGGCATTATCGCGGGCGGTGAGCGGGCGGTATTCCAATCCATAGAAGGCGCGGAAGACCTTCCGGAAAGCGGGGCAAAGGATATTCAGCAGAAAGAGGTGAATCATCGGGACGTCGTTGTCGGCATCACCACTGGCGGCACCACTCCGTACGTTATGGGAGGCCTTTTTGAGGCGAAAAAGCGCAACGCAAGGGTAGTCTTTTTCTGCTGTAATCCGGAAACGATGCCGGGATTTGACGTGGACGTCATTATCCGTCCCGTTGTCGGACCGGAGGTCATTACCGGCTCCACACGCATGAAGGCAGGCACGGCGACCAAGCTTATTTTAAACATGATATCAACCGCAGCCATGATCAAGCTTGGCAAGGTCTATGAAAATCTCATGGTTGATCTGCGGGCGTCAAACAAAAAGCTTACCGACCGGGCTGAACGCATTATCATGAGCGTTACCGGCGCCGGTAGGCCGGAGGCAGGACGGCTGCTGGCATCCGCCTTTGGCAATGCAAAGATCGCCATCGTCATGCATAAAACAGGTCTCGATTATGCAAAAGCAAGGGAAAGGCTCGATGCAAACGGTGGAATCATTAGAAAGGTTTTGCAATACCCGCAGAAATGAACTTTTTGATCATATTAAAACCCGGCGTTCCCAAAAGGGTGCTGTTATTTGTAGCGGCGTCCGTATGGGGATTTGTCTCATTCCGGCTGCTTTCTATCGGAGTGGCAAATATTTTAGAAAACACCCCGCTGTGGTGGGCGTATGTTGCAGGTGGTGTGGCACTTTCAATCCCGTTTTTTAAATTTTTCTTCCTGAAAATTTCTGAAAGACATATCAAGCGGATGCTTGGCGTGAAAAGCCGGCGTCCCTGCCTCTTTTCCTTTTTTGATATCAAGGGTTATCTCATCATGGCTTTCATGATTTCCCTGGGTATCTTTTCCCAAAGAATAAAGGCCGTTCCGGCTTTCTATCTTGGGACGTTTTATACCTCTCTGGGACTTGCACTCCTCTTCTCCGCCCTTAATTTTTTGTTTTCAGGAATACGGTACAGGCAAACCGGTGCGCCGTCATAAATAATGCGATACGGCAACAAGGTTTGTGATGGTAATAAGGATAAGGCCGTGTTTATTTAGGCGTAATATCGGGCGGCATGGACAAACGCCATTTGTCCATGTTGGGGATATGGTGGGCGATATAGGACTCGAACCTATAACCCCTTGCTTGTAAGGCAAGTGCTCTAGCCGATTGAGCTAATCGCCCATAAGAAGGATAAAGTATATCAACTCAGTTTTTACGAGTCAATAGAATTCTAACGTTTCCACATAATAGGAAGAAATAAGAGGACTAAGCTATAAATTTCCAGCCTTCCCAAAAGCATACAGAAACTCAATATCCACTTGCCCGCGTAAGGAATTTCGCTGAAGTTTGCTATTGGCCCCACCTTTGCTAGTCCGGGACCACAGTTCGCCAGGCACGTCGCTACGGCGGAAAAGGCGGTAACTATGTCGGTATTTAACGCCATCAATGCCAGAGAACAAACGGCGAAAATTCCTAAATATGCCACGAAAAATACGGAACTATCCGTGACGATTTCTTCGCTTACCGATTCACCATTAATCTTTACGTGCTTTACCATGCGTGGCATTATGATGCGCGTCAGTTCCCTCATGCTTGATTTTATCAGCACTACTATCCTTACACATTTTATGGCGCCGCCGGTCGATCCTCCACAGGCGCCAATGAACATGAGTAAAACCAACAGAAAACGGCAGGCTTCAGGCCATAGATCAAAATCTGCAGAGACGTGACCCGTTGTTGAGGACGCCGTTATTACCTGAAAAAAGGCATGGCGAAAGGAATTTCCCAGATCGGAGTAACAGGCGTTTTTGATTCCACCCTGAAAGGAGGCAGGTTTGCTGAAATATAAACTTAACGCAATAAATACAATTGCCGTAAGCACCAGACCGGCAAAGAAGCGAAGTTCAGAATTTTTGAGAACCTTCTTAAATTCCTTTTGAAAACACAGGTAATAGATTGAGAAGTTGCAGGCACAAATAAACATGAAGACTGCAACAATGATGTCGATAGAAAGGCTGTTATAGTATCCTATGCTGGTATTTTTTGTAGAAAAACCCGCAGTGGATACTGTGGAGAGCGTATGGCATACGGCGTCAAAAACAGGCATACCACCGCAAAAGAGCGCCAACATCAGCGACGCCGTGATGACAAGATAAATAATCCAAAGTAATTTCGCCGTTTCACCGATTCTGGGTTTCAATCTGTCGGCCGTAGGGCCGCTGACCTCTGCGCTGAAGAGTTGATAACCGCTTATCCCCATGGCAGGCAGCAAGGCGACAAAGATGACGATGATTCCCATCCCACCCAGCCAGGCGGTAAATGACCTCCAAAAAAGGATACTGTGCGGCAGTATTTCCACGTCTTTAAAAATAGACGATCCGGTAGTGGTAAAACCGCTGGTTGTCTCGAAAACGGCATCGCAATACGTTGCGCACACACCAGAATACCAAAAGGGAATAGCGCCTAAAAATATACATAGTACCCAGCTAAAGGTTACAATGGCAAGGCCTTCCCGAATACCTATGTCTGCCGCCTTTTTTCTCACAAACATCTTGCTTAATCCGCCCAGAATGCCGGTGACGATAATGGTATAAATAAAGGCCCAAATAGCGGCGTCATCTTCGTAATAAAAGGCCACACCAAGGGGAACAAACAGGATACCTGCCAGCATAAGCACGATGTTGCTTACGGTATATAATACCTGAGGAATGTTCATACGTGATCTGTGCTAGAAAATAATGCGTGCATGGCTCAGCCCTTTTGGGGGATGAAAAAGGACTGTACTTTTTCGATAGCACGGGGCAAGGCAAAGACGACGACGTGCTCCCCCGGGTTTATCATGGTTTTGCCGGTTGGTATTTGCATGACGCCTTCCCGCACAATAGCGCCCAGGATAGAGCCGTGGGGAAAGGGTATTTCTTTGAGCGGCCTTCCCACGATCTTAGAGGTTTCATCTGCTACCAACTCCAGCACTTCCGCATCGCTGTTGTGGAACTTTGCAACGGATAGCGGATGCCCGCGTCGGATGTGTTGTAAGATGGAACCCACCGTAACAAGCCGTGGGTTGATTACGATTTCCATACCCAGTGAATTGATAATGGGAACAAATGCGGGGTCTACCGTAAGCACAATGGCCTTCTTTGCACCAAGCCTCTTTGCAAGCAAGGAGGACAAGATATTGGTCTGCTCATTCTCTGACAGTGCCACAAAAAAATCCGCCATATCCGCGGAAGCCTCTTTCAGAAGGTCTATATCAAGGGGACTTCCCTGCAGAATGATGGTTTTATCAAGCACCGTTGCGGCTTGTTGAGTTTTTTCCTTGCCAGGTTCGATGATGATTACGCCGATACGCTGATCTTCCAGTTTTTTCGCCAGTTCAAGGCTTGCGCGGTTTACGCCGTAAATAATGACCTTCTCCACTTCATCGGCGCGCCGATTGACCATGGGCAGGAAATAAGGTAGCGCCTCTTTTGCAACGAGGACAAAAATATTATCCTGGGGTAATATTTTTGTTTCACCGTTCGGTATCACCATGTCTTCGCAACGCTGGATGGCCACGATGAGGAAGGAATCGGTAGATTCCACCTCCTTTAAATCCGCCAGCTTTTTCCCCGCGATAGGGGCATCGTCAGGGACGGTAAATCCCCTCAAAAGGATATCTCCCTCTGTAAAATCGGCCACATAGATTGCCCCCGGGGTGCCAATGATGTTCAAAATGGAACTGATGGTTATTTTTTCAGGATTGATGACGTGGTCGATATGGAATCCTTCCTGGTACAAGGTTATCTGTTCATCGGTAAACTCGGGGTTTCGTATTCTGGCAATCTTGGTTTTGACGCCATAGTTGTGCGCAAGGGTACACGCCACCATGTTGATTTCGTCGCTGTTTGTAACGGACAACACCATGTCTGCATTTTTGATGCCCGCTTCTTCTAAAACCATCGGGGAACTGGCGCTCCCCTGCACCACGAAGACGTCCAATTTCTCGGTAATCCGTTTTACTAATTCGGAACTCTTTTCGATAACCGAGATATCATGCCCTTCTTTTGATAACTGTTTTGCTAAGTTAAATCCAACGGCGCCTGCGCCAATGATAAGTATTTTCATAATTTAATGTAGAGGAAATTCAATGTTGTGTTTGTAGGGCGAAGAGCCTCTTCGCCCTACATCGAAAAGTCGCCGAAGGCGCAATTAATTTGTAGCGCAGGCGTCCCGCCTGCACTACAGAATTTTTGTTGTGATTTTTTCTGTTACAGACAGGCATAGCCTGGCTGATGACATGGTTAGGAAATAGAGGGACACTTCCAATATTTCTGGTGTTCCAACTTGTCTCAGTATTCAACCACTGCTGCAATCGCCGTAACAACGGATTGGCAACGCCCCTATCGCATCCGAACTGACAATAACAACAGGACGAGTCTTGTGGATTTCAGCACCGATGGTCGGGTCAAGATTCACCAACCAGATTTCACCACGACTAATACGTATCAATAAAGTCTCCAGATTGCCATTTGCTTCGTTCATCCGCTGTCTGTTCGTAATGTATTTTCATCTGTTCGGCTTGTTGGGCTAAAATTCGACGCCGCTCGTCCAAAGAAAGGCGCATGAAATCTGCTTGAGGCGACAGCATATCCACTTCTTTGCCAATCAACTCAAGCAACAAACGGTACGCAAGAGATAACTTGGTTTCAGGTAGTTTTTTGATTAACCGTTGAACCTGAATATAGGTAATTGTTTCCATAGCCTCTCCTCTAGCGTTCCTGTAAAGCCAGAAATTGAGATAAAAATTTTTCACCACCAAGATTGGGGTCTTCAGCCTTTAAGATATCGATAAAACCCTTTGCATCATCATATTTTCCCTGCTCAAGCACGGTCTTCACTATGTCTAAACGGCCTTGCCAATAGAGCGGATTGTTTTGAGGAGATTCTTTCGACCAGATAGTATACCATTCCATGGCGCGGCCAAATTGTCTCGTCTCTTTTAGACACTGGACAATCTCTGCTTTTAGCAAATCGTCATTCGGAAATCTCTTTACCAATTCTTCGTAGATACCAAGCGCCTTTTGCCAATCCTTTATTGCATAGAGGGTTTTTGCCAGCTTGATCTTGGTTTGCAAAATCTTTTCCTGTAATTCCGGCTTATTTGCATATTCCGTAAGTTGCCTTTCAAAAAGAATCTCCGCCCTTCGATAGTCCTTGCTGTTATAAAAGACGGTAGCGACAGTATCCATAGCGTCGAAGCTCATGTTTTTTGTGTTGATAAGGGATTCTGAGGCTTGTTCTGATACCCGCTTGTCAATGTCCTGGGTCGCTTTTGTTAATGATTCTATCGCTTGCTGATTTCCCATTTGCCCCAGGGCCGTTACGGCGGATTCTCTTACACGCGCGCTGGTGTCCGTAAGCAATTTTATGAGGGCATCCACACAAACGGGGTTGCCAATCTTCCCCAAGCTGTCGGCGGCATACCAGCGGACACGTTCCTGTTCATCGCTCAAGGCGGCAATCAAAGGTTCTATGGCACGGGCACTTCGAATTCCCCCAAGAGATGCCGCCGCGCATTCCCGTATCTTCGATTCAGGATGTGATAGAAATGCAAGCAGCGGGTCAATGGCCCTTATATCTCCAATTTGCCCTAGCGCGTCAATAATGGCGCACATTATCGGTAGATTCGTGTTGCTGTTTAACGTTAATATCAAGGGTTCTGTGGCTTCAGGCTTTCTCAATAGACCCAAGGCCCGGGCGGTCTTTTCCCTGACAACCAGGCTTTCGTCATCCAACGCATCAATGAGCGGCTTGACGGCCCTCTCGTCACCTATCTCACCCAACCGCTGAACCACTTCGATACGAACCTCTTCCTGTTTATCTAAAGCCGCGTCAATCAACACGTCGATTACAGAGGGTTCTTTAATTTTCGCCAGTTCTTTTGCCGCAAATATACGGACGTCAGGATATTCGCTTTTAAGGGCCTCGATCAACGTCTTCGGGTCGGTTTTATCGGTTCTGGTTTCGAGCAGTTTAATTGATTTTTGAGACACCTCAAGTCTCAATTGTTCGAGCTTTACCTCCAATTGCCTGGTATTTTCCTCTTGCTTTAAAACGATGTCTTCCAGCCATTGCTCCCGCGTTTTTGATTTATTGCGGTTCCACCAGTCTTTCCACCACGCAGAATCATTGTCACCGGCCAGTTTTGTAACCTTTTCCAGGGATTTCCTCGCTGCCAGCCTCAAACCGGGGTCGTCTACGGCAAGCATTTTTATCAAAGACTCTACCGTGTCACGATCGTTGGTGTTGCCCAGTGCCTTTGCTAACAGTATCTTGGTAGTAAGAGAGCGGCGTGGATCCAGCATGGAATCCGACATCGTATGTATTGATTTTTTTGTTCTTAATCCCCCCAGCGCATCAGCGGCCGCTGCCTGTATAAGAACAGATTCACTATCCAGCAAATTAATCAAAACATCCGTTGCCCGATCATCTTTGGTAAAGCCAAATGCTTTAATGACGGAAATCTGAACGTCCTCACGTTCTTTACGGTCCATCAGAATCTTTGTGAGCGGTTCTTGCGCATTGAGCAAGTTTATCCCCAGAAGGGAAACGGCTGCGGAGCTTCGTATCGTCGGGTCTGGAGAGTGCAAAAGCGCCGTCCATTCTTCCAGTTTGCGGCGGAGTTCACTATCAGCGGGCTTTGTCTCTAACGTATCGACGGCAATCGTTTTTTTAATTGTAGCGCATCCGGAGTGAAGCAAAAGGGAGAGGACAGTAACAATCGCCCCCATGATGGCTAATTCAACTTTTTTGGCAGAAATATGTCTCATGGATATACATTATTGAAATTGGTAAAATTGGGGACTATTGATTTTTACGCCTGGTATGCGCTGACTTCGCTTTTTTCCCCTGTTTAAAATTCAACTTGTGGCTATCTCAGAAGGCTGATATTCGGGAACCATTTCTTTAAATCTTGTAATGATCTTTCCGGTGTCCCCTTCTTCTGCAAACCGTGCAAGTCCGGATATAGCAACCTCCAGTTCTTTAATATTAAGGGGGCAATGTGTCTTGAATATCTTTATCTTGCTGTGCTTTGTTGGCAACATCTTGTCTTCCTCCATATAAAGCTCTTCTGACAGCTTTTCCCCTGGACGAAGACCGGTAAATACAATTTTTATTTCGTCCTTCTGATAACTGGATAAGTTGATAAGCCCTCTCGCCAGATCAACAATCTTAACGGGTTTTCCCATATCCAGTACAAATACTTCTCCCCCCATTCCGAACGCTGACGCCTGTATTATCAATTGGACGGCCTCCGGAATGGTCATAAAGTACCTTTCGACGTCGGGGTGGGTTACCGTTACAGGACCGCCTTCCCATATTTGTTTTTTAAAGATCGGCACCACGCTACCATTGCTTTCCAATACATTTCCAAACCGTACGGTAATGTATTTGCATGAGGATTCTTTATTTAATTCCTGGATATACATTTCACAAATTCGCTTTGAAACGCCCATAACATTGGTCGGGTTTACTACCTTATCCGTTGAAACGAGGATAAATGCCCCTATGCCCGATTTTTTAGCAATATCAACCAGATTTTTAGTTGCCACAATGTTATTGGTTACTGCCTCTCCCGGAAAATGTTCCAAGATGGGAACATGTTTATATGCTGCCGCATGGAAAATTATGTCAAATTTAAATTGGGTAAACAGCGATATTAAACACCTTTCATTCCTTAAGTCCATAAGCACAGGAAACAATCCATCTTTTGGACGGGATTGCTGTAGCTCTAAGGTGATTCCATGCAATGGTGTTTCAGCCTTGTCAAGAATAACCATTTTGCCTGGGTTAAGCTTGCTAATCTGCCGGCAGAGTTCTGATCCTATTGAACCACCCGCACCGGTTACTAGTACGTTCCTTTCGTAAACAAAAGATTTTATTCCTTCCAGGTCCAACCTTACCGTCTCGCGGCCCAAAAGGTCTTCCAGCTCAATATCCCGAATTTTTTTAATGCTGACGGTTCCATCGATTAAATCAGACATTTTAGGGATGGTTCTACAAACAACATTTTGTTCTTTGCACTGCGCAACGATATCCTTAACTTGATCTCCGGATATTTCAGTAGCCGCAATAACAACCTCTTCAATTCTTTTCTTCGCCAACAAATGGTGAATATCATGAAATAATCCCACCACGGGAACGCCATGAATCTTCATCCCTAATTTCTTTTTATCCGCATCAACTAAGCCGATAACCCGGTAACCCAGTTTTTCATTGTTCTTTATTTCCCGAAGTATCTTTTCTCCCGAATCGCAAGCCCCAACAATAAGCAACCGCTTTCCATAGCGTTTTGTCGTAAGGATGGATTCAAGAGAAATACGATACGTTAATCGTATGCCGCCAATTAAAAGAAAAGAAAGCAGCCAATCAATAACCCAAATTGACCTGGGATAATCCCTATTCTGCGCCATAAAAGCAAAAACAACGGTAACCACACTTCCGATCAAGGTTCCTTTAAATATGGTTACCAGATCGTTAATACTGGCATACCGCCACAAGCGGTTGTAAAGACCAAAGAGCACAAAACATCCTATTTTTGCAATAACTAAAATAGGGACGATAGAGAGTGTTCGGATAAATATATCAGCCCCTTTCTCACTTCCAAAGCGAAGCTGGATTGCGGCGTAATATGATCCAATAACAATAAGAACGTCGAGGAAAAAAATAGTGATACGTCTCTTGCTTTTAAAAATATACCTCATTATTGTTCCTTAGTGAGATACCGGTCGTGCTGTTTAGCCATGTCC
>CAYJPZ010000056.1:9494-21164 GCA_964372185.1 uncultured candidatus Brocadiaceae bacterium
TTTTCCGGAACCACCCATCCCCATCAGCTCCATTGCAGGATATTCTTCCACAGGCATTTCTCTCAACATCTTTTCAATACTCTCTCTGATCATTGCCGCCTTTGAGATGCCGCGTCTTCTGGATAATGCACCCAGAAGAGCATCCTGCCCCACATCAATATATATCTGAATCGGTTTCTTTTTTAATATTTTCATGCGTTCAAACATACATCATATTATTACGCCTGTCAATAATAAACAGCATTTTTTTATATACATCCAATTTATACCTCGGACGGGCATGATTTGAACTTTTGAAAGTGCCGCAAATGCCAGAAAACCTTTGAATTCTGAATTTATAAGTTCTCATTGTTTATTATCCCCGCAATCTACCCGTGAATCAACCACTCTTACGTTTTTAAATCTGCGTAATCTGCAGGTCGCTTTTTTACACCTTTTACAACCCTATAAATACCAATAAAAGATATTATAAAAATCCCCAGAATAGTAAATTGAAAAATCAATCCTTTGCTATAAGCGAACAAAGATAAAATTCCCAAGATTAATTGAACCATAGCATAAAGAGAGGAAACCTTCCAATGTGGTATTGCCAGCTCATTGCACATATACTGATATAAATGGCACCGATGCGACTGCAATAAATTTTCTCCATTCCGCCATCTACAATAGATAGTAACAATTGCATCTGCATAAAACAGGTATAAAAACATAATAAGACACAGGAATACCGTTGAAACAGCAGAAGGTGAATTATAAATGAAAACTATTGCTAAAATTGAAAGGATAATTTGAATAAACAAACGCAATTTAGACGAGAAGGTAAAACGGTCCTCAAGAAGGCCGAGTATTCCGGCGCAACCAACAATAGAAACAATTGCATTGTTTTTTATGAATAAAAAACCAACAACTACAAATGCCAGCAACATCCCAAGGCCTCCCCCCCTGGGAGTTGGCGTTGAATGCGAGCTTCGTTCGTTGGGATTATCCATAAAAGCAATTTTGTTCCCATATTTTGAGATAACAAAGGAGCAAACGGCGCTGAGAAAAATGGATAACAGGGCATATAACAACATAATTTAATTCATTATTTTTTAAAAAGGAATTTTCGTTTTATTTATGCGGCTTGTAGAGCGAAGAGGTTCTTCGCTCTACAGCGAAAAAAAGTCGCCGAAAGGCCGAATTTGACCTGCCCATGGTTTATTAAAACCAGCCGCGATGCAACCGTTCTACCCCGGCGTTCATCAAGCAGAAGCAGTTCCGCATTAAGTTCGAGTGCGAGAACAATGGCCTCAGCCTCGCCCTTGTCTAACTCAATCTGAAGAGCCGCAGCCTGCAGGCGGCTCGTAGTCTTTTTCGTTTCGATCCAACCCAGTGCCTGTACTTCCCACGAACCAGCCCCCCCCTGAACCCGTTACCGCAATTTCATGATAGACAGATTCCGGGATAGCAACAGACCCGTAGAGTTGCCGCAAAATATCCAACTGCCCGATACAGGCCAGATTGATAATTGGGGATGTGTTGCTGACCACGATCATATCCTGCCCATCTCGCGCAATGTCTTTAAATCTGTCTCGAATTCTGCCACATCATAGTGTACAGGTATATTGCGACTTGCCAAAAGATGCTGGAACTGTAGCTGGCTCATCCCTGCCAACCAGCTCGCCTGTCCTATGGTAATTTTATCTTTCTGGAAGAGCAAAACAGCCAATTCCTGCTTTACTTCATCCTCAGACATGTGGGTTGCATGCAGTATCTCATCTGGAATGACAATCTCCACCTTCTCACCTTCGAGCCGTTTGCGCGAGAAACGGTATTTCATTATCCGCATTAATACAAGATTCCGGCTGAATCCAACCAATCTTCAAGTTCCACATTGAGATTTAGATTCTTTTTTTTCAGCAAATCGAAAAAATCCCAGGGAGACTTGTTCAGCATATTACAAACCTCTCCAACAGAAAGCTCGCCATTTAAATATCTCAAAAGCAGCCTTTCCTGGCGGTCCTCATCGAACCCTTTTTTTAAGATATCCCTAAGATACGATGATTTATCAAGCTTCATCTCCTTAACAAAGTTTGACAGATCCTCAAGAAAGTCTTCAGGAACCCTGACTGTGGCTATTTTTAGCATTTCTGATTACCTCCAATTCAAGCAACGACTCTGCAATGATGTCTGGAGAATATCTCCCTATTATCTTCATCTTTTCAACCCCTGATTTCACTCTTTCAAAATCAATCTTGCCCATGCGGTATAGTTCGATCGCAATTTTTGGAGAAATGATAAAAGGTATTTTAAGGTACCGGCACGCCTTTATCGCCTTCCTGTCATCAGTTGCCACTATAGGGGTAGCCGTTTGACTCGCCAAGACCAAGGCCTCTATTTCGCCCTTATCCATAGAGATAGGAATTCTAAAAGACTTGCGCTTTACCGGTACAACCTTAATCAGTTTCTGTGAAACAAGGTCAGATATAACAGCGGCATCAGCATATTTCTTTAGCAATTCCTTATTCACGACCTCTTTATAAACACCCTCCGGCATAATTACGGGGATTGCTCCTGCAAGAAGCTCCAGCATGCCGCATTTTGCAAGAAGTATTAATGCGCAGCTATCTGCAACTATTATATTCATAAAGGCATATCCGTATACATAACTTAATTAATGTATACCATTGCTTGAGGGTGTCGTCAAGAAAAAAGCCATTTTCATATCTTATGCAGGACTGAAAAGAATTGCTACCATTTGATACAGATAACCAGGGAACAATTGGGGTTTATGCGCCAAGTTTTTACCCCAAAAAAAGCTTTTATGTTTTTGCCACTCTTAGCGCCTCTGTGACTTTGCGTGAGCATGCTTTTCCTTAAACCATTCCGCCGTTTCCTTCAAACCTTGCTCCATGGTGTAAGGCGGTTTCCACCCAAGTTCTCTCTGTATCTTTGAACTGTCGATTGTCAGTGAACCGATAAGCCGCGAGGATCGCTTCACGAAGAGCCGGCAAAGATTCCTCATTATGTTTATGGTTTTAATTGTCGGAGAAATTCCCAGAACGCCCTCGGGGTCATTATCTTGACCTGCTCATGGTTTATTAAAACCAGTAAATCTTCATCGCCGGTGATAATGAAGTTTGCTTTCCCGCTGACGGCAGTGCCTATTATCTTGACATCATCTTTATCGCGGCAAATGGATTCGGCGATTCGCACAGGCACAACAATTTCGGAATTGTCTTGTAGATAGGAGATAATGTCGTGAATGACGCTCTCAGGTAAGTGAAGTTTTTCTGACAACTTTTCCCTGGTTTCCGACAGGATAAATTCGCTGGTTATAAGGGTGTGACCCGAAAGACAAAGCTCCAACACATCAGCGCATAAATCCCTTGTTGCAAGGACGGCGATGATGACGTTGGTGTCCAGAACGATCCTCGTGATATGGCCTGGAATACGTCCTCATCAGTTAATAATCCTTGCGCTTCAGCAAAAGGCAATACTTTTTTTCTTATCTGGTGAAAATGCTTTATTGCCAGGTAGCGAGCGAGGGCATCCTTGACGATCTCATCTTTCGATATTTTTTCTGCCTTTACCGCGGCGTTTAATTCTTTTTCCAACTTATCCGATAACTTTATAGTGATTGGCGATGACATATTCGTTGCCTCCTAATTTCTGATTCTAATATGAACTGCGGTGCAATGTCAAACCAAAAGACGATGACGGCATTGCAGACTGGTCAGCCATAAGTCTCCATCCGCTGCCCTACGCAGTCCAACCCAAAACTCATAACTTCTCCTTAAACCATTCCCCCCCGTTTCCTTCAGCCCTTGTTCCATGGTATAAGGCGGCTCCCATCCAAGTTCCCGTCGTATCTTTGAACTGTCGATTGTCAATGGATTGATAAGCTGATCGACAGCATCAGATTTACCAAAAAGCTTCCCGGCAAATCGCATCAGAGAAGGTGGAAAGGGAAACAACTTTGCAGGCAGACCCAATGCATAGGTCTGTTTTATTTTGACGCATAAAGGCGTCTTATTGCCCCAACGATTCTGCTCAAATCCTCTTCGGTCATGGCAGTACCTGATGGCAGACAAAGACCTCTATTAAATAAGTCTTCACATACGCTTCCGCCGCGCATGGAACATCCCTTAAAAACAGGCTGGATATGCATCGGCATCCAGACTGGGCGGGATTCACTTAGACACATACTCAAATCTTTAGTGACTTACCCCTTCTCGCCTTACAACCTTGAGCACAGTAAGAAGGATGATCTTGAGATCGAAAAAAAAGGATTGATTCATCATGTAATACTCGTCATACTTAACTTTAACAGGTATAGGCAACTCATCCCTGCCGTTTATCTGAGCCCAGCCGGTAAGGCCTGGGGAAAGAACATGAACCCCTTTTTGCGTCCTGAATTCCATAAGATCATCTTGATTGAACAACGCAGGCCGGGGGCCCACAAAACTCATGTCCCCTTTTAGAATGCTAAAAAGCTGGGGTAATTCATCGAGACTCGATTTACGCAAAAACTTCCCGATAGGAGTCAGGCATTGGTCGGGATTTTTCAGGAGATGAGTCGCCACTGCCGGAGTATTGATTTTCATGGTACGAAATTTAGGCATCTTGAAAATAGTATTACTTTTCCCCACTCTATTAGACCAGTACAACGCTGGTCCTTGGGAAGTTGCCTTCACCACCAGGGCAATAATCAACATGGGAAAACTCCATATTCCCAGAAGAAACAAAGATACGATAAAATCAAATATACGCTTCACAATAACCCGATCCGCAAGATTTTTTCAATCAACAAACCTTTTCAGTTTGGGCAACGGCAATCCGCTTAAGGTTTTCAAGATAACCTCCTGCCATAAAACTCCCCTCTTCGGGGGCCCAGGGAGCTAAATCCTCCTGATTGATCGGATTGTACGGTCCTGGCTTGGTTTCATAAAAAACAGAACCTTCCTCCAGACTCACTACGGTGTGCCAGGCTCCGGATGGAAGATCAAGGCCGAAAACAGGTTGTTTGTGACCAAATAGTACAACCTGCTCAACCTTGCCACGCTCGTCGAAGGTCAGAAGGGCCAGTCGCCCACGGACAGCAATAAACCCTTCTGGTTTTGGAGCAGCAAGATGCCGATGGGGACGGATATAGGAGCCTGGCTCCATGGCGTTTAGCAGTCGCTGAGAATGGTCGTCGTAACTGTTATGAAGGTTGAAGTTCTGCCGCAAGCGTGGATTCTGTTTAGCCTGATCGGAAAGTTTCTGCAGTAACATCTCATTGAGTATTTTCATTGTACTTTCCTTTTAGATCCATTCAAAATTGGCTGCTGTATAATTAAAATCCATTTTATGTGCATTATCATCGTTATCTGTTTTTAAACCATTCCGCTGTTTCCTTCAGCCCTTGCTCCATTGTGTAAGGCGGTTTCCATCCAAGTTCCCTCCATATCTTTGAACTGTCGATTGTCAATGAACCGACAAGCCGCTCTACAGCATCTGATTTACCGAAAAGCTTCCCGGCAAATCGCATCAAAGAAGGCGGAAAGGGAAGCAACCTTGCAGGTCGACCTAATGCAGCGGCCAATCTCCGTATCAAATCCGGAGTGGAGATATCCTCATCGTCACTCACCAGATAAGTCTGTCCAGCGGCATTTGGATGGATTGCGCAACAGACCAAGGCGCTAGCCAGGTTCTCCACATACAGAAAGCTCTTTAAATTGCAGACGGAAGATAAAGGTAGCGGAATTCCTTTAGCAATGATACGAAGAAGGGAAAGGAAATTTCCTGGATTACCAGGACCGTAAACGAGGGGAGATCTGACAACTACCACTTCCATTCCGGTTTTTGCACTTATCTCTCTCAACCCTATCTCTGCTTCGAGCTTAGAAACAGAATATGGATTATGCGGTCTATAATTATTGCTCTCGGTAAAAGCTCTGCTACCAGACGTATTGCCGTTTACTCCAATAGTGCTCATGAAAACGAACCGCTTCACACCAGCTTGTGCAGCCTGCCGTGCCAAGCGTTCAGTCCCATAAAGGTTAACCTTGCGAAATTCCTGCAAAGGATATGCAGTGGTGTCCTGCATAATATGGACGCGGGCGGCAAGGTGAATCACGGAATCGACACCACTTATAATATGCGTCCAGTCAGTATCCGGCCCTATGAAACCAACCGGGACAATTTCCATGCTTTTGGGTAAACTTATTCCCCGCGATAATTCCCGTACAACGCCCCGCACCAGAAAACCATCAGCAAGGAGCCATGTACATAATGCTCGCCCGACAAAACCGCTCGACCCCGTTACGAGAATTCTTCTGAGACAGGTATCTATCATGCCTTTACCTCCAGCCACGACGCTCTCATCGGAAGATCACCCTGAAGGCCATCATTGCCTTTGCCAGAAATTGTTTGATGTCCCGTGTCTTCCTAATTTCCCGAAGGATTACACGGGGATCCATATAGAACTGCCGCTGGATGGAATCCTGCATGTTTCTGAGTTCTTCAGAACTAAAGAACTGATTAATAAAAGGGGTCCGAAAAGAGGGATCGGGGTTCCTGGCAAACTCAAGCCAGTAGTCATGCGTAATCAGCCCTTCGTTCAACAATTTCTGGTATAGGTAGGTCTTGGGCATGGGTGTACAGATCGAACAGTGGAGGTGGTCAGGCCGGATATCCTTCACCAAACGCAACGTCATCTCAATATCCGTTTTCTCTTCCGAAGGGCAACCGATCATAATGTATGCGCAGCGGTCAATCCCATACTTTCGCGCAATGCGGAAAACTTCCCTGGTCTGATCGACGGTGATCCCCTTTTCCAGATAATTGATCACTCGCTGCGAACCGGACTCCACCCCGAAATATATCCTGTAGCATCCCGATCTTTTCAGGTAGCCCATTATTTCGTCGTCGAGATAATCCACCCGCGAACTGATCTTATATGCAATACCCAGATCTGCCTCGATGAGGAGCTTACAAAATTCAATTGTCCGCGTGCGGTTTATCGTAAAGTTGTCGTCCTGAATAAAAAACTCCCTTACTCCTCGTTGTGTCCAATAGATGATCTCTTCCATGATATTAGCCGGCCTGCGGAAACGGTACATAGTTTTTCGCATATCGCAGAAAGCACACCGCTGGGGACAACCACGTGAAGTCATGATAACCACAGACTGTCCGGTGATCGCCAGAAGATTGGAGTACTTGCGCGTGTCCATCAGATCGTAGGCAGGGAAAGGCAATTCATCGAGATTCCGTAATGCCTCTCTGGGTGGTGTGATTCGAACCTCCCCCTTTTCCGTTCTAAACCCGATACCTCGTATGTTCCCGAGGTCATCCTCGTTTGGACATTGTTTTTTTTGCAATACCTTCACCAGTTCCTTAAAACTGGCCTCTCCCTCCCCAATCACGATAAAGTCAGCACATCCTATCTCCAGTGTTTCACGGGGATATAAAGTCGGATGCCATCCCCCGTAACAGATTTTCGTCGCCGGGCTGTATGTCCTGATTAACCTGCTCACTTCCATGCAATTCAGCAGGTTGAACGTGAGAACGCTAAATCCTATCAAATCAGGAGTTTCCCGTCTTATAATTTCCCCGATATCCTCAATGGTCAGCCCATCAGCATTCGAATCGACAATCCGCGCTTCAATACCCAGCGATTTTCGTAAAGCTGCAGCAACATACAGCAGCCCTAAATATGGGCGCACCGTATTGCTCTTGTCCGCCTTTACAAAGGCATATGGCTCGATGTAGTGAATATTCGGCGGTATTATAAAAAAAATCTTCATTACTTATAAATTTCCCTCTTTATCAATCCCTGTCGAGATTGTCACCTGTCACGTAACTGGTATAGCCCACGATGACACGTAACACTTTTTGGGAAACATTTCCCACATTATAATCATCTACAGTCCTGAACTTTGACGATATCCCAGATGATGGCAAAGTCGATGACCCATTATGCCATCTTACCCAAAAATCAAGATGACCACAGCAGGTTTCCTCAGACCATCTCGTGCATCCATCCGTTCAAGACATCTATAAGACGATTCCTTTCAAAGTTCATCTCAAAATACATCCGCCCCTTCTGTCCCATCTTAAGACGTTCTGTGTCGGTCATTCCATGCATCTTCAGGATTGAGTCGGCAAGCGCTTCAGGATTCTCGGCGGCACACGCGATACCAGCACTCGATTCTTCTATAATCCTGGTTACTTCCCCATTGATAGCAGCCACAATAGGCCTCGCGCACGCCATGTACGACAGAACCTTCCCAGGTACCGTAAAGCAAAATATCGGCTCATTTTTAAGAGTAACAAGCAGAACATCGGCGAGCGAAAAGAAACAAGGCATCGTTTCTAACGGATACCTTCCGATCAGATGTACACATTTTTCAAGCCTCCTCTCTCGAACCTGTGCTTCTACCCAGGGACGCATTCTGCCATCTCCAATAATCACCCACTGAATATCCGTTAAAAATTTTAGTCTTTCCGCAGCCCTTAGTATAGTTGGAAAATCTTGTGCCGATCCGATGTTACCTGCAAACATTACGATAAACCCTTTGGGAATTATCGCCCTTTCTGGAGCATCCGATCTCACTTGTACCGGAGAATATAACTCCTCAGCATAATTAGGAAAGTAGGCAATACGTTCTTTATCAGCGCCCCTTCCCTCGATTGGTGAGATGAAGGATCGAGATTGAACGAGAATACGATCACAACCTTTATAGAGGAGACGCATAAGTTTTTCCACTATTTTCAATGCAAAAGAATGAGTAACAACGCCTGTAGCAGAAAGGCTTTCCGGCCAGAGGTCCTGGACCAAAAACATAATCGGCACCCTCTTTATTTTCTTCAGTAAAAGTGCGGGTATACCCTCAGTCAGCGGAGAAAGGGTGAAAAAAATCACATCAAAATGGGAACGGAGTAAAAAAGGTGCCAGCAGACATGCACTCATCGTATAAGAGAAATAATTGACGATTAATCGCAGAGAGCCTCCCTTGCCGCGTGGAATAACCGGTATCCTTACAATACTCATTCCCTTGTATTCCTCTCGCGTTCTTTTAAACACTCCGTACCCAGGAAAAAAATGACCTTCAGGATAGTTTGGAATTCCAGTTAGGACGGTTACTCTATTGCCACGTTCAACAAGACCTGATGCTAAATCATTAATACGAAAATTTTCCGGCCAGAAATACTGCGTAATGATAAGAATATGCACTATTTTTTAATTCCTGATTATAGATTAAAATTATGAATCCACAACCCAAAATTCATAACTGTTTTTTCCAAACGTTTCGGTTTATATAATCCGTGTAACTAATAATAATCCGCAGAACCTTTTCTGACACATTTGGCATGCCGTAGTCTGCAACCTGACGCAGCATCCGATTATTGCCGCGTGGTTGCATCCTGAGAACCTCAAGCCCCTGCACGACCCGCTCCAGTTCCAGACCGATCATCATCACCGCAGCCTCCTCCATCCCCTCAGGCCGCTCATGCGCCTCCCGAATGTTAAGGGCAGGAAAGTTCAAAATAGACGACTCTTCATTAATCGTCCCGCTGTCGGAAAGAACGGCCTGCGCATGCATCTGCAGGTGGACATAATCGGTAAACCCAAGTGGTTTCAAAAGTTCAACCTTTTCGTGAAAGTGAATACCTAAACTCTCGACCCTCTTGCGTGTCCTCGGATGTGTTGACACGATTACCCTCTTTCCATAATTTTCAGCAATGGTGTTCAGAATTTTTACAAGTTTGAACACATTTACTTCTGGCTCGATATTTTCCTCACGATGGGCACTCACCACAAAGTAATCCTGTTCAGTAAGTTTTAGCTCGCCGAGAATATTGGAAACATCAATCTTTTTACGATAGTACGCCAAGACCTCAAACATGGGGCTCCCGGTCTTTATAATGCGATCAGGGGCGATTCCTTCACGCAGAAGATATTCACGGGCTATGTCGCTGTAAGTCAAATTAATGTCGCTGATATGGTCAACGATCTTCCGGTTTATTTCCTCCGGCACCCTCTGATCAAAACACCGGTTCCCTGCCTCCATGTGGAAGACTGGTATCTTCCTTCGTTTTGCCGGGATTGCGGCGAGACAACTGTTTGTATCCCCAAGAACAAGAAACGCCTCAGGGTCCTCTTTTGCCAGCACTGGGTCTACTTTACTAATTGTGTTCCCTATGGTTTCAGCAGCATTAGTGCCGGCAGCATCGAGAAAATAGTCCGGCTTTCTGATATCGAGGTCCTTAAAGAATATCTCGTTCAGCTCATAATCATAATTTTGCCCGGTATGAACTAAAATATGGTCAGCGCATTTATCCAATTTTGCCATCACCCGTGACAACCTAATAATTTCTGGTCTGGTACCTACAACAGTCATTACTTTGATCTTTTTCATCTAAGCTCCTATTTTAACGCAAAGTCGCAAGGGTGCAAAGTCGCAAAGAAATCTTTTTGTTTTGTTTTTCAAGTCTACCTCTAAAATCTCAATTATTAGCGAGGCACGGCCTCAGACTGATTAAAAAATGCCCGGAACCACAGATTTCACAGCGCGGCCAAAGGCCGCGCTGTGAAATCTGTGGTTCCGGTAGCTCTTTTCAAAACTTGACTCATTGGTAAAGATAAACCAATGAATGTTTTGCATTTGAAACATATCATTTAATATTTGATAAGTGATTCAATTTCTTTAAGGACATTGGCTAAATCTTTGGTTACCGAGGGCACGACATTGTTAGCACATCCTTCGTGTTTGTGATGAGGATATGTTGATAGATTTAAATTTTTGTGGTGGCCAGTATTGTCATAGCGAAAGATAAAATCTTGCGTGAGCATCTGATATTTCTTCTCAAATTCCTGTAGCCTTTCTTTAGTTTGCCTTATGCCTGTTTCCAATAGGCGCAATTCATTTGCCAGCGCTGCTTCCACCAATGGCTTTATTTGACGATCTCGTTTGGAAATCAATCTGATGTCAGTCATTCCAAAACTCCTTTAAGTGTAGTGCGATATATTTAGTTTCACTGCTGTCCAAACGTTCAAATTCAAATATATCATAAGTATAACAATATAAATACTATAAGACCAAAAAAGGCTGTTATCGATTTGTATCTAATTTTGCAATTACCCGTGACAATCTGATAATTTCCAGCTTGGTACCTACAACAGTCATTACTTTGATCTTTTTCATCTAAACTCCTATTTAATGCAAAGTCGCAAAGATAATCTATTTTTGGTTTCAGGCTTAACCCTAAAATACTTTGCATTCTTTGCGCCCTGGCGTCTTTGCGTTAAACAGGTTTTCTTATTGTCTTAGTGTCCTGACGCTTTTGCTTTCATTGTTGACTACAAACCGTTAACGACACGATGTATGCCTTTGGAAACAAGTGTCTCTCCGAAGTTGATTACCAGCCCCAGTTTCATTCCGGTCAATCGCAGATAAGTTAACAGTTGTGTCTCGAATATAGTATTATAAGTAATTATGGCTTTGCACTCAACAATGACTTTATCATCTATCAGCACATCCATACCTAATGGGCTGGACAGAGTATTCCCTTTATAGATTATCGGTACGAATACCTGCCGTTGAATATTCAGTCCTCGTTGTTCAAGCTCGAAGACCAATGCCTCTTCGTAGACAGATTCCAGCAGACCCGGTCCTCCAAGGACACGGTGTACTTCTATTGCAC
>CAYJPZ010000057.1:0-20833 GCA_964372185.1 uncultured candidatus Brocadiaceae bacterium
GCTATATCCTGTCGGCCTTTCAGGCCTAACTTTGAATTTCCTAATACATACATTTAAGCCTTCGGCGGCTTTTGTATTGCGGACGCACGTAGGGGCGAAGCATAGGCTTGCTTACACGATGATGTATTCATACCAAAGTTGGCAAATGCTTCGCCCCCACAACGGCATTGAAAGCCCTCTACATTAAATTAATATTACCCACTACGAGCGATGTGTTACACGGTGATTTAGTAACTGCCAACACCCTAAGCCAGCACAGTTCAATGAAAAACATCATCTATAGTGGGGGCGCTTAAGATTTTTTCTCCCCATTCGAGAAGGGTGTCGCTATCCGCCGCTGCAATTTTTTGTTTTACTTTTTCGCTGACTTGGCCGAACTTTCTTTCCATCTGCCGAACCAGCATTGTTGATTCTCCTTGCTGCATACCTTGCCGCTTACCTTGCTGCATACCATGTTGCATACCTTGCTGCTTACCTTTTTTGAATCCTATCCGCTCAATACTCGATACATATTGCATAGTCTTCTCCTTTTCATACTCACACAGTTCCCGGATAAATTCTTCTTCTAAATCTTCCGGCAAAACCAACAACCAATCGATAAAACAATACAGATCTACAATATCCTGTTTCTCATAGCCTCGTTCATACAACATCCTGGTCAAACGGGATTTCCAGTATTTCCGTTGTCGGCCATCCTTTATTTCCTTGGCCTTTAGTTGAGCCATGACAACAATGGCAAATGGGTTGCCGTTATTCTCCATTTTAGCCCAATTTCCTGCGAAATCCAATAGCTTGACAATTGGAAAGGTAAAATTCAGCTCGCAGCCCCAAATTCCCTTTTTATACTTGTTGGGTCTGTAGTTTTCTTCGTCATCGCACAAAATGACCAAACTGGCAACATCAACTTTGTGTTTTTCCCAAATTCGGTGTCGATAAACGTAAATCCTTTCAGAAAAATTGGTTTCCCGATACGCCTGGACTTCGATGTGAATGAGAACCCAAGCCAATTTCCCGGTTTTTAGCCAAACCTTGACCAACTTGTCCGCGCACCGACTGCCAATCTCAGCGTCTCTGGTGACTTTCTCCAGGGCGTTGTCCATGAATACAGGCTCTTTATTCCAATCAATTTCATCGTAAATGTCAGAAAAAAAGAAACTCATAAAATCAGGAAAATAGCCTTCGATTGCCTGCTTCCACGGTGAATCATATTGTGCTGCTTGCTTGTCTTTTGCCATTTTTTTTGCTTGTTTAAAATGATAAACAGTTTGCCTAAAGTAGTAAAGATGTTATTATTTGATATTTTTAATTGTACGTAGGACAAGGCTTTAGCCTTGTAACTGTGTGAATACATACCATGGGTGCAACCCTAAAGGGTCGCCTTACATCAACGTTACATGGGCATTTTTTTCTCCAGAATTGCAAGGTTTTGTAAGGCAAAATTACAGGACGGGTCAATTTGTAAGGCGGCTTTAAATCCGTAGAGCGCCGGTTCCAGTTTACCCAATTTGGCATAACAGGCCGCCATGTTGGCGACGGCCATTGCGCTGGGGGTTGCAGTGGTTTTGAGATTTTTTTCCAACGCTTCTATGGCCAAAGTGTATTCCTCCATTTCCATGCAGAGGTCGCTGACGTCAAGGCAGGCGTCTCCTTCGAGCGTGTTTGACCGGAGGGCGTTCAAAATAAAGTCCACGGGGCCTTCCCGGTCACCGTTTTTGTATGTGATTTTTTCCCGCAGGCATTGAAGCCCCAGGTGGGCCGGATAGTAAGGGGTAATTACGTCCAGCGTGTCCGCAGCCTCCTTGAGTTGGTTTGTCTGTATGAGCAGGTTTATAATGTAGGTATAGGTAAAGGCGTCTTTCTCAGGGTTCGCTTCTATTGAGCGCCTCATGGCGGCAATAGCAGCTTCGTTTCTCTTCTGCGTGGCGTATATTTTACCCAACAGGAGGTATATTTGATAGGGGGCTATGTCCCTTTCGATTGCAAGGTTCAGGATGTTTTCTGCGTCGCCGAACCTGTCCTGCGATAGATAGAGATAGGCGAGATTGGTATAGTACAAGGGTTCTTTGTTGCTGAGTTCAAGCGCCTTCTTGTAAGCGGCCTCGGCTTCATTGATAAGCCCCAGGCGTTTGTAACATTCACCCGCGTGATTATAGGCGCAGTGTTCGTAAGAATAGAAATCGGACGCAAGCAGATTGAAGGCAGGGTTTTTGTTCTCTTTTTCTTTTTCGATAAGATATTTTTTAAAATAGTTCAGGGCGTTGTGGATTTCTCCTTTTTTGAAGAAGGTCTCCCCCAATACCAATAACATGTCAAAATGATGTGGATTTTCGTCGAGCGATTGCCTGCAAATCGCCTCCGCCCTGTCCGTCAGGTTCTTATTTAAAAAGGCGTGCGCAAGGTCGATGGAAATTTTTTGCCTTTGCCCCCTGGAGATAGCGTCCGTTTGCGGCACGGACATGCTTAACCCCTTTTCTCCCAATTCAATCACCTTGTCAAAGTCGTACTCATTTCTATAATTCCGGATAAGATTTGCCAGGGCAAAGATATTGTCCGGTTCCCGGGCGACTTGTTCTCGCAGCAGGTCGCCGGTCCTTTTATATTTTTTCTGCATCTCGGTTTGCGGTAAATTATAGCCGTAATGATAAAATATTATCTCGGATTGGAGCGCACTACCTTCGAATGCCAGTTGATTGTGCACGGTACCCTGGAAGCACGCCTTCCCCCTGCGAAATATCCTGGGAAAGTAGTGTTTTGCCTGGCCGCCGGGAAGGTCGCTGTAAATGGCAACGTATATGACATTGTGTGAATTTGTCTGAATTAATGTATGCAGGCGGGGGACGTCCGATTGCTCAAGCGCTTCATCTGCGTCGATTTGCAGTATCCAGTCACACGTTGCGTACCGTAAGGAGTGGTTTCGCGCCTCGCTGAAGCTGTTGCGCCAGGGGTGATGATATACCTTTGCCCCGAAGGATTGCGCAATCTCAACCGTTTTATCCGTAGAACCGGTATCAACGATAATAATCTCATCCGTTGCGTCTTTGACGCTTTTTAAACACTGGGCGAGAAATTTCTCTTCGTTCTTAACGATCATGCAGACGGAGATCGTGGGTCTGCCGCTCTTTTGTGCAACCGGTTGTTCTATCGTAGGCATTTTTTACCTATCTCACTTAAATTGGGACTTCGGCGGCTTATTTGTGTTCATACGTGGGGACACGGGCACCGTGTCCCTACACCACGCTCCGTCGTGGGACAGTGGCTGGTCACATCTCCGACGTTTTTGTTTCCAGTCAATGACTTTCCATCGCGGCCTTGTAGCCGAGCATGGCGGCTTCGACGTGGCCTAACCGTTCATAACACCGGGCAATCATCAGCAAAGCGCCCTTATCATCAGGACGTCTCTTTAAAAACGCCTCAAGAAACGGTATCGCCTTTTCGCAGGCCTCTTGTATTATATACAATTCTCCCACCTTCAGCAACACGTCGTTGTCTGCAATATCTTCCGGGATTGTTTTTAAGAGGACGTTAACGGCGTCGGTATAATTTTTAAGGTTACGGTAGCAAAGCGACAAGTTTTTGTACGCAGTAAGCTCTTTTGGGTTTAGCGCTATGGCCCTTTGCAGGTGGCTTATCGCTGTTTGTGTCTGCCCTAACTGTTCAAAGCAATAACCTAAACCGTTGTGTGCGGCATAATCATACCCCAGCGTATCAATCATAAGAGAGGTTGTGTGCATGTTTCTGAGATACCATTCCCGCAAGGTTAAATACCTGTCAAAGCAATTGATTGCCAATTGGTAAGCGCCTTCCTTGAGATGAGAACAGGCAAGGGTGAACACGATATCTATATTTTCCGGGGTATCGCCTCGTTTCGATAGCGTCGATAAAGCAGCATTGCACAATTCCCTTGCCTTTGCAGGGGCATCCGCGTGGAGGTAGCAATTGGCGGTTTCATACATAATCATCGTGTAGTGGCGCAAATTGTTGTCGGGGTTTATGAGCTTGAGCGCTTCCTCGCCCGCCTTAATGCCGTCATGAAATAGCTCCTGGGTACGGAAGTTTCTGATAAGGTTAAACCATGCAAAGCCATTGTATTTGTCCTGTGATATTTGTTTTTTGAGTAAACACGTGGTCAGTTCCCACTTTCGCCGCATCTTTTCTCTGTCAAGGTTGTAGCCATGATGATAAAGCCTTATTTCCGTCGACAAGCGCTCGCCTTCCACCATAATTTGCTCGTGGATAATGTCCTGGTAAAAGGCCTTGCCTCGCCTGAATACGCGGATATTGTAAAATTTGTGGAGGTTGTCGTTGATCGTGCTGAGAATGGCTACGGCAACGCCGTTATAGCGGGGGTTATTGATGGCCTGCCGCAGTGCGGGTATATCCGCCTGTTCGAGTTCTTCGTCCGCGTCGATCTGGAGAATCCAGTCTCCGGTTGCATAACCCAGGGCATGAGTCCGTGCCTCGCTGAAGCTGTTGTTCCATGCATGATGATAAACACGCGCCCCAAATTTTTTGGCAATAGCGACGGTGTTGTCCGTAGAACCCGTGTCAACGATGATAATTTCGTCAACGGCATTTTTGATGCTGTTCAGGCAGGCAGGGAGGAGGGCTTCCTCGTTCTTTACGATCATGCAGGCGGAGATAGTGGGTTTTTGTGCGTTATTCATTTTGTTTTCCTGGCTCTTTCAATACCGGCTGAACCGCTACTTTCCTGTTAACACCCGTCTTCAGCAGAATATCCGGGAAAGAACCAATCATCTGTAAATTCCTTTGAAACCTGCAACACCTTACCTGCCTTTTTCATCGTTTCCTCAGCATCCACCCTTTCATATTCGTTCGACGGTAACCAAAGTGTGTCATTTATTATACCAGGATATCTACTGAGGCTTACTTCAGGCTCTATACCTTCCGATATCTCTGCTACCTCGAAAAGGCGTTTTTTCCACTCATCTGCAATATTTTTCTCATTTACGGTTATCCGGAGAACTTCTCCAACAAAATGTGTTTTTTGAAAAACACCCATTGCTATAAGGACTGATTTGATAGACTTTTCAATAGCTTGCTGGAAATGATAAACAGCTTTATCATAAAAGACAGATTCGATTAATTTTTTTCCTATATCAAAATCTCGTTGTCCATCGGTAAGCATTGCCGCTGAAAAGTCCTTGTTGCTTATCTTTGACAAGAGAGTAGGAATTCCTTTCTTAACACGGAATTCCCATCCATTCTTAATTTTTTTTATTCCTCTTTGTCCAATATACTCTTTCGTCTCAGCAACAAGGCCGTTAAGAAATCCATCCCTGTCAAGGATAATCAAACCTTCCTCTGCTATATCAAGAAAAAGGGGGTTGTGATTTTTAAAATTGGAGACAACCTCGTCTCTTGTTAACAAGAGAATATCAAAAGGCAACGCGGGAAGACACCGTTTAATAAGAACTATTTCCGTTCCTCTCCTGTGTCTTTTCGGATTAACTCCATTTGCAACAATAAGAAGGTCAACGTCTGAATAAGCAGTATCCTTTCCTTTTGCTCTCGAACCAAAGACTACCGCACCCAATACGAAGAATGGGAATTGCGTCTTTTCCAGGGCGGACTTTACTTCTGCGTTTATATCTTTATTCAATAGTTCTGACATTTTTACAAATATAAAACAATTGTGTGCCTTATGTCAAACAAGGAATTAATGTAATTATAGATTTCTTAATCGATTATTTTCCCCCCCACGTTTTTATCATGTGAACACACCAGATACAGAATCGAACGTCTTGTAAGCAGGCTACCTCCATTTCGTTGCCAGGTTCGGGAAAGAAAAATTGTTCCTCCCGGATCGTAAAGTTAGGCAGGAGGGACACATTTGTCAAAAAATAGCGTCTGTCCCTAATTAAACGTATAGGAATTTCAAAGTAGGGACACGGTGCCCGTGTCCCTGTGTGCATAAAAAGTCGCCGAAGGCCTAACATTGATTGTTCTATTGCATCGTTTATATTACGATGTTCTAATTTGTCCGTCTATTCTAACTAAAGCCCACCTTTTCCCATCATTTGCAAACTTTTTCTCTACTATTTTAAATTTAAATATTCTGGCGAGGTCATCCAAAAAAGGATAATGATCAAAATCGTCGATCAATATCCAGGCATTTAGTTTCAAACAATCAAAAAACAGCGGGAAAGCTAATGAGCGGCCATTTCCATGAGGACCATCCACGATCATTCCATCTATTGATGCATGGGGAGGAAAAGCATGAGGTGGAATGTCATAGAAAGCATTTCTGATTCGGGTATTTTCAAACTCTGATTGGGTCACAAATGTACCCATCCGAGACCAATTGGTTTTTGCATTTTCTGGAAATGTGAAAATGGTATCCCATTCCTGATTATCAATTTGCCGTAAGTTAGTGCAGTGAATTTCTATCGCTTTGCAATGAGCAACAGCCATTTTTATTTTCTTTCCCCAGCCAGGATGATGTTCAAAGGTAGAAATTTTTACATTAACGTTTTCCGGTTGTATAAAAAATGCCCAAAATAAGGTGGACAACCCTCCCCCCAATTCAATAATATGGGGCGCTGGATTAGTTTTAAAAACTTGCGTTGCAAATGAACGAATGGCATTTTTTGTTAAAGCCCATCCTCCGAATTGTCCACTATACTGTTCGACTTTGTTAAAAGCTCGTTCTATGTAATCTTCATTTGGGTAATGGAAAAGACTTGCCTCTAAATTTTGATTCTCGCTTTGCTTCAAATGCACCTTTTCAAGATTTTGTATTGCTTCTTCGTGATTTGGATTCAGACTGAGTGTCTTCTTAAAATGCACTTCCGCTTCTCGAAGAAACCCTTTCGAATAATACAATACCCCAAGATTATTATAGGCACAGGCATTTTCCGGTTCCAGTTCAACAACTTTTTCAAAACTCCTTATTGCAGCGTCTATTTGGTTAGTGTTGTTATATACAAGGGCCAAGTTATAATGTGCACTCACAAGGGTTGCATCCGTTTCTATAGCCATCAGATAGTGTTTGACAGCATCGTTATATTGGTTTTTTTGTGTAAACTGCTCAGCTACATCAAACAAAACCAGTGCGCGTCTTTTAAAATCGTTATGCATCGCCAAATCCTGATTTGAACTGTTATCAATTTTGTCTGGAAAGTATTTTGGAAGCATGCGAACTCATTCCTCCGGTAGTTTTATTTTTTACAAAGGTATTTCTGATAAAGTCAACAATGCGCTGTGCTGCGCACCCATCGCCAAAGGGGTTTGGAATATGGGACATACGGTTATATTCTTCAACGTCTTCCAGTAAGCGGGAGGTTTCCGCAATGATAGCATCGGGATTGGTACCCACCAGTTTTGCGCCGCCTGCGTGAACAACTTCCGGGCGTTCCGTGACTTCTCGAAGGATGAGTACCGGCTTATGCAGGGAAGGCGCTTCCTCCTGAATGCCTCCTGAATCGGTTAGGATGATATAAGCCTTTTTCATAAGGTGAACGAAAGGGACGTACTCTAACGGCTCTATAAGTATTACATTGGGCGCGTTTCCCAGGATAGGGAACACCGTGTTCCGCACGTTTGGATTGAGGTGTACCGGGTATACAAAGGTAACTTCCGGGTATCGCCGGGCTAATACCAGGATGGCATTGCACATATCGGTGAATGGCTTCCCGAAGCTTTCCCGCCGGTGGGCGGTAATCAATACCATCTTGCCCTTGATGCCGTTGAGCGCATCGTTGTCAAAGGCAAACGCACGCGACGCCACTTCCAATAAGGCATCGATGACGGTATTACCCGTTACACAAATAGCGGACTCAGCGACTCCTTCGTTCAATAAATTTGCCTTTGCCGCATGGGTGGGCGCAAAGTGAAGGCGCGCAATTACACTGGTCAGACACCGGTTCACCTCCTCAGGGAAGGGGTGGTATTTGTCGTGAGACCGCAATCCCGCCTCTACGTGACCCACGGGAATTTGTTTGTAATAGGCCGCCAGGGATGCGGCAAAAACCGTGGTGGTATCCCCCTGCACTAAAACCAGGTCAGGTTTTTCCCTTTCATAAATAGCCTCTATATCCTTCAATACCTTGCACGTTATATCGGATAAGCCCTGGTTTGCCCGCATGATATTCAAGTCGTAATTGGGCTTAATTGAAAAGACACCCAGTACGCTGTCCAACATCTGGCGGTGTTGGGCAGTCACGGTAACGATACTTTTTATGGTGTCCTGGTATCGCTGTAATTCTTTGATTACAGGGGCCAGTTTTATGGCCTCGGGACGGGTGCCAAAGACCGTCATCACTTTAAACATATCGGTATTTCCCATCTACTCTGTTTCACAGGATTCAGAAAGGCCAACAACCTGAAGAATGGTTTTAAACCGGCTGGACCAGGTATGATTACGCAAACATCTGTCCCTTCCTTTTAGTCCCGTTTGAAAAAAAATTCCTATACACTTACATCATCACGGCTTTGTTCCACATATTTTGCGCTTGTCCCTTCATCGTTCGCAAAAACAATCAGTTCATTTTCGTGGGAATTTATTATGCGCTCTGCAAATCTTTCAGGAGTTAAATACTGTTCGTAATAATTAATTACGTTTTTGTGTAATCCATCAATTTTAAATTGAGAAAGGCGTCGAATCTCGTGAATTCTTAAAACTAATTCTTCCTTTGTTTTAAAAGAGACGCAATTTTTCATGTGTTCCAAAGGAGGGGGAAAAAATTCTGCATAGTTTAAGACGGGTATAGCCCCTACAGACATGGCTTCTATCACATTATGGCAATGAGGAATTTCAACACCCGGCGGACACAAAACAAAATTGCTCTTTGAATAAAAATAAAATAATTCTTTGGGTTCCAGAATATACCCTTTGAGTATGGTATTGATGGTGTTTTCTGAAATTATAAATAATATATCCGGTAGAGAATTTTTCGTAAGTAATAATTCCAAAGCCGGTCTATTTCTAATAACCTCCAGGGTATCTTTATAATATTCTTGTATCGTATCTAAAATCTGTATTCTATTTAGCATTTTAAAATGAAAAGACTCTGTATAAAGTTTTTCGTTATAGGTTCCAGCAAAAAGCAGGCGTATAATCTTTTGATTATTTCTCATATCCTTGATTATTTTACATATTCCCGAACAGTATACTTCAGGATGCATAAAATAAGGCATAGTTATGTTCTTTTCATTTTCTTCATGAGGAGTATAGTAGTCATAGTTTAACTTTATCTTTTTCCCTAATTCCCGACTACTGAGTAGCGCGTGATTTTCTTCGTCATATATGACAATTTTACTTTCGCTTGTGATTTTATTTAGGGATCCGGAACAAATAGCCATTGATAAAGAATAAATTAAAAAGGTGAAAAACCTTCCCCGGTGTTTAATATCAAGTATCACATTGTTTTGTCTGAGGAATTCAAACAAATTAACCGTAATTTCATTTTCAGATCGTTGAACGGCCTTCGATGCAAAAGAGTGATTGTTTTCCATGTTAGTTAAATCTGCGGTTATTTGCCGTCAACCAATTGCAGTTCCCATTTATGAAGGTATTTTTGATAATGTGCATAAAAAATTAACTAAATCCACTGAAGCAATTCTAACTTATGAAGTTTCGATTCAGGACATACTATGTAGTTAATGGCTGTCCCGTGTAATGAGTCTACTTCTTCTCCGTTTATAGTGAATATTCTATAGTTATTTTTTTTAAATGTATTAAAATCAAATCCGCCTAGTTTCGCGGGAACAAATCCGGGATACTCAGAGTATCGGTAATAAGTATGTTCGTGCATTTCAATTTGCCAGATGGGTCTCACTTCTTCTATAAATCTTCCCAGTGTCTTTAAGACGATACTTTCCATCCCTTCTATATCCATTTTGATGAAATCGGGATATTTTATATTGTTTTCCAATACATAGTCGTCCAACCTAACGTATTTTATATATTGCACGGGATGTTTTGTGCCAATACAATCATTAAACTTGGTATTGCATGTTTTATTTAATTCATGTAACGCTACTTTATGAACTTTTATGGCTCTAAGAGGCGCACAATTTTCTTCTAATCTACTATAACATAGCGGAGATCCCTCAAAAGCATGTACAATCCCGCCTAATATAGCAAATGGTATAGAAGTAGTTCCTATATGTGCGCCAATATCATAGACGGTATCGCCTGGATCAAAGCATTTTTCCCAAACATTCCAGTATATTTCTTGCAAAGCATTCTTTCTGACAAGATCGTCAATGCCTCCATCTGCCAATGCCGGAAAGGGGTATTTAATAGTATTAAAGTCAACATAGTACATTTCGAATCCTCTTTCTCAAAAGGTAATGCCGGTAAGACAGATTTTTTATAAGACCAAAGCCAAAATTCACAAAATCGGCCACTAATTCATTTTCGGGTAATACATGAATATGTTCAACGTTTGGCGCGTTACCTTGCATAAGGATAAGGTGGCCGTTGGGCTTAAGCACCCTCCATAGTTCCTCTATCATTGCCTTATAGACAAGCGGTGGTAAGTGTTCGGTGACGTCAAGGCAACTGACAAAGTCGAAAAATCCTGATAAATCGTTATTGGGAAGTTTGATGCACTCAACACTCGCTTGCCAGATAATCGCCCTATCGGGGAAGGGAAATTGTCTCTGACACCACAAAACCGATTCCTGGCTGAAATCAAACATATGCAATTTTACCTGGGGAAATCTTTTTGCAACCCAATATGCAGTAAGACCATGGTGACAGCCGACCTCAAGCCACTCTGTTCGTTTTTGGGGGATAGGTATTTCATCCAGCACATGATCACGCATAGCCCTATAGCCACTCTGTTCACACTGGGCATTTAAAGCACTGAACCTTTTCCAGTCAAGGCCCATTCTACCAATATGGTATGCTTTGTCATACCATTGCTGCGAATAAGTAAACGGCATTTCTTCTGTAATGCTTGTGATGGATATGGTAGGTATGGCGGTAGCGATTATCCTGATCTTGTCGATGGGGAGTCGCCTAAGGGCGCAGAGTGTGGCGTTGTGGTCGTGCTTGTGGGTTAAGCAATTCAACCATGCAATAACCGTTTGGTCAGTGTGACCTAGTTCGAGAAAGACACGACCTAGATTATACCAGGCGTCTGCATAAGTTGGTTTAAGGATGGTAGCTTGTCTCAGGAAATGAATGGCTTCATTCCATAGTTCCGCCTTATAGTAAATTGTTCCTAAATTGTTGAAGGCCAAGGCATCGTGAGGCTTTAGCCTTGTTACCCTTTCGAAACAGTGGATGGCCTGGCTGAGATTGCCCAGTTCCCGGTAAAGAATCCCTAATTCATCATAAGCCTCCGACCGTTGAGGATCAATGGCTATGGCTTGACGATAGATAGCTACAGCATCATCTGCTTTACCTGAATTGGCCATGTCTAGGGCTTTGATTAGATACGCCTCATAGTTCATAGCAATCTACTCCGGAAATATTATTGCGGTAGTTAAAATAGGAACTCTTTGAAACTTTGTTGTTACATTCGATTTACAGCTTCTATACATTCCCAAAATTCCTCAGCCGGTCTCTCGTAAGCAGAAGGATTTTTCAAGTCTAATGATTCCCAGCTTGCAGCCCCTACCATTTCATTAAGGATAAGATTGCAACCGCATAGCGCTGCCTGGTTGACTACTAATCCATTCGGCTCAGGCCATCTGGGCAAATGCACGTAATTCTTTACCCTATTCAAAAAATGCGGCATTTCTTCGTATGGTATCTTCCCGGCCATGTTCCCAAATTTATCTTTTCCAGCAAGTTGGGAATCGTGCGACCCAAATAATACAACATTACCGTCGGGGAACATTTGCCTCACGTTAAAATATCCTTTGGGCTCACCCATTGCGCCACAGGATGCGTACTCAATATCCCTGTAAACCCCTTTATTTACAAAAAAGTTTAAATCGAGAATGGGTTTAATTAAAAATGTCCTTCCCATAGTTTCTTCTCCGTAGAGCTTGATGTAAGTATCACGATGTAAAGGACTCAAAAAACAATTAAGAAGCGCGTTTTTAAATAGAGGCTCGGCAAAAGGGATAGTACAATTTCCGTCAAACCATGGACCAGGAAGTCCCCTAGCATTAAAATAATCATCCCTGGAAATCACACAATGTTCATCCACCCCACGGTTCCCATTACATGGGAGGGCAGCCAGAAAGCAGGCGTTGCCATATCCGCATTGTCCGGTTATGTACCTTCCCCGTCGTAATACGATCTGTAAAACACGGCTATCAAACTGGGGATGACCGGGACAATTCCAGAAGTCAAATACGATGTCCAAATCGGCCTCCGTATCATAGTTGAAAAGCCTCGGCGCCATAGAGGAAAAGCTAATGAGATGCTTACGTTTTTCCCCTTCAATTACTATGCCTCGTGTATATTGTTCCCCACCTCCGAAAAAATAGTATGGATGTAGATAACTGATAAAATTAATTTTCATTTTTTTCTTTCTCAAAAAGTGTATTGACTGTGAATTCGGCCAATTTGCACGGATCTAACCCGTAGCAGGCATACTTGCATTTTTTTGATTCATCATCAACATTCAATATTTTTGAAAAGAGATGGCATCGAAAACGGCAATCCTGATGCAATAATGGGTCGAACACCCCATTAGCCTGCATCAAAAAGAGGTCTGGTGCGTTACATTCGTATGCTTGAAACAATACGTACTTTTTATCGATGGCGTTGAAAATATGGTGAATTCCACCATCACTCATCACACCAATATCCATTTCGTTTAAAACAGCGGCTAATTCCCGAATATTTTGCACATGTGGTACATAGTAATCCCCTATATGGTAATTGGTTGGATTTCCAACTTCAAAGACAGTTACATCACCAAGCAGCACTTTCAGTTTTCCCACAAATTGTCTCCAGGACTCTTCCGGGTATCTCAACGGTGAGCAATTATCTCTCAACTCAGAACGTCGCCTTTCACTAACAACAATGCATACTTTGTATTTACTGGTATACATTGTCATCTGCTCTCTTGCAACTTTTGTGTCGTTCTCTGTAAGATAAATACGCGGTAGGGTGTCTTCAGTATGTAGTGGGTGAAAATCGTTTTGAAGTAAATAATTGTAGACAATTATGTTTTTATCAGGGGTATTAATCATATTCTGAAGGTTATTGCTGTGCCTTAAGAAACTGAAAAGATCGGGATGCCAATGAGGCACTATAGAAAAAAACGATTTAGGTCTTTCCATGGCAATCCTCCAAAAGTTTGGATCATTTATGTGTGACCGTTCTTCAAAATAAGGCAGTCTTACATTATGCACATGGGGATTTGTTTTGTAAATTTCCGATAAAAATTCATCACAAACCACCGTTAGCGCTCTATTTGGAAATTTCTTTTTTATTGGAAGAATCAATGCGGAGGCAAGGATAGAGTCACCAATGTTGTCGTAAAAAAACCACCTGGGGATGTAATAAATTAGCTCATTTCCCATATTCTACCTAGCTTTTGCATGATTTGCAAAACCAATAACGTTAAGAATGGTTTTAAAACGGTTAGTCCAGGTATGATCCCGTAAACACCGATTTCTCCCTGCTGCTCCTATTTTTAAAGCAATGTCCTTGTGGGTTAGATAGTATTTTAATTTTGTAAGCAACTCCATTTCATTCCGACAACAATCAATCTCCTCTCCAACGTTAAAACAATTAGCCAGGTCATGATTGTAGGTGGTTAAATAAAGCCCTCCCATCAGGGGGACTTCAAAATCCCTCCCTTTTAACCCGGTTAAACAATCAGAGTTCTCAATAAAGCCAAAGCCTAAATTTATAAGTGAACGGGAATAGATTATTTTCATTTCCTGATGTGATAATTCAGCCGTTGGCCAACCCTTTCCAAATGTTTGAACAGTAATTCCACAATCTTTTAACCATGCAATAATGTGCGGTCTCCTACCGTAACTTTGACCGATGAAGGAAACAGGGATGTCTCTTGGCATTGATAAGGGAGAAAAGATGTGTGGATTCGCGCCTGGCGGCAGAAATAGCGACCGGGCGCCAACCTGTGTGTATTTATGAATGTCCTTTTCTGATTGACAGGTGATACAGAGGTCAAACTCAGGTGCAATTTCAGCATTTCCAGAAAAACTGTCAGACTCCATGTATCCCAGGAACTTTAGCATGTCATCGAAGCTAATATTGACTGTTATTATTCCCATGTTGCCAATAGTACGTATGATCTCCGGATAGACCCACCTTCCTGACAGGTATGAAAAAAATAGGTCGATAGGCTTTTCACGGTGGGCTAATTCAACATGCCATATTAATTCCTTGCCAAAAACCCGCTTGCCATTTTGATGCCAATCAACGGCACACTGGTCAAAGGCATTTCCCCAGTCATAATGAATAACATCGGCAATCCCCGCCCACCCATCAACCAATCCGTATCTTTCCCAATTAACATGATGCACCGCCACGAAGATGCGTAGTCTGTCTTTGCGGCCAGGCGTTTTGCCTGTCCGTGCAAGGTGTTCTTTAATTTTGCAAATCTGTTCTGCTGGCATAATATTTATGATACGTTATTAAATTAGGTCTTCAGCTACTTGAACAACGGAGGTAGGAGCCGTCTCCTGACGGCGATTGGCACTGCCCAACGGCGAGCAAGTACCCGGTCGCCAACAGGAGTTGGCTCCTACCAAAAACTTTGAAATTCCTATACAATCAAGTCACATACTTGAATCCACCCGCTTATTAAAATCTATGGTCGCTAGTAATTGCTGCATCCTTTTTTCAAAACTGTGGTGTTCAACGGCAAAACGATGGCCTTCTCCGGCGATTTCTTCCCGTTCACCTTCATTCGTAAGGTAATACCAGATTTTTTCCGCAAGCCCTTCGACGTCGCCTTGATGCCATTGCACAAGGTGTTTGCCATCGGTAAAAAGTTCCCGGCAGGAGAGTTCTTCCGTAAGGAGGAATGAACCGGCGCCAAGCACCTCGCCGATGCGCGTCTCCGTGTTGAGTAAATCGGAAAGATGTATGTTTAAAACGATCTTTGATTCATTAAATATTTCGTTTAATTGATTACTATCCCACACGTTAGGGTTGAAAACCTTAACGCGCTTTTCCAGGGCGGTGAGTATCTCTTTGCGGCGGGGAGTTTGGCTGCCGACAAAGGTGACGTCGAATTTCCTGGGTACATCCAGTTTTTTGTGGATATGGGTATTTACAGCAACACAAGGCAGCCAGAAGACGTTTTTGCACCCCATGTCCCGATAGATTTGCAGGTTGGTACTGTCATGAGAAAACACATAATCAAATGCCGTGACATTATATGCCAGTTCATTTCTTCGAAGAATCGCTGCATAGTCTATCGAATTGTCATTGCCAATCTGTTCGCAATACCATAGGGCGGTTGGATAAGGGAGCGATTTGATGAGTTCCGACGGAATGAATTCGCCTTTGCAAACGAGAACCAGGTCTGCCTTCTGCTGCAAGAGGGTATGGAGATTATGCCGTTCCTGCCGGAAATCCGTGCTGATAACCTTATGGCCCATGCCCTCCAGGGTCGAAATCAGGTGGTTTTCAAAACCCCAGGGGTAATTTGTTTTTTGCGCGCCGACGAGATGTATTATTGGCATTTTGTCACCATCGTTAGATGTTTTAGTTAATAGTTCACCGATGAAGGTGTACAATGCTATCTACCGCGATTTTTCCCATTTCGTTTTCCGTTATATCTTCGTGCCTTTGTGCCTTCGTGTGAGAAATATTTTTAGATATCCAGCTTCTTCGTCCTTTTTACCATTACCTGAACGAGGCATGGACAAACTGGGTTCCCCCCCAAAAGCGCTTCATTATTCAACATACGCCTCTATTTGTTCGGTAATATTTTGTGCAATTTGTAATGCCTTTTTGGCGTCCCTCTTTGTGGGATTCCCTAAAGGGAGGAGACCATCTTCGCCAGGATATCTACCCTTATATATACTGTCAATAAAATCAACGTCTTCATCTCTCAACGTAAGATTAATTCCGTGGTCTTTTGCAATCGCAATCAACCTCCTGATGCTGTGTGCTTTTTCAAGCTCCCATCCTCTTTTTAAAAGCGCCCATTTTATAATCTTTTCAGCCGATTGCTGAGAACTATAACACACCCCTTTGTAAAAATCCCCTTCCAGAAGATATTTGGCCTGTCTCATGTCCTCATACGCCGAGTCCCTCCACGTGTCTAACAAATTTTTCATATAAACCAACCTCCCCTCTTTCTGGATGAGCCGTAGAAAGGGGCTGCCTTTCATATAAAGCTCCTTAAGTTTTTTTCTGGTTACCACGAAGGCGTCTATCGGATATTTTTGATAGAACGGATAAAGAGATTTCGCAATCTTCTTTTCGTCTCTTTTGTTAGTTACGATCAAAAGATCGATATCATTTCCTGTATCTCCTCTTGACAGGGATCCGAAAAGGATAATGGCGTGGGGATTGCAAGCGCCTTTTATTACGTCCGTTATCTCGTAAACATCTTTTAGATTCGGCATAGCTATAGTAAACGTTTTAAAAAAGTGAAAAACTACTTTTCCGGCGCCGGAAGCTTGATACAGGACACCGGACACTCCAATATGAGAATCTAGTGTTTTTTCCCTATCTGTCTGACGTTTCGCCTCGTTCATCTTTCTTTTGGGTATGCAACTTCTTGAGGTTTTGCATGGCTTCTTCATAACCGGCATCCAGGCTAAGAGCCTTATTAAAATAGTCTTCCGCCTTTTTACGCAACCCTTTTAGAAAATACAGTACCCCTAGATTGTTATAAGCAGGCGCATTTTGTGGCTCTAAATCGACAACTTTTTCAAAACACCTTATTGCCACGTCCGTTTGGTTACTGTGGTGATAAGCGACTGCAAGGTTATAATAGTTGTGTGCCAAACCCACACCTGTCTCAATTGCCATCAGATAGTGCTTGATAGCGTCATTGTGCCGGTTTTTTTGTGCCAATCGTTCTGCGGTATCAGATAATCTCAACGCGTGATTTTTTAATTTTACCATGAAGTAATCCCTGTTTTTCCTTATCATCTTCGAGTACTCTTCCCGAGAGAACTTATTTCTGGTAAAACTTCCATAATGTTCAATTATTGACGGGGCGTGGTAAATTTTATAACCTTTATCTCGCAGGGATAAACAGATATCAACGTCTTCCCAACCATTGACAAAGTTTCCATCAAAGAGATCCACCTCAAATAGCGCATGCCTTCGGAAAAGCATGCAGACGCCTCCAATGGTGTCAACACGATATGCAGTATTAATTTGCTGGTAATCCTGTATCGTTTTCCCCATGAGGAATGAAGTAACCATTCTAGCATTATCTTTATCAAGAAAACATCCACCCGTTTCAATAACATGCGTGCCTGCATGTAAAACAGTAGGCCCCACGGCGACAGCGTCCTCGCTGGATTCCAGGGTATTTATCATTATTGTCAGCCAATTTTCATGAACAAGGGTATCGGCATTCAGCGTCATTATATAATCGCCCTTTGCCGCCTTGAAGCCTTCGTTGTTGGCCCGGGCAAACCCTACATTTTTTGGCAGATGCACGACGCGGTGTTTGGTTGACGCAAGATAATCCATGAATTCCGGTTCCGAAGAGCCATCATTCACAATGATAATCTCGTAATTTGGATAGAATGTATTCTTTTCGACAGACTGAATGCATTCTGCCAGGTAGCTTATCGTAATGGTGGGGATGACAATGCTTACCATTCCTTTTTCTCCCGTACCGCTTTCGCCTGTCAACACCTCCGGCAAAACCCCTGTATATCGGACTGCGCTCCGAAAAACATGGGGAAAAACGGGATGTAAATTTTCCATGGTTTCTGTCCACCTGAGCCATTTATTTTGATACCACGCATCCCGGTCAAACTGGTGTGCATGTCCCCACGTGTGAATTTTGCGGTGCATCTCGTCGTCGGTTGATACATAACTACCGTGGTAACACAGGGCGTCCAGGAGAAAGTAATTCTGTGAATTTGGAGTTCTGGCACGCACAAACCTTATATTGCGTTTGCAGTTAATGGCCACCTCCGGAAAGCCTATTACGGTAGAACCGTTTTCACCTTCAAGGACGTAATCGAAACTTTTCCAGAAAATGCACCAGGGAGTTTTGTAAAAATCATACTCAGGGTTATTGGCAATTTGTTCAATCATTCGCGAATAATCACGCTGTTTATAAAATTCGTCCGCATCTTGAATGATCAGAAAATCCATACCGTCGGCCTTTGCCCTGTCAAGACAAGCGTTTCTCTGGTCCTCGTCCCTTTCCCAGACGCCGCGAATTAATTCTATTTTGTTGGCGTATTGAGAATCCAGGAGAATTGAAGGGTCTGCGGTATTCTTAATGGTGCTGCGTGCGCCTGGGTTATAGGTCCAGGGGAGTTCGCTATACGCCACATAAATCTTTTCCACATAAGGACCGCAGTTCTCAATCATTTTTAAAATCCATCTTTGTGAATCAAAAAGGAGGGCGTGTACAGCAAATTTCTTATTGGTAATGTGATTCAAAATCGATACTCCTTCATCATTAACACCAGTCAACGAGTCCGGTTCCTGACCAATGCCCAAAAGAGGTTAAATCTAATTTGGGGTGTTGAATATTTCTCCATGTTTTGATCATACTGGTAAATTTAATATCGTCAAAAACGATTATGGGATTTTTGCAGAAAGGTACATTATCAAGTAAATTGCAGAGTTTCTGTTCCATGTGTCCGTCTTTTGCGGCATCTATGAAAATAAGGTCGGCAACCATGAGTACATCCAATTCAAGAAGCGCCTGTTCTCTATTTGTCAAATCAATGACTCTTTGCTCTAATTGTGAATCAAAATCAGTATTTTTTAATCCTGAACCGGGATAGTTGTTCCAGGGAATAACATCATAGGTTGTAATTTTTCCGCCGTATGGTAAATACTTTTTCATAGATAAACAGCTTGCGCCGGTAGCCGTACCGATTTCAACAATACGTTTAGGTTGTAACACCTGCACTATGGCGGCCAGCAGGCGATAATGTTCACCAGGCCACACATTGATAAACCTGGAGGTATCTGCCGGAAATAATTGGGCAATTTCCTGTAGATCAACCTTTGAAGCATGATAAGCAAACGCCAATCCTAAGTCGATCAATCTTTGATTCGGACAGAATGGTTCATCGTCCAGGCTGAGGACATAACTGGGCAGGATATGTCTAACATTCATAGCTATTCCTCAAATTTTACAACAGCATCCCTTCAATCACTCTGTTTACGCCTTCCGCCAGCTTGTCATAGCCACATACACTGTTTCTTGCGTTGGCTTGCAGTTGCTGAATCAATTCGGGGTTTTTACCGAGATATTCCATTTTTAAAATCAGGTCTGCCATGTCAACAATCTCTTCAGGAAACGCGATATTGTCCTGCCTGGTTAACCGTGCGGCAACCTTCACCAGAAGTCCATTATAACCATCCCGTACGAATTCGTTCATCGGTGGGGCATCGGTGGCAATGGCAGGCAACCCGCAGGCCAAACCTTCAAGCAACGGCAGCCCCAGACCTTCCAGCTTGGACGGAAAGAGGAGGATACGGCCTTTGTGATAGAGACCGGGCGCCGGGACGGTTTCAACATGGTACGTTATCCGTGGGTTGTTACGCACGATATTGATCACTTCTGGGGGAAGCTTTTCCAGTTCTGCTTGCGCATGAATAAAAAGAGTGGCCTCGGTCAAAAAGCGGGATACAGCATCAAAGGCAATAATAACCGACGGCGTCATTTTACGATAATTTATACCTAACCAACCGGCGTTATGGAAAAAGGTATATTTTTTATCTTTGCTCTCTCCCGGTCTAAAAAGGTCGGTATCAACCCCCCATCCGATGTAATGCGCATTACAAATATCTTTAACCAAATGAAACGTCCTCTTTGTTGAGCATAATACGGCATCATAAAGCCTTATGTGCTGCTTCCAATCTTCTTTGTAATAATCAAGGTAGGTTAACACCTGTATTCCCGTGTCCTTTGCCGCTGCCACCAGATTCCAATCGTATTCTTCGTTAAATAGTATCATACGGAGATTGTTGTCGTGAATCCATCGGGTAAGGACGTCCGGGGGAATCTGGTAGTGGGGAAAGGTTGTTAAATTGGGGACATCCCAGCAACCTTGAATTTCCAGCTTTGGCTGACCATAAACGCCACCGGTACGCGCAAACACAAAGGTTTCATGTTCTTTCGTGAGAACATCGCGCAGGGTTTTGGTTACATAGGACTGTCCCCGTTCAAACCAAACACTTACAAAACCAATTTTCAGCTTATTTTTGCCAGCCGTTTGTGCCGGAGAAGCTGGTGATTGCGCATTTCGCAATTTTTGCTGAACCTTTTCCAGATTGATTCGCGCTTCCTCGTAATTTGCATCAACGGCTAAGGTCTTTTCAAAACATCTTTTCGCGTCATTCAGCCTGCCCATTGCAACGTACAGCACCCCAAGATTGTTAAAGGCCGAGACGTCACCGGGATCCAAATCCGTTACTTTTTTTAGGTTAACAATGGCCTGACTAAGTTGTTGTGTTTGGTAATAGGTGAGGGCCAGGTTGTAGTATGCGCTGACAAAGGAAGCGTCCGCCTCTATCGCCTTTTTATAAGCTTCAATGGCATCTTGCAAAAGCCCGTTTTTCTTAAACCCTTCCGCATCGTTAAAATATTGTTGGGCCGCAGATATCGACATACCCTATCTCCAATTAAATTAGGCCTTCGGCTACTTAAAAAACGAACACGCAGAGGTAGGAGCCGTCTCCTGACGGCGATTGGCAATGCTCAGCGGCGAGCAAGTACCCGGTCGCCAACAGGAGTTGGCTCCTACCAAAAACTTTGAA